>NZ_JAPNNL010000199.1 GCF_027620315.1 Nonomuraea corallina | reverse complement strand
CGCCGCTGTCGTTCGTGCAGGAAAGGCTGTGGTTCCTGCAGCGGTTCGACCCCGGCGACGCCTCGTACAACATGTACCTGGTGCTGCGGCTGCGGGGCGAGCTGGACACCGGCGCGCTGGGGGAGGCGCTGGACGCGGTGGTGGCCAGGCACGAGAGCCTGCGCACGTCGTTCGCCGACGTGGACGGCGAGCCGGTCGCGGTCGTCCATCCGCCCGCCCCCGTGTCCTGCGAACGCCTCGACCTGGAGGGCTCGCCCGACGCGGAGGAACAGGCGAAGCGGCTGGTCGCCGACCGCACGAACGCGCCGTTCGACCTGGCCGGCGCGCCGCCGCTGCGGATCAGCCTGCTCAGGCTCGGGCCGGACGACCACGTGCTCTGCTTCGTGCTGCACCACATCATCGCGGACGGGTCGTCGCTGGGGGTCCTGTTCGACGACCTGTTCGCCCTCTACCTGGCCCGGGTGCGGGGCGAGGAGGCGGAGCTCGCGCCGCTCCGGGTCCAGTACGGCGACATCGCCCTGTGGCAGCGGGAACGGGACTCCGGCGAGGCCGCCGAGGAGGCGCTCGCCTACTGGCGTGAACAGCTCGCCGAACCGCCCCTGCTGGAGCTGCCCGCCGACCTGCCCGGCGGGGAGCGGCCCGAGGGCGCGTTCCACTCGTTCCTGGTGCCCGCGGAGCTGGTGTCCCGGCTGGAGCGGCTGGCGCAGGAGCACAACGCGTCGCTGTTCATGGTGCTGGTGGCCGCCTACCAGGCGCTGCTGGCCCGGCACACGGGGCAGGGAGACATCCTGGTCGGCACGCCGTGGGCGACCCGGGACCGGATGGAGCTGGAACCGGTCATCGGGTACCTCACCGACACGCTGGTCCTGCGCGGCGACCTCACCGAGGACCCGGTCTTCTCCGACCTGCTCGACGCGACCCGCCGTACCGTGCTCGACGCGCACGCCCACCGGACCGTGCCGTTCGAACGGCTCATCGGCGAGCTGGGCGTGCCGCGAGACCTCCGCCGCAACCCGCTGCTGGCCACCATGATCATTCTGCACAGTCAGGCGGGGGAGGGGACTCCGCCGGAGCGGGTCGGCGACCTCGGGGTGGAGCTGTTCGACGGGGGCTACCGCCAGACGAAGTTCGATCTGTCCCTGGAGGCATGGCGCAACGAGCAGGGGCTGCTCGCGGTGCTCGGGTACGACGCCACCCGGTATCACGCGGCCACCATGGAAGGGCTGGCCGCGCGGTTCGAGGTGCTGCTCCGGGGCATCGCGGACGCCCCCGGCACCCCGATCTCGCGGTTGCCGATGCTGACGGCCGCCGACGCGGCCGTGCTGACAACCTCCAGGGCGGTCGTCCCGGACGACTCGGAAACGGTGCCCGCGCTCATCGAGCGGGCCGTCGCCGCCACCCCCGACGCCACGGCGCTGCTGTGGGGCGGCGAGGCGATGAGCTACGCGCGGCTCGACGCCAGGGTGGCGCGGCTCGCGGCGGCCCTGCGGCGGCGCGGGGTCGCGGCGGGGTGCGTGGTCGGCGTCTGCCTGCGCCGATCGGCCGAGGCCGTCGTGGCGTTGCTGGCCGTGTGGCGGGCCGGGGGGGCGTACCTGCCGCTCGACCCCGACTACCCCGACGAACGGCTCGCTTTCCTGGTCGACGACAGTGGCGCCCGCCTGGTGGTGACCGACGCCGACCTGGCGCCGAGGCTGCCGCGGGAGACGGTCGTGCTCGTGCCCGCCGACGATTCCGATCACGGCGACCCCCCGTGCGGCTGGAGCCCGGTCGAGCCGCACGACCCGGCGTACGTGATCTACACGTCCGGGTCGACGGGCAGGCCGAAGGGGGTGCTGGTCGAGCACGGCAGCCTGGCGGGGCGGGTGCGCTGGATGCGGGAGGCGTACGGCATCGGGCCGGACGACCGGGTCGCGCAGTTCGCCTCGCTCAGCTTCGACGCCCACGCCGAGGAGCTGTACCCGGCGCTCACCACGGGCGCGGGCGTGCTGCTCCTGCCCGACGGCGGCGCGTCGCTGCCGGACGTGTTGCGCACCCCGGCCGGTGGCCAGGTCACCGTGCTCGACCTGCCCACCGCCTACTGGCACCGGCTCACCGAGGCGCTCGACGGCGTGGCCTGGCCGGAGCCGCTGCGGCTGGTGATACTCGGCGGCGAACAGGTGCACGCGGCGGCGGTGGCCAGGTGGCGGGACAGGTTCGGCGACCGGGTCCGGCTGGTCAACACCTACGGGCCGACGGAGGCCACCGTCATCGCCACGGCCGCCGACCTCGGCGAGGCGGACACCGTCCGCCGCCCGCCCATCGGCCGGCCGATCGGCGGCACGACGGCGCACGTCCTCGGCCCGTACGGCGAGCCCGTGCCGCCGGGCTTCCCCGGCGAGCTGTGCCTGGGCGGGGAGGGGCTGGCGAGGGGCTACCTGGGACGCCCGGAGCTGACGGCCGAGCGGTTCGTCCCCGATCCTGACGGCCCGCCGGGTTCCAGGCTCTACCGGACCGGCGACCGGGTGAGGCGGCTGCCGGACGGGACCCTGGAGTTCCTCGGCCGGTTCGACGCCCAGGTGAAGGTCCGCGGCTTCCGGGTGGAGCCGGGTGAGGTGGAGACCGCCCTGCTGACCCATCCGGGCGTCCGCCAGGTGGTGGTGACGGCGGACGGGGAGCGGCTGGCCGCGTACGTGGTCGGGCCGGCCGAGCCGGACGAGCTGCGAGCGCATCTGGCCGCGGCCCTGCCGGCCCATCTGGTGCCCACGGCCTGGGTGAGCCTGCCGGCGCTGCCGCTCACGATCACCGGCAAGGTGGACGTGGCGGCCCTGCCCGCGCCGGGGCCCGGCCCCGTCGCGGAGTTCGTGGCGCCGCGCACGGACGCCGAGGCGCTCGTGGCCGGGATCTGGGGCGAGCTGCTGGGCGTCGAGGCGGTCGGCGTCCACGACGACTTCTTCGCGCTGGGCGGGCACTCCCTGCTGGCGGCCCGGGTCACGGCGCTGCTGCGCAACGCGCTCGACGTGGAGGTGCCGATCCGCACGGTGTTCGACCGGCCGACCGTCGCCGGGCTCGCGACCGCGGTCGAGGAGTTGGTGATCGAGCAGCTCTCCTCGCTCACCGACGCCGAGGCGGCACAGCTGCTGGAGGTGGGGGAGTGACCGACTCCGAGGCGTTGTCGGCGGCCAAGCAGGCGTTGCTGGCGCAGCGGCTGCGGCGCGGGGCGGCGGCGGTGGCGCGCCCCACCATACCCGCGCGCCCTGCCGGCGAGCCGCCGCCGCTGTCGCACGCGCAGGAGCGGCTGTGGTTCCTGGAGCAGTTCGCGCCGGGCACCACCCAGCTCACCATCCCGATCAGGCTGCGGCTGCGCGGCCCGCTGGACGCCGCCGCCCTGGCCGCCGCGCTCGACGCCGTCGTGGCCGGGCACGACGCGCTGCGCATGCGCTTCCCCGACACCGGGGACGGCCGGCCGCGCGTCGTCCTCGCCGACGACGCGACGTTCCCGCTGACCGTGCGCGACGCGCCCGACGAGGCCGCCGCGAAGGCGCTGGCCGAGCGGTTCCTGGCGGTCCCGTTCGACCTGGTGACGGGCCCGGTGGCGCGGGCGCTGCTGGTGCGGCTGGGTGACGACGACCACGTGCTGGTGGTCGCGGTGCACCACATCGCCGCCGACGGCTGGTCGGCCGACGTGCTGATGCGCGAGGTCTTCGCCCGCTACGAGGGCCGCACGCCGCCCGTCCCGCAGGTGGGGTACGGCGACTACGCGGCCTGGCAGCGCGGCCTGGCTCCCTCCCGGCGCGACCTGGACTTCTGGCGGGACCGGCTGGCCGGCCTGGAGCCGCTGGACCTGCCGACGGACCGGCCCCGCCCGCCGGAACGCACCTACGCCGGCGCCGCGCACCCGTTCTCCCTGGGCCCTGAGGCGGCCGCCGGGCTGGCCCGGCTCGGGCGCGAGCACCGCGCCACCCCGTACATGGTCATGCTGGCCGCGCTCGCCGCGCTGCTCGGCCGGTACGCGGGCGTCGAGGACGTGGCCGTGGGATCGCCGGTGGCCGGCCGCCAGGTGCCGGAGCTGGACGGCGTGATCGGCTGCTTCGTGAACATGCTGACCATGCGGGTGGACCTGACGGGCGATCCGGCGTTCGCCGAGCTGCTCGACCGGGTGCGCGACGCCGTCCTGGACGCCTTCGCCCACCAGGACCTGCCGTTCGAGCAGCTCGTCTCGGAGCTGGACCTGCCGCGCGACGTGTCCAGGTCGCCGCTGTTCGGTGTCATGTTCGCGATGCAGAACTACCGGAACGCGGCCGTCGACCCGCCCGCCGGGCTGACCGTGGCCGGCTTCCCCGTGGACGCCTGGGCGACCCGGTACGACCTGGAGCTGTACGTCGGCGACGACTCGGGCGGCATGTTCGTCTACAACACCGACCTGTTCGAGCCGGACACCGTCGAACGCCTCGCCGGGCACCTGGGCACGCTGCTGGACCGGGTCGCGGCCCGGCCGGACACCCGGCTCTCGCGGATCGACCTGCTCGGCGAGGACGAACGCCGCCTGGTCCTGGACGCGTGGAACGACACCGCCACCGCCTTCCCCGGCGAGGCCACGCTGCACGGTCCCATCGAGGCGCAGGCGGCGCGCACGCCCGGCGCGGTCGCGGTCCGCTTCGAAGGGCGGGCGCTGACGTACGGCGAGCTGGACGCGGCGGCGGACCGGATCGCCCGCACGCTGCGCGGCCTCGGTGCGGGCCCCGGGTCGGTGGTCGCCGTGTGCGCCGAACGTTCGCTGGAGCTGCTGCCCGGCCTGCTCGGCGTGCTCAAGGCCGGGGCGGCCTACCTGCCGATCGACCCCGACTATCCGTCGGACCGGGTGGCGTTCATGCTGGCGGACGCCGCGCCGGCCGTGCTGCTCACCCAGAGCGGCATCCGCCCGTCGCTGCCGGACACCACCGCGACCATCCTCGACCTGGACGATCCGGACGTCTGGACCGGCGGCTCCGGCCCGCTTCCCGAGGTGCGGCCCGGCGACGTCGCCTACGTCATCTACACCTCCGGCTCCACCGGCCGGCCCAAGGGCGTGCCGAACACCCACGGCGGCATCGCCAACCGGCTCGACTGGATGCAGGAACGGTTCCGGCTGGACGACGCGGACGTCGTGGCGCAGAAGACGCCGCTGAGCTTCGACGTGTCGGTGTGGGAGCTGTTCTGGCCGCTGCGCTGCGGCGCGAGGCTGGTGCTCGCGACGCCGGGCGGCCACAAGGACGCCGCGTACCTGCGCAAACTGATCGCCACGGAAGGCGTGACCACCGTCCATTTCGTCCCGTCGATGCTGGCCGTCTTCCTCGCCGAGAGCGGCGGCGCCACCGAGAGCGGCGGCGCGGGCCGCGGCTCGCTGCGGCGGGTGATCTGCTCGGGCGAGGAACTGCCCGCCGACCTGGCCCGCCGCTGCGTCGCGACGCTCCCCGACGCCGAGCTGCACAACCTGTACGGGCCCACCGAGGCGGCCGTGGACGTGTCCGCCTGGCACTGCCTGCCCGGCACCCTCACCTCGGCGGCCCGCGTCCCGATCGGCGCCCCCATCGCCAACACCACCCTGTACGTCCTGGACGCCGCCCTGTCACCGGTGCCGATCGGGGTGCCGGGCGAGCTGTTCATCGGCGGCGCCGGCCTGGCCAGGGGCTACCTGAACCGTCCCGCCCTGACGGCCGAGCGGTTCGTGCCGGACCCGTACGGCCCGCCGGGATCGCGGCTCTACCGCACCGGCGACCTGGTCAGGCGCCGCCCCGACGGAGTCCTGGAGTTCCTCGGCCGGCTGGACGCCCAGGTCAAGCTGCGCGGCCTGCGCATCGAGCCCGGCGAGATCGAGGCGGCCCTGCGCGCCCTGCCCGCCGTCGGGGACGCCGCCGTGATCGTCCGCGACGACCGCCTGGTCGCCTACGTCACCCCGAACGCCGGTCTGACCGGCACGGACGCCCTGGACCAGGCTCTGGACCATGGGGCACTCCGGGCCGAGCTGAAGAAGACGCTGCCCGACTACATGGTCCCCGCAGGCTACGTCACCCTCGCCGCCCTGCCCCTGAGCCCCAACGGCAAGCTGGACCGCCGACGGCTCCCCGCGCCCGTGGCCGCCAGGGACGCCGCGGTCGAGTTCATCGCCCCGGACACCCCGACAGAACGGACGCTGGCCGCCATCTGGGGCGACCTGCTCGGCGTCGAGGCGGTCGGCGTGGCCGACGACTTCTTCGACCTCGGCGGCCACTCCCTGCTCGCGACCCAGGTGGTGGCCCGGCTGCGGCAGGAGGCGGGCGCCGAGGTCAGCGTCATGGACGTGTTCAAACACCGCACCGTCCGTGAGCTGGCCGCGCTCGCCGACACCCCGGCGGACCGGCGCGGCCCCCGCGCGCTGCTGCACCGGCTCACCGCCGCCCGCAGCCTGAGCCCGGTCCTGAGCTACGTGTGCGTCCCGTACGGGGGCGGCAGCGCCGTCGTCTACCAGCCGCTCGCGGACGCGCTGCCGGACGGGCACGCGCTGTGGTCGGTGGCGATCCCCGGCCACGACGTGGGCGTCGACGAGGACAGGCTGTCGTTCGACGAGCTCGCCGAAGGGTGCGTGCGCGAGATCCTGGAGAAGGTCGAAGGCCCGATCGCCCTGTACGGCCACTGCGGCGTCGGCTCGGCCCTGACCGTGGAGATCGCCCGCAGGCTGGAGGCCGCGGGCAGGGACCTCGACGGCGTCTACATCGGCGGGATCTTCCCGTTCGCCCGCCCGCGCGGCCGGGTGATGGCGCGGATCGCCAGGATCGCCGAGGCCGAGCGGCTCCGCAGCGACCAGCGCTACGTCAACTGGCTGATCTCGCAGGGCGTGGACATGAGCGACCTCGACCCCGCGCAGGCCCGCCGCATCGTCCGGAACATGCGCCGGGACTCGCGGGAGGCCGAGGAGTACTACACCCGCCTGTTCGAGTCGGGCACGCGACGGCTGCGCGCCCCGGTGATCAGCATCGTGGGCTCCGAGGACCCGGCGACGGACTACTACCAGGAACGGTTCCGCGAGTGGCACTTCCTGACGTCGGTGACGGCGGTGGTCGTGCTCGCGGAAGCAGGACACTTTTTCCTGAAATATCGGGCGCAAGAGCTGGCCGAGATCGTCACCACCGTCCACCGGAGTCTGGAGGAACCGGCCCACCCGGCCCCGGAGGAAACCGCAGCGGAACCCGAAGCGGAACCGGCAGGGACCGGCGACCGCACCTGGTGGTTGCACGATTTGTCCCACTCCGACACGCTGCCGGCCCCGGCCGGGGTGCGGCCCGGCATCCCGCGCTTCCTCGCCGTCGCGCTGAGCCAGCTCGTGTCCATGACGGGGTCGGCACTGACGGAATTCGCCGTACCCTTGTGGATCTACACCACGACCGGGTCGGTGGCGAAGTTCGCCCTGATGGCGGTCGTGGGCCTGGTGCCGGGGATGCTGGTCGCGCCGATCGCCGGGGCGATCATCGACAGGACGAGCCGGCGGCGGGTGATGCTGGCGGGCGACGTCGCCGCGTTCGCGATCCAGCTCGCGTTCGGCGTGCTGCTGTGGACGGGGAACCTGTCCGTGGAGTTGATCTACCCGCTGCTGGGCTGCCTGTCCGTCGCGCTCACGTTCCAGCGGCTCGCGTACTTCTCGGCGGTGCCGCAGCTCGTGCCCAAGCACCTTCTCGGGCACGCCGTCGGCGTCACGCAGCTCGGCACCGGCACCGCCCAGCTCCTGGTGCCCCTCTTCGCCGTCGGCCTGCTGTCCACCATAGGGCTCGGCGGCATCCTCCTGCTCGACGTCATCGGCTACGCGGTCGCCATCGTCACCCTGCTGGTGGTGCGGTTCCCGGCCACCATGCCCTGGCGGCGCCGGGAGTCGATCAAGAACGAGATCCTGGGCGGGCTGCGGTACGCGCTCGGTCATCGCGGGTTCGTGGCCATGCTGCTGTTCTTCGTGGTGCTGAACGTGTTCCTCGCACCGCTGCTGCTGATGTTCTCGCCGCTGGTGCTCGCCTTCGCCGAGCTGTCCGACGTCGGCAGGATCTCCTTCCTGGCCGGGGTGGGGACGTTCGCGGGCGCCCTCGTCATGATCATCTGGGGCGGCCCGCGCCGCCTTCGCCTGCGCGGGGTGCTGCTGTGCACCCTCGTCCTCGGCTGCTTCTGCCTGCTCACCGGCCTGCGCGCAGACCTGGCCGTGATCGCCGCCGGCGTGTGCGGCATCACGCTCTGGATCACCCTGCTGAACGGCATCTACACCACGATCGTGCAGGTCAAGGTGCCGCAGCGGTTCCACGGCCGGGTGTTCGCGATGAACACGCTCATCGCCTGGTCCACGCTGCCGATCGGCTACGGGCTCGTCGCCCCGTACGCGGCCTCGCTGCTCGACCCGCTGCTGCTGGACGGCGGCGCGCTGGCCTCCACGGTCGGGGCGGTCATCGGCACCGGACCCGGCCGCGGCATCGGATTCATGTACGTGCTCTTCGGCCTCGTCATCGTGGCGATCGCGCTGGCCGCCATGCGCGTCCCCGCGCTGGCCCGCTTCGACCGCGAGGTCCCCGACGCCGTCGCCGACGACCTGGTCGGCGTACGAGCCCTGCGATCCAAGGAGAATGACATGACGGGACGACACCAGGCGGTCGTCGACAGGACGGCCGCGCCGGGACGCGGCGAGGGCGCGCGGTGAGCGGCGACCTGGAACGCAGGCTCGCGGACCTGGTGGCCGCCGTGTCCGACGGGGAGATCAGCGCCGAGGAGGCGCTCGCGGGCGAGCACTCGCTGTCGGCGCTGGGCCTGACCTCGCTGGCGTGGATCCGGCTCGTCGACGCGATCGAGGACGCCTTCGGGGTGGACGTCGATCTCGGCGGCGACCTGTCCGCCTTCGACCGCGTGGACGCTCTCGCCGCCCACGTGTCGGACCTGCTGGACACCCGATGACCACCCCTGCGACCACCCCGATGACCACCCCGGCGACCGCTCCGGCGACCGCCTCGGTGCCGTTCAGCGGGACGCGGGGCGGCGAGGCGCCGCTGACCTGGGGGCAGCGGCTGATGTGGCGGGCCGTCCACCTCATGGGTCCCAGCCAGTCCTTCCTCAACTGCCCGTGGGTGCTGCCGGTCCACGGCAGGCGCGATCTGGCGACCGTGCTGGCCGCGCTGCGCCGGATGCTCGAACGCCACGAAAGCCTGCGCACCACCTTCGCCGACACCCCGCACGGCCCGGTGCAGCGGGTGGCGCGCGGCGGCGAGCTGACCGTGGAGCTGGCGGTGACCGGCCCGGAGGGGCCGCTGGCCACCGCCGAGCGGATCGCCGCCGAGCTGGGCACGACGGTCTTCGCCCACGGCGAGGACCTGCCGCTGCGCTGCGTCGTCGTGCTCGCCGACGGCAGGCCGAGAGCCCTGGCGTTCGTCTTCTCGCACCTGGCGGTGGACTTCCAGGCGCTGAGCCTGCTGTCCGCCGAGTGGCGGGCGCTGCTGAGAGGGGACGACCTGCCGCCGCCCGAGTGGCAGCCGATGGAACAGGCGGCGCTGGAGCGTGAGGAGCCGTTCCTGAGGCGCTCGCGGCGGTCGGTCCGCTACTGGCGCTCGGTGCTCGAAACGGTCCCGCTGGAGGTGTTCGACCATCCGCCGGGCGAGCCGGAGGAGCCGCGGTTCATCGAGGTCGGCATGGAGTCGGTGGCGCTCGCGGCGGCGGCCGTCCGGCAGGCCGAGCGGCTGACGATCAGCACGACGAGCGTGGTCATGGCCGCCTGCGCCACCGTGCTGGCGGTCGTGAGCGGACGGCCGCGGGCGGTCATGCAGCTCGTCCACAGCAACCGGCGCGATCCCCGCACCCGTCCCCTGGTCGCCACCGTGGGCCAGGACGGCCTGCTCGTGCTCGACCTGCCCGGAACCGGCTTCGCCGACACCTGCCTGGCCGCGCATCGCAGCGCCCTCATGGCCTACCGCAACGCCCACTACGACCCGTTCGAGATGCAGGCCATGCGCGCGGAGATCGGCCGCGTCAGGGGCCGGGAGCCGGACCTGGACGCCTTCTTCAACGACAGGCGGGGCGACGGAACCTGGCCGAACCTGCCCCGCCTCGCCCCCGGCGAGGACCTGACCCCTCTCACGGCGCGGACCCGCACGTACGTGACGAACGCCTGGCCCGGGGTCCGGTTCAAGGTGTTCTTCACCTTGGGGACCGACCCCGGCACCGGCCGGCTCAGCCTCATCGTCGACACCGCGTACCTGCCGAGGGAGACGGCGCGAGCCATGCTGCTCGGCGTCGAGACCCTGCTGGTCCGCGGCCTCACCGAGGACGTCCCGCTCGCCGCCGTCAGGGATCTCGTGCGGGCGCACGGTGAGATCCGCGGCGCGAAGGGCCTTGGGCCCGATCGGTGAGAACGATAGAGTCTGGCGCCGGAGCACCGCCCGCGCCCGGTTGAGGAGGGGGATGTCCGACTCGCCCCTGTCCCTGCCGCGGCCTCCCGCGAAGGCGCCGGAGTTCGGGCAGGACGCGCTGATCGTGTGCGAGAGCCTGGTGCGGATCTACCAGTCCGGGTCGGTCGAGGTGCAGGCGCTGCAGGGGCTGGACCTCGTCGTGGACGGCGGGGAGATGGTGGCCGTCGTCGGCGCGTCCGGGTCGGGGAAGTCGACGCTGCTGTCCATCCTGGCCGGGGTCGACGCGCCCACCGCCGGACGCGTACGGGTCGACCGGTGGAATCTGCTGGACATGTCGCGGGCCGATCGCGTCCGATATCGGCGGCACACCGTGGGGTTCGTCCGGCAGCAGACCGCCGCGAACCTCATCCCGTACCTGACCGCCCGGCAGATGGTCGACCTGCCGATGACCGCGGCCCGCACCCCCGCCCGGGTGCGCCGCAGGCGTGCCGCCGAGCTGCTGGACCTGCTCGGCGTCGGCGATTGCGCCGAGCGGCGGCCCGCGCAGTTGTCCGGCGGGCAGCAGATGCGGGTGGCCATCGCGGTGGCCCTCGCCAACGAGCCCAGGGTGCTGCTGGCCGACGAGCCGACGGGCGAGCTGGACAGCGCCACGTCGGCCGCGGTGTTCGGGCTGTTGCGCGAGGTCAACCGGCGGCTGGGCGTCACCGTCGTGGTCGTGACCCACGATCCCGCGGTCAGCGGGCAGGTGGAGCGGACGGTGGCGATCCGCGACGGGCGCACCAGCAGCGAGGTGCTGCGGCGCACCTCCACCGGCGACGACGGCGCCCAGCGGATGATCGCCGAGGAGTACGCGGTGATGGACCGGGCGGGGCGGGTGCAGGTGCCGCGCGACTACCGGGAGGCGCTGGCGTTGACGCGCCGGGTCCGGCTGGTCCTGGAGGCCGACCACGTCGCGATCCGCCCCGACGGCGGCGAGGCCGGATGAACGGCGGGCCCCTGGTCAGCGTGCGCGGCGTGCATCGCCGGTTCGGCAGCGGGGCGACCGCCGTGCACGCGCTGCGGGACGTGACGTTCGAGCTCGCGTCCGGCACCATGACCGCCCTCGTCGGCCGGTCCGGCTCCGGCAAGACCACGCTGCTCAACGTCATCGGCGGCCTGGACCGCCCGGACTCCGGCACCGTCCTCGTCGACGGCACGGACGTCACCGCCCTCGACGAGGACGGCCTGTCCCTGCTCCGGCGGGAGAAGGTCTCGTACGTCTTCCAGACCTTCGGCCTGATCCCGGTGCTGTCGGCCGCGGAGAACGTCGGCGCCCCGCTGCGGCTGGCCCGCGTGCCGCCGGCGGAACGTGAGCGGCGGGTCGCGCTGCTGCTGGACCTGGTGGGCCTCGCCGCCCATGCCGCACAGCTTCCCGATGAGCTGTCCGGCGGGCAGCAGCAGCGGGTGGCGATCGCCCGGGCGCTGGCCGCCTCGCCGCGGCTGCTGATCGCGGACGAGCCGACCGGGCAGCTGGACGCCGAGACCGGCCTGTCGGTGATGGCGCTGTTACGCGGGGTGGTGGAATCGGAGGGGGTGACGGCGCTGGTCTCGACGCACGACCCGACGATGCTCGCGCTGGCCGATCGGGTGATCCGCATCAGCGACGGGCGGCTCGACGCCCGCCCCGGCGGCCGGGACGATTCTTGATCGGCGAGGGCCGCCCGTGCTGAGGCTGGCCGCCCGGCGAGCCCGGGCGCAGTGGCCCCTGCTGGCGGCCCTGCTGGCCGTCGCCGTGGTCGGCCCCACGCTGCTCGGCACCTGCGCCCTCCTGCTCACCCGTACGGCCGAGCGGGCGCTGGAGACCTCCGCCTCCCGCGCCACCGCCGACCGGATCGACGTCACCGCCTACACCGTCACCGTCCGCGGCGAGCACGCCGGATCCGTCGCCGACGACACCCGCGCGGTGCTGACCTCGGCCCTGGCCCCGTTCGCGACGACGACGGCCGCGCGCGCGTCGTCCGTGATGCGGGCGCTCCCCGGCGCCGGCGTCCCGGCGGTGGCGTACCTGTCGGGGGTGGAGGACCTGCCGGCCCGTGTCCAGCTGGTTGACGGACGGCTGCCTCGGGCGGGCGCCGCGCCGGCGGAGTCCGTGGTCCTGGAGGGCACCGCGCGGCGGCTCGGTCTGACCGTCGGCAGCCGGGTCGGCCTCGGCGCGGAACTGGCCGACGACCCCGACCAGGGGATCGAGGTGAGCGTGGTCGGGATCGTCCGCCCGCTGCCTGGCGCCGGGTGGGAGCGGGACCCCCTCGCCGCCACCGGCCACGAGCCGGCCTACCGCGACGGCCGGTCCGCGCGGCCGGTTCACGCGTACGGGCCGTTCGTCGTCGACCTCGCCGACCTGCTCGGCGGCGGCTCCACCCTCGACCGGCTGGAGATCACCGCCCGCCCTGACCTGTCCGACCCCGACCGCCGCGACCTCGACGCCGTCACCCAAGCCCTGCTCGGCGCCGACCGCCGGCTGGGGCGCACGCTCGGCGACCGGGTGCGCATCCAGCGCGTCGCCTCCGCGCTGCCCGCGACCCTGCTGGCCGCGCACGACCAGCAGCGGGTCACCACGGCCGCCGTGCTCGCCGTCGGCGGCATCGGGCTCGTCCTGACCGCGGCCGCTCTCGC
>NZ_JAPNNL010000198.1 GCF_027620315.1 Nonomuraea corallina | reverse complement strand
GGCGGCCGCCGTCCGACGTGCTGATCCTCGACGCCGCGGCCGACCCGTCGGTGGTGGAGCCGGCCTGGCGCGCCTACCTGCGCGACGGCGCGGGCCAGGCCGTGCGGATCATCGACCTGCTGGCCGACGAGGTCGACATGACCCCGGCGCGCCACCAGCGGCGAGAGGACCTGGGCCGGGCCTTCGCCGAGACCCGCGACCGGTTCCTGGCCGCCGCGGCCACGCCGCCCGACCTGCAGGTGCTGGAGCAGCCGCTCGACCAGCCCGCCACCACCGTCGGCGACCTGATCAAGGAGGGCCTGGTGTCGGTCTCGCAGGCCCCGCCCCGGATGGCGGTCGGCGACGGCGAGCTCCGGGTGCTGACCGCCGACGACGTGGCCACCGGGTCGCCCCCGTCCGGCCGCGCCACCAGCCAGCAGGGCCTGGTCGCGCTCCAGCCGGGCGACGTGGTGGCCTCCTACTCCTCCGTACGGGTGATCTCCGACGGGGGCGGCGTGCTGGGTCCGCAGCTCACGCTCTACCGTGTCGACGCCCGCAGGCTCGACCCCGACTTCCTGGCGGGGTTCCTGCGCGCCGGCGGCAGCCGCGCGACCACCGGCTCCAGCCGGTTCGACGTGCGGCGCACCCGCCTGCCGCGCATCCCGCTGAAGGAGCAGCGCGCGTACGGGGAGGCGTTCCGGCAGCTCGCGACGCTGGAGGACGCGCTGCGGGAGACGTCGGAGCTGGGTCAGACGCTGATCCGGCTGGGGCTCGACGGGCTCACCGAAGGTCATCTGCACCCGCAGTCCTGACAGTGTAGTTTTGCCCCGGAAGGGCGCGGGAGGGGGGCATATGGTCATCGGCGACCGCTATGTGCTCGACGATCTGCCTCTCGGCCAGGGCGGCATGGGCGCCGTCTACGCGGGCCACGACCGCCACCTCGACCGCAAGGTCGCGGTCAAGCTGCTGCGCCTGCCGGGCGGCCCCGACCAGGAGCTGGAGCACCGCTTCATCCGCGAGGCGCGCATCCTGGCCCGTCTCGAACATCCCGGCGCCCCCGTCCTGTACGACTTCGGCACCCACGAACAGCGGCTCTACCAGGTCATGCAGTTCATCGAGGGCGTCACGGTGGCCGACGTGGTGAGTGAGCACGGGCCGCTGCCGGTGGCGTGGGCCGCCGCCATCGCCGCGCAGTCCTGCGCCGTCCTGTCGGCGGCGCACGCCCTGTCGATCTGCCACCGCGACCTCAAGCCGACCAACCTCATGCTCTGCCCCGACGGCAGCGTCAAGGTGCTGGACTTCGGCCTGGCGATGCTCCGCGACGCCGACGTGACGACCTTCACCCGGATCGGGCAGATCCTGGGCACGCCCGCCTACATGGCGCCGGAGCAGATCCAGCACGGCGTCGCCGAGCCCCGCAGCGACCTCTACTCCCTCGGCTGCGTGCTGCACGAGATGCTGACGGGCCGGCAGTTGTTCACCGGCCCGACCGACTACGTGGTGTTCGAGAAACAGGTGAAGGAGCGGCCGCCGGCCATCCCCGGCCTGCCCGAGGGGCTGGGCGCCCTGCTGGGGCGGCTGCTGGAGAAGTCGCCCGACGACCGGCCCGCGGACGCCGACGAGCTCTACCGGCTGCTGGAGCCGTTCGCGGTGACGCTGCCCATGCTGCCCGGGTTCCTGGCGGCCTCCCCCAGCCCGGGGCGCATGTACGCGCGGATGGTGGGGCGGGTGCTCAGCTAGCGGCTCAGGCGACGAGCAGGAGCGACCCGCAGCCAGGACTGGAAAACCGGTTCCTCGACCGGCGCGCCGGGGATGCCGAAGCCGACCGCGGCCTTGGGAGCCCAGAAGGCGCGCGCGCCGATGACCATGATGCCCGCTCCGATCAGTCCGGCGAGTACGTGGGCGATGGTGGTGAGCAGTCGAGAGGGCCAAGAGAGCGCTCCCCCAGCGCGTTCCGACCGATGTTCTCGCGCGTCGGCCGCGTGGTGCTCGGACAGACCCTAAGAGGGGGCTGGACCAGGGCGGCGATGCGCCGCGATAAGGAGAGACACCGGGCTCAGGGTCGAGGGAGAAGGGCTCTCCCGACCCTGAGATCGCTCTCTCCATAACAAGGATCGTTACCCAACAACCGTTGACAGGCCGTGGTGATCTGGCCGAAAGTTTTCGGAGAGCGCTCTCTCACCCCCAAAGGTCTCCCGTCCCGGAGGGCTCCATGGCTCCTCGTTTCCGGCGTATCGCCGTACCCTTGATCACCGCGTCCCTGCTCGGCCTCGCCACCGCCTGCGGTGGCGGCGGCGCGGACGAGACCGCGGGCGCCTCCGCCGCCCCCGCGGAGAAGGTCAAGCTGACCGTCAACCTCTTCGGCGACTTCGGCTTCAAGCCTCTGTACGAGGAGTTCAAGAAGACCCACCCCAACGTGGAGATCGTCGAGAACGTCACCCAGTTCAACGACCACCACAACAACCTGGTCAAGCGCCTGGCCACGAACGCCGGAGCGGGCGACGTCGAGGCCGTCGAGGTCGGCTACATCAGCACCTTCACCGCCCAGCCGCAGAAGTTCGCCGACCTCAAGCAGTTCGGCCTGGACAAGCGGCAGAGCGAGTACCTCGACTGGAAGTGGCTGCAGGGCCTCAGCAAGGACCGCTCGCAGCTGCTCGGCCTCGGCACCGACGTGGGCGGCCTGGCCATGTGCTACCGCAAGGACCTGTTCAAGAAGGCCGGCCTGCCCGAGGACCGGGAGGAGGTGGGGCAGCTCTGGCCGACGTGGGAGCAGTACATCGAGACCGGCAAGAAGTTCGCCGCCGCGGACGTGGCGGGCGCCAAGTTCGTCGACTCCCCCGGTGAGATCTTCCGCGCCATGGTGAACCAGGCGCCGGTCGGGCTCTACGACGCCCAGGACACGATCATCGTGGACTCGAACCCGGACGTGAAGAAGGCCTGGGACCTGTCCAACCAGCTCACCGCCGAAGGGCTGACCGCCAAGCTCGCGGCCTTCTCGCCGCCGTGGAACACCGGTTTCGCCAAGGGCTCGTTCGCCACCATCATCTGCCCGGCCTGGATGACCGGGTTCATCCAGGAGCAGGCCCAGGACGCCTCCGGCAAGTGGGACATCGCCACCGTGCCGGGCGGCTCCGGCAACAGCGGCGGCTCCCACCTGATGGTGCCCAAGCAGAGCAAGCACCAGAAGGAGGCCGCCGAACTGGTGGACTTCCTGACCTCCAAGGACAACCAGGCCAAGGTCTTCAAGGAGACCGGCACGTTCCCGTCCATCCCGGCGCTGTACGAGGACGAGTCGATCCAGACGTTCACCAAGCCGTTCTTCGGTGACGCGCCGATCGGCAAGATCTACTCCGAGGCCGCCAAGGCGCTCAAGCCGCAGCACCTCGGCCCGAAGGAGGCGGACGTGCGGGTCGCCATCGGCAACGGCCTGGGCCGGGTCGAGCAGGGCAAGCAGACCCCGGACGAGGCGTGGGCGCAGGTGCTCGAGGACGTCAAGAAGATCAAATGAGTGTTCTCCCTCTCGCGATCGGGCGGAGGCGTAGGACGAGTGTGCGGCACACCCTCGACACGAGGGTGTCGCCGTACGCCTACGTGGCGCCCTTCTTCCTGCTGTTCGCCGCCTTCGGCCTGTTCCCGCTCGCCTACACGGCCTGGGTCAGCCTGCACGAGTGGACGCTCCTGGAGGAGGAGCAGACGTTCGTCGGGCTGCGGAACTACGGGACGCTGCTGGCCGACGGCTACTTCTGGAACGCCACCTTCAACACCCTGTCGATCGGCATCCTGTCGACCGCGCCGCAGCTCGTGCTGGCCATCTGGCTGGCGCACCTGCTCAACAGGAGGCTGCGTTTCCAGACCCTCTTCCGGATCTCGCTGCTGGTGCCCAACGTCACCAGCGTCGTCGCCGTGGTGGTGATCTTCAGCCAGCTGTTCGGGCGGGACTTCGGCATGATCAACTGGGTGCTGTCGTGGTTCGGCGCCGGCCGGATCGACTGGGCCGCCGGCACGGCGACCTCGCACCTCGCGCTCTCCGTGATGATCATGTGGCGGTGGACGGGCTACAACGCGCTCATCTTCCTGGCCGCCATGCAGGCCGTGCCGCGCGAGCTGTACGAGGCCGCGACCCTGGACGGGGCGGGCAACCTCAGGCAGCTGGTCAGGATCACCGTGCCGATGATCCGGCCGACGATCATCTTCGTGGTCATCGTCTCGACCATCGGCGCCATGCAGATCATCGCCGAGCCGCTGCTCTTCGGCTCCGGCACCACCGGCGGGGGCACCATGGTCACGGGCGGGCCCGACCGGCAGTTCCAGACGCTGGCGCTCTACGTCTACGAGCACGCGTTCACCAAGTTCGACTTCGGCTACGCCTCGGCGGCGTCGTGGGTGATGTTCCTGTTCGTGGTGATCGCGGCCGGCGTCAACTTCCTGGTGAGCCGGCGCGTGAAGGGCGGTGTGATATGAGGCTGCGCTACCTGACCTTGACGGCGGTCGCGTTCTTCTCCGCGTTCCCGCTGTACTACAGCGTCGTGGTGGCCTCCCGGCACAACTCGGCGCTGGCCCAGGTGCCGCCGCCGCTGCTGCCCGGGGGCAACTTCTTCGCCAACGTGGCCCGGGTCTTCGACACGGTGCCGTTCGGGCTGGCGCTGCTCAACTCGGTCATCGTGGCCGGGTCGATCTCGGTCGCGGTGATGTTCTTCTCGACGCTGGCCGGGTTCGCCTTCTCCAAGCTGCGCTTCCGCGGCAGGAACGCCATGCTGGTGATCACGGTCGCGACCATGATGGTGCCGGCCCAGCTCGGCATCATCCCGCTCTACATGCTCATGATCAAGCTGGAGTGGACCGGCACGAACTACGCGCTGATCGTGCCCGCGCTGGTCAACGCCTTCGGCGTGTTCTTCATGACGCAGTACCTGAGCAGGGCTCTGCCGACGGAGTTGCTGGAGGCGGGCCGGGTCGACGGCTGCACCACCTGGGGGCTGTTCTGGCACGTCGTGCTGCCCGCCGCCCGGCCCGCCGCGGCCGTGCTGGGCATGCTGACGTTCATGTCGGCCTGGAACGACTACTTCTGGCCGCTCGTCGTGCTCACCCCGGACAACCCCACGGTCCAGGTCGCGCTGTCGTCGCTGGCCAGCGGATACGTCAACGACTACGTCCTGGGCCTGGCGGGCACGGCGGTGGGGACCCTGCCGCTGGTGCTCATCTTCGCCCTGTTCGGCAAGCAGATCATCGGCGGAATCATGCAAGGAGCGGTCAAGGGATGATTTTCCCGGAAAAGTTCGTCTGGGGTGCCGCGACGGCGGCCTATCAGATCGAGGGGGCGGTCAAGGAGGACGGGCGGGGCCAGTCGATCTGGGACACCTTCTCCCACTCCCCCGGCAACGTGGCCGACGGCGACACGGGCGACGTCGCCTGCGACCACTACCACCGCTACCGCGACGACGTCGCCCTGATGCGCGAGCTGGGCCTGGCGGCCTACCGGTTCTCGGTGGCCTGGCCGCGCGTCCAGCCCGACGGGCGCGGGCCGGCGAACCCCCGCGGGCTGGCCTTCTACGACAGGCTCGTCGACGAGCTGCTGGAAGCCGGCATCGCACCGTACCTGACCCTCTACCACTGGGACCTCCCCCAGGCGCTGGAGGACAGGGGCGGCTGGACCGACCGCGACACCGCCTTCCGGTTCGCCGATTACGCCGCCGTCGTGCACGACCGGCTGGGCGACCGCGTCCACGACTGGGCGACGCTGAACGAGCCGTGGGTGGCGGCCTTCCTCGGCTACGGCAACGGCGTGCACGCGCCCGGCCGCCGGAGCCCGGCCGACGCCCTGCGCGCGGCCCACCACCTGCTCGTGGGGCACGGCCTGGCCGCCGCCCGGCTGCGGGAGGCGGGGGCGGGCAGCATCATGCTGGTCGTCAACTCCTCCCCGGTGCTCACCCCGGCCCAGGTGAACGACCCGGCGGCGGTGCCGGCCGAGGCCGACGCGGCCGCCGTGGACCGCGTCCACGCGCTGCTGACCCGGCAGTT
Organism: Nonomuraea corallina; assembly: GCF_027620315.1. Lineage (GTDB taxonomy): Bacteria > Actinomycetota > Actinomycetes > Streptosporangiales > Streptosporangiaceae > Nonomuraea > Nonomuraea corallina. Next base: position 7,150 of record NZ_JAPNNL010000198.1, on the reverse strand, counting down.
CCTCGACCCGGCCGTCCACGGCCGCTACCCGGAGGAGGTGCTGGCCGCCGCCGGACGCAACGGCGGCACCGGGCACCTCCTGGACGGCGACCTGGAGGTGATCAACGCGCCGATCGACCTGATCGGGATCAACTATTACAACCCGTGCGTGGTGGAGGCGGGGCCGGGACTGCCCGCCGACGCGGCCTGGCCGGGCTCGGAGGACATCCGCTTCGCCCCGGCCGACGCGCCGGTCACCGCGATGGGCTGGCCGATCGTGCCCGACGGCCTGTCGCGGCTGCTGGTACGGCTGTCGCAGGACTACCCGGACGTGGGCCTCATGGTCACCGAGAACGGCGCCGCCTTCGACGACGTGGTGGAGGACGGCCGGGTGCACGACGCCGACCGGGTCGCCTACCTCCGGGGCCACCTGCGCGAGGTGGGCAGGGCCATCGAGGCGGGGGCCGATCTGCGGGGGTATCTCGTCTGGTCGCTGCTCGACAACTTCGAGTGGGCCGAGGGCTACCGGCGCAGGTTCGGCATCGTGCACGTCGACTACGCCACGCAGGTCAGGGTGCTCAAGGACAGCGCGCTGTGGTACCGGGACGTGATCGCGACGAACCGGCTGTAGATTCTCTCCGTGTCCTCCCCTTCGGCGCAGCCATGAGACGCCCGACCCTGGAAGCGGTCGCCGCCCGCGCGGGCGTCTCACGCGCCACCGCGTCCCGCGTCGTCAACGGCCAGACGACCGTGGCCCCGCACATCCGCGACGCCGTGCTGCGCGCCATCGACGAGCTGGGCTACGTGCCCAACCCGGCCGCGCGCAGCCTGGTCACCCAGCGCACCGACTCGATCGCCCTGGTCGTCTCCGAGCCGCCGACCCGGGTGTTCTCGGAGGATCCGCTGTTCGCGACGGTGATCCGCTCGGCCAGCCTGGAGCTGGAGTCGGTCAACAAGCAGGTCGTGCTCATGCTCGCCTCGTCGGCCAAGAGCCACGCCAGAGTGGAGCGTTACATCGCGGGCGGGCACGTCGACGGGGTCATGCTCATCTCCATGCACGGCGCCGACCCGCTGCCGAGCGCGCTGTCGCGGCTGCGCGTCCCGGTCGTCTCCTACGGCCGGCCCGCCGTCCCCGTCGACATCCCGTACGCGGACAACGACAACGTGGGCGGGGCCGAGACCGCGGTGCGTCACCTCGTCGACCAGGGGCGCAGGCGCATCGCGACCATCGCCGGGCCGCAGGACATGATCGGTGGCCAGGACCGGCTCACCGGCTACCGCAACGTGCTGCGCGACTCCGACCGCCGCTCGATCGTCGCGGTGGGCGACTTCACCCGCGAGTCGGGAGCGGTCGCCATGCGGCAGCTGCTCGGCGACGACCCGCAGCTCGACGCGGTGTTCGTGGCCAACGACCTGATGGCGGTGGGCGCGCTGCAGGCGCTGCGGCAGGCGGGGCGGCGGGTCCCCGACGACGTGGCGCTGGTGGGCTTCGACGACATCGAGGCGGCCAAGTACACCGAGCCGCCGCTGACCACGGTCCGCCACCCGGTGATCGAGCAGACGGCGGCGATGGTCCGGCTGCTGCTGGACCTGTTCGCCGGCGCCCCGGCCGAGCCGGTGGTGCTGCCGACGGCGCTGGTGATCCGCGACTCCGCCTGAGGGGGCCTTGACAGGCAGGTTTTCCGCGTATGACAGTCGGGATGTGAAAACTGTCACGCAGAAAGGTGCCTCGGGTGAAGAAAATCGCCACGATCGCGGCCTTATGCCTGGCCGCCGCCCTTCTCCCCACGGGAAGCGCGGCGGCCGACGTGACCGGGCCGCCCGTGCTCAACGCCCCGGTCTTCAACGATCCCGTCGCCGACACCGGCGTGCCCGGCACGCCGAGCGCCCAGCAGTCGGCCGTGATGGACCAGCTCATCCGGCTGATCAGGGCCGCCAGGACGGGCAGCGAGATCCGGTTCGTCAACCACCAGTTCTCCCCCGGCCGGCGCTCCACCGAGGTGGCCGACGCGCTCATCCAGGCGCACCAGCGCGGCGTCCGGGTCAAGGTCATCCTCGACGACATGGAGAACGGCGTCAACGACGAGATCACCGCCCGCCTCCGGGCCGTGCTCGGCGCGAACGAGGGCGCCGGCTCGTACGTGATCGGCTGTGAGTATCCCGACCCGGCGGCGGTCGAGCGGGGCTGCATCGGCCGCAACTACCTGCACAGCAAGTTCGCGCTGTTCTCCGGCATCGAGGTGAACGGGACCACGCACGGCAACGTCGTCTTCCAGACCTCGTCCAACCTGTCCGACTGGTACCTGTACAACTCCTACAACGACGCGTTCACCCTCACCGACGCCGCCGTCTACAACGGCTACGCCACGTACTTCGACGACCTGCGTGAGGGCCGCCGGCGGGCGCCGAACCCCGCCTACTACTGGACCACCCCGACAGGGTCGAAGTACCGGGCCACGTTCTTCCCGCGCGTCCAGTCGAGCGGCGACCCGATCGCCAACATCCTCAAGCTCGTCGAGTGCCGGTACCAGGACGCCGACGGCGTCTACCGCCAGACCGACATCAGGCTCGTGCTGACGCACTTCAACCAGCACCGGCTGGCCATCGCCCAGGAACTGGTCCGGCTGCGGGGCGAGAACTGCTGGGTGGACCTGGTCTACTACCGCAGCTCCGACGGCACCGGCAACGCCGACGCCACCATCCGCGCCGAACTGGCCAGGACCGTCAACGGCCGCCGCGTCCAGGTGACCCCGTGCCGCTTCACCGTCGGCGACCGCTCGGTCGTGCCGCACCTCAAGCTGATGATGACCGACGGCTTCTACGACGACGACATCACGCCCAGGGTCTACACGGGCAGCGCCAACTTCACCCACCTGGAGAACGCGGACGACGCCCAGATCAGGATCTCCGGCCGGGACGTGCACACCCAGTACCTGTCGTACTTCTACAAGGTGCGCGACACCTGCCGAAGCCGCACCTGATCGCTGCGGGACCGTCCGCGCCGGGGGTCAGGCGGTGGAGACGCGGTCCAGAAAGGCGTCGAGGTTGGCCGTCATCCGGTCGATCTGCTCCTCGACGCTGAGCGACTCCTCCAGGCGCTCGCCGAACTCCGGCTTGCGCTTGCCCCGTACGTACAGCGAGCAGGCGAGGTCGGCGCAGATGTAGGCGCCGACCGAGTCGGCGTCGCCGCGGCGGCGGCGGGCGGACACCAGGGCGACGCCGCTGCCGGTGTGGGTGGTGAGGCAGAGCGAGCACATGCTGCGGCGCTGGTGGCCGTGGCGGGCGGTGACGAGGCGGAGCGCGACGCCGACGGTGCGGCCGTCGCGCTCGGCCACGAGGTAGGCGCGGTCGGGGGCCTTCGGGTCGCGCCAGCCGAGGAAGTCGAGGTCGTCCCACGGCTGCCCTGGCAGGTCGCGCGGCACGTGCAGACGGGACGCCTCACCCTTGGTGCAGTTGACGAACGAGGTGCGAATCTGCGGTTCGGTGAGTGGTCTCATGGCTTCCAGCCTAGGAGCCCTAGGCAAATGGTTATTCGCCATCGGATTCGCGGATCGAGCCCCATACGTTACCAAAGGGTGCCATCGTGGTCCGGTCCCTTTCATTCCCATCGATAGGGAGACGGATCGTGCCGAAGTTCGCCGTGGTGGCCTCGGTCATCGGCCTGGTGCTCACGTCCGCCGCCGCCCCGGCGCAGGCGGCCGACCAGACCCTGACGGTCGCGTACACCTGCTCGGGCGGCCCCTTCGGCAACACCACGCTGAGCGTGCCGATCGTCGTCCCGGACACCGCGAGCGGCTCGTTCGAGGCCAGGTGGAGCATCCCCGCGCTGACCCTGCGCGCCGCCGCCACCTCCACCACGCAGGTCCAGGTCAACGGCGAGCTCGCGGTCACCGGCGGCACCCACAGCGGCCTGCCGAAGCCCGGCGCGAGCGTCACGGCGGGCTCGACCACCACCCCCGCGGGCCAGGTCACGAGCACCGTGCAGATCACCGCCGCCACCGGCGGCCAGGTGGTGGTCAAGCCGTCCACCGAGACCGGCAGCCTCAAGCTCGCCCTGGCCGTCAACCCTGCCGAGGTGACGACGTGCACCACCACCGGCACCCAGAGCGTGACCGTCACGGTCGGCCAGGGCGGCGGCGAGGACCCCGGTGACGACACCGATGACGGGACCGGCGACGTGGTCGCCTACACCTGCCGCCCCGCCTCCGGCGCGACCCAGTCCGTGCGCATCCGGACCACGCTCACGCTGCCGACCGCCAACCCCGGGGTCGGCGAACAGTTCACGATCGGCTGGAAGGGCACGTACGAGAGCGGCGCCGAACTGGAAGCGCCCAACGGGCTGCCGACGACCGGGCTGAAGATGTACGCGTACGCGTCGATCTCCGGCCTGCCCGGACTCACCTCGGCCACCGGCGTCGGCGAGCTGAGCGGCGTCGCCGTCGGCCAGCCGATCACGCTGCCGACGTCCGTGGACATGAAGACCACCTCGCGGCAGGCGGGCACCGCGACCGTGAAGCCCGCCTCGGTCAACTTCGGGCTACGCCCCACCGAGCCGCTGATCGAGTGCGAGCCGACCGCCTCCGGCTCGCTCAGGACGTACCCGCTGACCATCGGCGCCGGCTCCGCCTCCCCGTCGGCCTCCCCCACCAGGACCGCGGTCGTGACCGAGACCCCGACCGAGGAGACCGAGGAGCCGAGAACGTCGATCACCCCCCGGGAGGGGGTGGCCACCGGGGCCGGCGGGGACGCGGGACCGGACGGGCGGATGGTCATCCTGGCGGGGACGGTGCTCCTCCTGGCGGCCGCGGCCGGCGGCCTGTTCCTGCGCCGCCGGCCACGCCCACTCGGCTGACCGTCTGCCCATGGTCCTGCGGCGAGGACCCGGGAAGGCGCGGCCCGCCCTTGTACCGTGGTGCCGACGCAGCCGTCCACGCGGGGAGCAGTCGCATGCGCTGGCAGGTCCACTCGGAAGAACCGCTCTATCCCGACCGCTGGCTCGACGTACGGATCGCCAACGTGGAGTTGCCTGACGGCAGCCGGTTCGGCCACCGGCTCATCCGCACCGCGCCGGGCGCCGGTGCGGTCGTCACCGACGAGCGGGACCGGGTGCTGCTGATCTGGCGTCACCGGTTCATCACCGACACGTGGGGCTGGGAGATCCCGATCGGCAAGATCGACGAGGGTGAGGAGCCGATCGCGGCCGCCGCCCGCGAGGTCGAGGAGGAGACCGGCTGGCGGCCCGGCCCGCTGCGTCCGCTGCTCTACACCCAGCCGACCAGCGGCCTGTCCGACTCCGAGCACCACATCTTCCGTGCCGACAGCGCCCGGCACATCGGGCCGCCCACCGAGCCGTGGGAGGCCGAACGCGTCGAGTGGGTGCCGTGCTCCGAGATCCGGCGTCTGATCGACAAGCGCGACCTCGTCTGCGGGACGAGCATGAACGCCCTGCTCTACCTGCTCACCGAGGTGTAGGGCGCCCGACCAGGCGCGCGGCTGGGCAGGACGGGGACGGGCGGGTCAGACGCGGAAGACGCGGAGTTGCAGCGCCAGGGTGGCGTAGTAGCCGGTCAGCGTGGTCAGTTCGAAGATCACCGGCTCGGGCAGGAGCGCGTACTCCTCGTCGTCCAGGTCCCCCTTCGTCACCAGGGCGCGGGTGACGCGCAGGACCGCGGCCTCCTGCGGGTCGTCCAGCGAGAGGGGCTCACCCGTACGGACCGCGCCGAGCTGGGACTCGGTGAAGCCCAGGCCGGACGCGATCTTCTCGTGCACCTGGAGCTCGAAGGCGCTGGACCAGTGGGCGGCGACGGTGAGGATGGCCAGCTCACGGCACCGGTCCGAAAGCGACGAACGGTAGCGGATGGCGGCGCCGAGCTCCTGGAGGGGATCTCCCAGGGCGGGGCTGAGGAGCATGGCGTTGAAGGGGCCGATCAGCGCGCCCTGCTCGTCGAGCATCGAGGCGCCCCGAGGACCGGCGTTGACCCGGTCGTAGAGTGCGCGGGCGGCGGGGTCGAGCTGGTCTGGCGGCATCGGGCGCAGGCGCTTCACCGCACCGATGCTAGCCCCGGGACGGGCAGCCGAAGCGTTCGGGACGGGCGGGCGCGAGGACGTGAATCCCGTTCACATCACCTCTTAAAGAGAAGTTAAAGAGATTTTGGATCAGCGGCTGTAAGCCTCTGCGCAGAGGGACGCCGGCGCCCTTTCCCCGCGTCCCGACTGCCGGCACCAGGACTCTCTTCGCTCAGGATCGGCTCACCCCGCCAGCTTCCTCGGAGGAATACGCATGTCCATATCCGCAGTCTTACGAACCGCCGTCAGCGGCACACTCGTCGCCTTGAGCCTGGCCGCCACAGCGAGCCCCGCCCTGGCGGCGCCGAATCTGCAACTGCCCTTCCTGTGCGGCCAGCAGTGGCGGCTGGACACCTGGGCGCACGCACCCGCGCTCGACATGGTGAAGGAGCCGGACCAGCACGGCACCGACGGCGCGACGCTGGTCGCCCCGGCCGCCGGGACGGTGAACCAGTCCTTCTACCACAGCAACGCCGGCAACGTGATCCAGATCAACCACGGCGGCGGCTACTACACCACGTACCTGCACCTGAAGTCCCGGTCCGTCTCGGTCGGCGCGAAGGTGCAGACGGGCGCGACGATCGGCAAGGTCGGGGCGACGGGCCCGACCTCCAACGGGCATCCGCACCTGCACTTCGAGCTCGGCTACGACGCCGACGGCAGTGGCTCGGCCTCCTGGGGGTACGCGGGCTCGGAGCGGGTCAGGCCGACCTTCAACGGGGTCACCTACGGCGGCTCCAACAACCAGACCTGGCGCAACGTCACCAGCCGCAACTGCGCCGCCGCCACCCCCCGACGTGACGCTCCGGCGATGATGCGTGACGACGGTGACGGCACCATGACCATCTACCGGTGGAAGTCCACCGGATCAGAGTTCGACCGGGCCAGCGACTTCAGCTCCGGCGGCTGGACCATGGCCAACACCGGCGACCGGGTCGCCTCCGGAGACGTCGACGGTGACGGCAAGGACGACATCGTCGCCACCTACCAGAACACCGACGGCACCTTCAGCTTCCGCGTCTGGAAGAACGGCGTCACCCACGCCGGCGCCTGGTACACCTCCGGCCCCTACGACCTCGGCCCCGTCGACGGACGCCTGGTCGTG
>NZ_JAPNNL010000197.1 GCF_027620315.1 Nonomuraea corallina | reverse complement strand
GGCCTCACGCTCGGCGCGGCTGGTCGCCGCCTCACCCTTGTAGATCCACACCTTCACGCCGATCCGGCCGAAGGTGGTACGGGCCTCGTAGAAGCCGTAGTCGATGTCCGCGCGGAGCGTGTGCAGCGGCACCCGGCCCTCGCGGTAGAACTCCGACCTCGACATCTCAGCGCCGCCGAGACGGCCCGAGCACTGCACCCGGATGCCCTTGGCGCCGCTCTTCATGGCCGACTGCATGGCCTTGCGCATGGCACGCCGGAACGAGACGCGGCTGGAGAGCTGCTCGGCCACGCCCTGCGCGACGAGCTGGGCGTCGATCTCGGGGTTCTTCACCTCGAGGATGTTGAGCTGGACCTGCTTCTTGGTCAGCTTCTCCAGGTCGCCGCGGATGCGGTCGGCCTCCGCGCCGCGACGGCCGATGACGATGCCCGGACGCGCGGTGTGGATGTCGACCTGGACGCGGTCGGTCGTACGCTCGATCTCCACCTTGGAGATGCCGGCCCGCTCCATGCCCTTCTGCAGCATGCGACGGATCGCCACGTCCTCGGCGACGTACGACTTGTACAGCTTGTCGGCGTACCACCGGCTCTTGAAGTCGGTCGTGATGCCGAGGCGGAACCCGTGCGGGTTAACCTTCTGGCCCACTATCGGGTCCTTCCCTTCGGCTCGCGGGACTCCACGATCACGGTGATGTGGCTCGTCCGCTTGTTGATCCGATAGGCACGACCCTGAGCACGCGGACGGAACCGCTTCAGCGTCGGGCCCTCGTCGACCCAGGCGCGGCTGACGACCAGCGTCTGAGGGTCGAGATCGAAGTTGTGCTCGGCGTTCGCCATCGCGCTCGAGAGCACCTTGTAGATCGGCTCGCTCGCCGACTGGGGAGCGAACTGCAGCACGGCCTGCGCCTCCGAAGCGGGCAGCCCGCGAATAAGGTCCACCACACGGCGGGCCTTCTGGGGCGTGACGCGGACGAACCGCGCCTGAGCCCTGGCTTCCATCGCTTACTCCTCTTACTTCTGAAGGCTGTCTATCGCCGGCTGCGGCGGTCTTCCTTGACGTGGCTGCGGAAGGTCCGCGTCGGGGCGAACTCTCCGAGCTTGTGGCCGATCATCGACTCGGTGACGAACACCGGGACGTGCTTGCGGCCGTCGTGCACGGCGATCGTGTGCCCGAGCATGTCGGGAACGATCATGGAGCGCCGCGACCACGTCTTGATGACGTTCTTGGTGCCCTTCTCGTTCTGCGCGTCCACCTTCTTCTGAAGGTGATCGTCGACGAAGGGACCCTTCTTAAGGCTACGTGGCATTCTGGCTGCTCCTACCGCTTCTTCTTGCTACGCCGGCGAATGATCAGGCGGTCGCTGGCCTTGTTGGGCTGGCGGGTGCGGCCCTCGGGCTTGCCCTTCGGGTTCACCGGGTGGCGACCACCGGAGGTCTTGCCCTCACCACCACCATGCGGGTGGTCGACCGGGTTCATGGCGACGCCGCGGACGGTCGGGCGCTTGCCCTTCCACCGCATGCGGCCGGCCTTGCCCCAGTTGATGTTGGCCTGCTCGGCGTTGCCGACCTGACCGACCGACGCGCGGCAGCGCACGTCGACCATGCGCATCTCGCCCGAGGGCATACGCAGCGTGGCGTACTGGCCCTCCTTGGCGAGCAGCTGGATCTGCGCGCCCGCGGAGCGGCCGAGCTTGGCGCCGCCGCCCGGACGGAGCTCCACCGCGTGGATGAAGGTACCGGTCGGGATGTTGCGCAGCGGCAGGCAGTTGCCCGGCTTGATGTCGGCCGCGGGGCCGTTCTCGATGCGGTCGCCCTGCTTGAGGCCGGTCGGCGCGATGATGTAGCGCTTCTCGCCGTCGGCGTAGTGCAGCAGTGCGATGTTGGCGGTGCGGTTGGGGTCGTACTCGATGTGAGCGACCTTGGCCGGAATGCCGTCCTTGTCATGCCTACGGAAGTCGATGATCCGGTAGGCGCGCTTGTGACCGCCGCCCTGGTGGCGAGCGGTGACCCGGCCGTGTACGTTGCGGCCGCCCTTGCCGTGAAGGGGTGCAAGCAGCGACTTCTCCGGCGTGCTGCGGGTGATCTCGGAGAAGTCCGAGACACTCGCCCCGCGACGACCGGGAGTCGTCGGCTTGTACTTACGGATGCCCATCTTTTTCGTTCATCCTTCGTCAGAACCCAGTTAGAGAACTGGATCTCTCATTCATCTGTCATCCGGCCCCACGCGTATCCCCTCAAAGCCGCCAGGCTTTGATGAGAAACCGAAGGTTTCGAATGGACGATTCGTGCGCAGCGCCTCGCCTTTGTCGCCGAAGGCGACCCAAGGGGGGCACGCCCCCCGCGGGGTTGATCGCCAGGGCGAAGCCCTAGGCGATCAACCGATCTGACCGAAGATGTCGATCCGATCGCCCTCGGCCAAGCTCACGATCGCGCGCTTGGTGTCGGGACGCTTGCCGAAACCGGTCCGGGTCCGCTTGCGCTTGCCCTGCCGGTTGATCGTGTTCACCCCGGTGACCTTGACCCCGAAGATCTTCTCCACCGCGATCTTGATCTGCGTCTTGTTCGCGGTGTTCCGCACCAGGAACGTGTACTTGTTGTTCTCGTCGATCAGCCCGTAGCTCTTCTCGGAGACCACCGGCTTGATGATGACGTCGCGCGGGTCGGTGATCCGCGCCATGGTCGTCTTCTTACGGACGACCGGCTGAGCGGTGTTGTCCATCAGGCGTCTTCCTTCTCAGTGCGAGCGCCCGCAGACAACCGGGCCACGACCTGGTCGTACGCCTCGCGCGTGAAGACCACGGCGTCGTTGCAGAGCACGTCGTAGGTGTTGAGCTGCCCGGAGTCCAGCAGGTGGACCTCCGGCGCGTTGCGCAGGCTCATCCAGGTCAGCTCGTCCGCCTCGTCCACCACGAGCAGCACGGACTTGGCCTGCGTGACGGCGCGCAGCGCCTGCAGGGCCGCCCTGGTCTTCGGCGTCTCGCCGCTGACCAGGCCGCTCACCACGTGCACGACGCCCGCGGCGGCCCTGTCGGACAGGGCGCCGCGCAGCGCGGCGGCCTTCATCTTCTTGGGCGTCCGCTGCGAGTAGTCGCGCGGCACCGGGCCGTGGACGACGCCACCGCCGGCGAACTGCGGCGCACGGGTCGAGCCCTGACGGGCCCGGCCGGTGCCCTTCTGCCGGTACGGCTTCTTGCCGCCACCGGAGACCTCACCGCGGGTCTTGGTCTTGTGAGTGCCCTGCCGGCGCGCCGCCTGCTGCGCCACCACGACCTGGTGGATCAGCGGGATGTTGACCTTCGCGCCGAAGATGTCGTCAGGAAGCTCGACGGTGCCGGTCTTGGCGCCGCTCGCGTCGAGCACGTCGATGCTGGTCACTTCGCGGCCCCCTTCTTGGCAGCGGTGCGGACGAGGACCAGGCTGCCGTTGGCGCCGGGAATCGCACCCTTGATCAGGATGAGACCCTTCTCGGCGTCCACGGCGTGAACCTTGAGGCTCTGCACAGTCGTGCGGACGTTGCCCATCCGCCCGGCCATGCGCAGGCCCTTGAATACGCGGCCCGGGGTGGCGCAGCCACCGATGGAACCCGGCGACCTGTGCTTGCGCTGCGTACCGTGCGACGCGCCCAGACCACCGAAGCCGTGCCGCTTCATGACGCCCGCGAAGCCCTTGCCCTTGCTCTTGCCCGTCACGTCGACGAACTGGCCGGCTTCGAAGGTGTCGGCCAGCAGCTCCTGGCCGAGCGTGTAGTCGCTCGCGTCGTCGGTGCGGATCTCCGCGAAGTAACGGCGCGGGGTGATGTCGTGCTTACGCAGGTAGTCGCCGAGCGGCTTGTTGACCTTCCGGGGGTCGACCTGCCCGAAGCCGAGCTGGATGGCGGAGTAGCCGTCCTTCTCGGGAGTGCGGACGCGGGTCACCACGCACGGACCGGCCTCGACCACGGTCACCGGTACGAGCCGGTTGTCCGCGTCGAAGACCTGGGTCATGCCGAGCTTCTTGCCCAGGACGCCCTTGATCGTCTTAGCCATGTCAGTGCGTTCCCTCAGAGCTTGATCGAAATGTCGACGCCCGCGGGGAGGTCGAGCCGCATGAGCGAGTCGACGGTCTTGGGCGTCGGGTCGATGATGTCAATCAACCGCTTGTGCGTGCGCATCTCGAAGTGCTCGCGGCTGTCCTTGTACTTGTGCGGCGAGCGGATGACGCAGTACACGTTCTTCTCGGTCGGCAGCGGCACCGGGCCCGCGACCTTCGCGCCAGTCCGCGTCACCGTCTCGACGATCTTTTTGGCCGAAACGTCGATGACCTCGTGGTCATAGGCCTTAAGCCGGATGCGGATCTTCTGTCCCGCCATAGTGGCCTCGGTGTCCTTCGCTGTCGTCAGAAAAAGTATCGTGCGGCTTGTGCCGCTGGTGGGTGCGTGGCCCCACGTGACAGACGCTTTCGATCTGTCTTTTCTTCCGTGATCCGGCAGTGACTTCGGTCCTTGTCCCGAAGTGACTGCTGGATCACGGCTTTCCGTGGCGCCCGGACCGGCCCGCCTCGCGGCGGACCGCCCCGTTCGTGGTACGGCGGCCGGCCCCTTCCGGGGGCCGACCGCCGCCCCGCGGTCGAACTACTTGAGGATCTTCGTGACCCGGCCGGCGCCGACGGTGCGGCCACCCTCACGGATCGCGAACTTGAGGCCTTCCTCCATGGCGATGGGCTGGATCAGCTCAACGCGCATCTCGGTGTTGTCGCCCGGCATGACCATCTCGGTGCCCTCGGGGAGGTTCACCACGCCGGTCACGTCCGTCGTACGGAAGTAGAACTGCGGGCGGTAGTTGTTGAAGAACGGCGTGTGGCGGCCGCCCTCGTCCTTGGACAGGATGTAGACCTGGCCCTCGAACTCGGTGTGCGGGGTGGTCGTGCCCGGCTTGATGATGCACTGGCCGCGCTCGACCTCGTCGCGCTTGATGCCGCGGAGCAGCAGGGCGGCGTTGTCGCCGGCCTCACCGGTGTCGAGCATCTTGTTGAACATCTCGATGCTGGTGACGGTGGTGGTCGTCTTCTCCGGCTTGATGCCGATGATGTCGACCTGCTCGTTGACCTTGACGACACCGCGCTCGATCCGGCCGGTGACGACGGTGCCGCGGCCGGTGATCGAGAACACGTCCTCGACCGGCATGAGGAACGGCTTCTCCGTCTCACGCGGCGGCTCGGGCACGTTCTCGTCGACGGCGTTCATCAGCTCGATGATGCTGTCGGCCCACTTCTCGTCGCCCTCCAGGGCCTTGAGAGCGGAGACGCGCACCACGGGCAGGTCGTCGCCGGGGAACTCCTGCGCGGACAGGAGCTCGCGGACCTCGAGCTCGACGAGCTCCAGGATCTCCTCGTCGTCGACCATGTCGGCCTTGTTGAGGGCCACGACGATGTAGGGGACGCCGACCTGGCGGGCCAGGAGGACGTGCTCCTTCGTCTGCGGCATCGGGCCGTCGGTGGCGGCGACCACGAGGATGGCGCCGTCCATCTGAGCGGCACCGGTGATCATGTTCTTCACGTAGTCGGCGTGACCGGGGCAGTCCACGTGGGCGTAGTGGCGCTTGTCGGTCTGGTACTCGACGTGCGAGATGGAGATCGTGATGCCGCGGGCCTTCTCCTCCGGCGCCTTGTCGATCTTGTCGAACGGCGTCGCCGCGTTGAGCTCGGGGAAACGGTCGTGGAGCACCTTGGTGATCGCCGCGGTCAGTGTGGTCTTACCGTGGTCGATATGCCCAATGGTGCCGATGTTCATGTGCGGCTTTGTCCGCTCGAACTTGGCCTTGCCCACTGGTTCTCTCCTTGAGAATCTGACTGACTTTCGTCTGCACACTCGGGCCCGGGTGATCCCGAACCCCTAGGCGGCGGGACGGCTCGCACCGTCCCGCCAGGGACCGGGAACTATTCGCCCCGGGCCTTCGCGACGATCTCCTTGGCGATGCCCGGGGGCACCTCCGAGTAGGAGTCGAACTGCATGCTGTAGCTCGCCCGCCCCTGCGTCTTGCTACGCAGGTCACCCACGTAGCCGAACATCTCAGACAGCGGTACGAGCGCCTTGACGACACGGGCGCCGGCCCGCTCGTCCATCGCCTGGATCTGCCCCCGGCGACCGTTGAGGTCGCCGATGACGTCACCCATGTAGTCCTCGGGCGTGGTGACCTCGACGGCCATCATCGGCTCGAGGAGCACGGCGTCAGCCTTGCGCGCGGCCTCCTTGAAGGCCATCGAGCCGGCGATCTTGAACGCCATCTCCGAGGAGTCGACGTCGTGCGCGGCACCGTCCTGGAGCGTCACCTTCACGCCCACCATCGGGTAGCCGGCCAGCACGCCGAACTCGGCGGCCTCCTGGGCGCCCGCGTCGACCGACGGGATGTACTCCCGCGGCACGCGACCACCCGTGACCTTGTTCTCGAACTCGTAGCCGTCGTTGCCCTCGCCCAGCGGCTCCAGGTCGATGATCACCCGCGCGAACTGACCCGAACCACCGGTCTGCTTCTTGTGGGTGTAGTCGACCTTCTCCACCTTGCGGCGAATGGTCTCACGGTAGGCGACCTGCGGACGACCGACGTTCGCCTCGACCTTGAACTCGCGGCGCATCCGGTCGACGAGGATCTCCAGGTGGAGTTCGCCCATGCCCCAGATGACCGTCTGACCGGTCTCCTCGTCACGGCGGACCTGGAAGGACGGGTCCTCCTCGGCCAGCCGCTGGATCGCGGTCGAGAGCTTCTCCTGGTCGCCCTTGGTCTTGGGCTCGATCGCGACGTTGATGACCGGAGCCGGGAACGTCATGGACTCGAGCACGACCTGCTTGGCCGGGTCGGACAGGGTGTCACCGGTGGTGGTGTCCTTGAGACCCATCACGGCGACGATCTGACCGGCGATCGCCGACGGGCGCTCCTCGCGCTTGTTGGCGTGCATCTGGTAGATCTTGCCGATCCGCTCCTTCTTGCCCTTCACAGAGTTGACGACCTGTGAACCGGCCTCGAGCGTGCCCGAGTAGATGCGGATGTAGGTGATCTTGCCCAGGTGCGGGTCGCTGGCGATCTTGAAGGCCAGCGCCGAGAACGGCGCCTGCGGGTCGGGCTGCCGCTCGACCGCGGTGTTCTCGTCGCCGACCGCGTGGCCCTTGATGGCCGGGATGTCGGTCGGCGCCGGGAGATAGGCGACGATGGCGTCGAGCAGGGGCTGAACGCCCTTGTTCTTGAACGCCGTGCCGCACAGCACCGGGTTGACGGCGCTCGCCAGCGTGGCCCTGCGCAGGGCCGCGACCAGCTGCTCCTCGGTGGGCTCGGTGCCCTCCAGGAAGAGCTCCATCAGCTCGTCGTCGTTCTCGGCGACCGTCTCGATGAGGCGGTCGCGCCACTCACGAGCGGCCTCGACGTGGTCGGCCGGGATGTCGACGACGTCGTACATCTCGCCCTTGGCCGCCTCGGCGCTCCAGAGGAGCCCCTTCATCCTGATGAGGTCGATGACGCCCTTGAAGTCGGCCTCGACGCCCCACGGGAGCTGGACGACGGCCGGCGTGGCCGCCAGCCTGCTGATCATCATGTCGACGCAGCGGTGGAACTCCGCGCCGACGCGGTCCATCTTGTTCACGAAGCAGATGCGGGGGACGTTGTAGCCGTCAGCCTGACGCCACACCGTCTCCGACTGGGGCTCGACACCCGCGACACCGTCGAACACGGCGACAGCGCCGTCGAGGACACGCAGCGACCTCTCCACCTCGATGGTGAAGTCGACGTGGCCCGGGGTGTCGATGATGTTGATCGTGTGACCGTCCCAGCTGCAGGTGGTCGCGGCGGACGTGATGGTGATGCCGCGCTCCTGCTCCTGCTCCATCCAGTCCATCGTGGCAGCGCCCTCGTGGACCTCACCGATCTTGTAGTTGATGCCGGTGTAGAACAGGATGCGCTCGGTCGTGGTGGTCTTGCCCGCGTCGATATGGGCCATGATCCCGATGTTGCGGACCTTGGCCAGGTCAAGTGCGGTCGTGGTGGCCACTTTCTTCGCGTCCTCGTCGTCTCGTCGAACCCGCCGGGGTTACCAGCGGTAGTGGGCGAAGGCCTTGTTGGACTCGGCCATCTTGTGGGTGTCCTCGCGCTTCTTCACGCTCGCCCCGAGGCCGTTGCTGGCGTCGAGGAGCTCGTTCATGAGGCGCTCGGTCATGGTCTTCTCGCGGCGGGCGCGGGAGTACTGCACCAGCCAGCGCAGCGCCAGGGTGGTGCTGCGCGCCGCGCGCACCTCGACCGGCACCTGGTAGGTCGCGCCACCGACGCGGCGGCTGCGGACCTCGAGGGTCGGCTTGACGTTGTCGAGCGCGCGCTTGAGGGTGACGACCGGGTCGTTGCCCGTCTTGTCCCTGCAGCCCTCCAGGGCGCCGTAGACGATCGACTGCGCGATGGAGCGCTTGCCGTCCAGGAGCACCTTGTTGATCAGAGCGGTGACCAGCGGCGAACTGTAGACCGGGTCAGCCATGAGCTGACGGCGGCCAGGAGAACCCTTGCGAGGCATAGTTAGCTCTTCTCCTTCTTCGCGCCGTAACGGCTACGGGCCTGCTTGCGGTTGCGGACACCCTGGGTGTCCAGCGAACCGCGGATGATCTTGTAGCGAACACCCGGCAGGTCCTTCACACGACCGCCACGCACGAGCACGATGGAGTGCTCCTGCAGGTTGTGACCCACACCGGGGATGTAGGCCGTGACCTCGATCCCGTTGGTGAGCCGCACACGGGCCACCTTGCGCAGTGCCGAGTTGGGCTTCTTCGGAGTCGTGGTGTAGACGCGCTGGCAGACGCCACGCCGCTGCGGACTCCCCTTGAGGGCAGGAGTCTTGGTCTTGGAGACCTTGTCCTGCCGGCCCTTGCGGACCAACTGCTGAATAGTGGGCACTGCCACTCCGTTTCGTGCCTGGCCGGTGTTACGTCAGTTGTGCAATGCGCAGGTTCTGCCGGTGTCATGACCTGCGCATTGTCCTTGTCTCCGCGCCCCCGCGCTCGGGCGTGTCGCGCGCTGTTCGCACTGACACGTCCGCGAGGACCACGAGCGAGGAAGCCGACCTGCGCTACCGTGAAAGAGCGCACGATCGAGAGCCCGCAAACTACGGGCACGATGGTCTAGGTTACCAGGACCCCGCGACACGTCAAAACGGCGCGACAAAGCTCGTAAGCCATCTCGCTCCGGGTGTCGCGCGGCCCCTCCACCGAAGGCCCGGCTACTGCTCGCGCCTCATGATATAGCCAGATCCGCACCGCCGCCGACATACCAAGAACATCGCCCGACGAGGTGACGACGTCTCCGCGCTCCCCCGTACGCGGAACTCTCCCGGCGCGGAGGACAGCGGACCAGGGCCGGGACGAGCGAGCGCCCGGGCCCTCCTTCGAGGAACCCGGGCGCTCGCCGCGCACTGTCTACCGGTTGTACTGACCGAAGTCGTACTCCTCCAGCGGGACGGCCTCGCCGCTGCCGGTGCCGAACGTGTAGTCGGCCGCGGAGCCGTCGTAGCCGCCCACGGTGTACATGGCGGCCTTGGCCTCCTCGGTCGGCTCGACCCGGATGTTGCGGTACTGGGGCATGCCCGTGCCGGCCGGGATGAGCTTGCCGATGATGACGTTCTCCTTCAGGCCCAGGAGCGAGTCGGACTTGGCGTGGATCGCCGCGTCCGTCAGGACCCTGGTGGTCTCCTGGAAGGAGGCCGCCGACAGCCAGGACTCGGTGGCCAGCGACGCCTTGGTGATGCCCATGAGCACCGGGCGTCCGGCCGCCGGGCCGCCGCCCTCGGCGACGGTCTCGCGGTTGAGCTGCTCGAACCGCGGCCGCTCGACGAGCTCGCCGGGCAGCAGGTCGGTGTCACCGGACTCGAGCACGTTCACGCGCTTGAGCATCTGCCGCACGATGATCTCGATGTGCTTGTCGTGGATCGACACACCCTGCGAGCGGTACACCTGCTGGACCTCGGCCACCAGGTGGAGCTGCACGGCCCGCGGGCCGAGGATGCGCAGCACCTCGTTCGGGTTGACCGCGCCGGCCACCAGCTGCTGGCCGACCTTCACCCGCTCGCCCTCGGAGACGAGCAGCCGCGACCGCATCGACACCGGGTAGGCGATCTCCTCGGAGCCGTCGTCCGGGACGATGACGATCTTGCGCGACTTGTCGGTCTCGTCCATGCGGACCCGGCCCTCCGCCTCGGAGATCGGGGCGACACCCTTGGGGATGCGCGCCTCGAACAGCTCCTGGACTCGGGGCAGACCGTGGGTGATGTCGGCGCCGGCCACACCACCGGTGTGGAAGGTACGCATCGTCAGCTGCGTGCCGGGCTCACCGATCGACTGGGCGGCGATGATGCCGACCGCCTCGCCGACGTCCACCAGCTTGCCGGTCGCCAGCGAGCGGCCGTAGCAGGTGGCGCAGACACCGATCTTCGCCTCGCAGACGAGCGCGCTGCGGGTGCGGACCGTCTCCACGCCGGCCTCGACCAGCTTGGTGACGTGGGTGTCGTTGATGTCGACGCCGGCGGCCACGATGACCTTGCCGTCGACCTCGACGTCCTCGGCCAGGATGCGGCCGTGCACGTTGGACTCGGCGTTCTCGGCCTTGACCAGGTTGCCCGACATGTCGCGCTCGCCGACGGCCAGCGGGACGGCGCGGTCGGTGCCGCAGTCGATCTCGCGGACGATGACGTCCTGCGCCACGTCCACCAGACGACGGGTCAGGTAACCCGAGTCGGCGGTGCGCAGGGCGGTGTCGGCCAGACCCTTCCGCTGTCCGTGGGTGGAGATGAAGTACTCCAGCACCGACAGGCCCTCGCGGAACGAGGCCTTGATCGGCCGCGGGATCGTCTCACCCTTGGTGTTGGAGACCAGGCCGCGGATGCCGGCGATCTGACGCACCTGCATCTTGTTACCGCGGGCGCCGGAGTTGACCATCATCCAGACCGGGTTGGTCGCCGGGAAGGCGTTGACCATGTCGGTCTCGACGTCGGCCGTGGCGTGGGTCCAGATCTCGATGAGCTCCTGACGGCGCTCCTCGTCGGTGATCAGACCACGCTCGTACTCACGCTGCACCTTGTCGGCGCGGCGCTCGTAGTTCTCCATGATCTCGGTCTTGTTCGGCGGCGCGACGACGTCCTCGATCGAGATCGTGACGCCGGAACGGGTCGCCCAGCGGAAGCCGGCGTCCTTGAGCGCGTCGAGCGAGTTGGCGACCTCGATCTTGGGGTAGGTCTCGGCCAGCTCGTTCACGATCGTGGACAGCTGCTTCTTGCCCACCTGGAAGTTGACGAACGGGTAGCTCATCGGCAGCGTCTGGTTGAACAGGCAGCGGCCGAACGTCGTCTCCAGGCGGATCGGGTCGCCCTGCTCCCAGCCCTCGGGCGCGACCCAGTCACGCGGCGGCAGGACGTCCTTGAGCCGGATCTGGATCTTGGCCTGGATCTCCAGCTCGCCACGGTCGAAGGCCATCTGCGCCTCGGCCACGGAGCCGAACACGCGGCCCTCACCCGTCGCGCCCTCCTTCATGGTGGTCAGCCAGTAGAGGCCGATGACCATGTCCTGGGTGGGCATCGTGACGGGCTTGCCGTCGGCCGGCTTGAGGATGTTGTTGGTCGAGAGCATCAGGATGCGCGCCTCGGCCTGGGCCTCAGCCGACAGCGGCAGGTGCACGGCCATCTGGTCGCCGTCGAAGTCCGCGTTGAACGCGGTGCAGACGAGCGGGTGGATCTGGATGGCCTTGCCCTCCACGAGCTGCGGCTCGAACGCCTGGATGCCCAGACGGTGGAGCGTGGGCGCGCGGTTGAGCAGCACCGGGTGCTCGGTGATGACCTCTTCGAGCACGTCCCACACCACGGGGCGGGCGCGCTCGACCATCCGCTTGGCCGACTTGATGTTCTGCGCGTGGTTGAGGTCCACGAGCCTCTTCATCACGAACGGCTTGAACAGCTCCAGCGCCATCTGCTTGGGCAGGCCGCACTGGTGGAGCTTGAGCTGCGGGCCGACGACGATGACCGAACGGCCCGAGTAGTCGACGCGCTTGCCCAGGAGGTTCTGACGGAAACGACCCTGCTTGCCCTTGAGCATGTCGCTGAGCGACTTGAGCGGGCGGTTGCCGGGACCGGTGACCGGGCGGCCACGACGGCCGTTGTCGAACAGCGCGTCGACGGCCTCCTGCAGCATCCGCTTCTCGTTGTTCACGATGATCTCGGGGGCGCCGAGGTCGAGAAGCCTCTTGAGGCGGTTGTTGCGGTTGATGACCCGGCGGTAGAGGTCGTTCAGGTCGGAGGTCGCGAACCGGCCACCGTCGAGCTGCACCATCGGGCGCAGGTCCGGCGGAATGACCGGGATGCAGTCGAGGACCATGCCGCGCGGCGAGTTGGTGGTGCTGAGGAACGCCGACACCACCTTGAGCCGCTTGAGGGCGCGGGCCTTCTTCTGGCCCTTGCCGCTGCGGATCGTCTCGCGGAGGTTCTCGGCCTCGGCGTCGAGGTCGAAGCTGGCGAGCCGGTCCTGGATGGCCTGCGCGCCCATGCCGCCCTTGAAGTAGCGGCCGAAGCGGTCGCGCATCTCGCGGTAGAGCAGCTCGTCGCCCTCGAGGTCCTGGACCTTGAGGTTCTTGAACCTGCTCCAGACCTCCTCGAGCCGGTCCAGCTCACGCTGGGCCCGGTCGCGGAGCTGACGCATCTCACGCTCGGCGCCCTCACGGACCTTGCGGCGCTGGTCGCCCTTGGCGCCGGCGGCCTCCAGCTCGGCCAGGTCGCCCTCGAGCTTCTTCTGCCTGGCCTCGACGTCGGCGTCGCGGCGCTGCTCGATGTGCTGCCGCTCGACGGAGATCTTCGCCTCCAGCGAGGGCAGGTCACGCTCACGCATCTCGGTGTCGACCTGCGTGATCATGTAGGCCGCGAAGTAGATGACCTTCTCCAGGTCCTTCGGGGCCAGGTCGAGCAGGTAGCCCAGACGCGACGGGACGCCCTTGAAGTACCAGATGTGCGTGACGGGCGCGGCCAGCTCGATGTGGCCCATCCGCTCACGGCGCACCTTGGCCCGGGTCACCTCGACGCCGCAGCGCTCACAGATGATGCCCTTGAACCGGACGCGCTTGTACTTGCCGCAGTAGCACTCCCAGTCGCGGGTCGGACCGAAGATCTTCTCGCAGAAGAGCCCGTCCTTCTCCGGCTTGAGGGTGCGGTAGTTGATGGTCTCGGGCTTCTTGACCTCGCCGTGCGACCACTGACGGATGTCGTCGGCCGTCGCCAGCCCGATCCGAAGCTCGTCGAAGAAGTTGACGTCCAGCATTATGTGCGATCTCCCCCTCAGACTTCTTCC
>NZ_JAPNNL010000196.1 GCF_027620315.1 Nonomuraea corallina | reverse complement strand
CGCAGGCGCATCAGCATCGGCCTCATCGCCATGACCTTCGTCCTGTCGATCTTCGCCGGCCGGCTGATCCAGATGCAGGGCCTCGAGTCCAAGGTGTACGAGGCCGCGGCCACCAAGCAGCGCCTGCACGTCGAGGAGATCCCCGCCAAGCGCGGCTCCATCACCGACGTCAACGGGCACGAACTCGCCCACACCGTCGAGGCGCGCGACATCTCCATCGACCCCACCAAGATCAAGCCAGCGGACAGGCAGGCCGTCGCCTCGCTGCTCGCCGGCCACCTCGGCAGGCCCGTGGAGGACATCGCCGCGAAGCTCGCCAGGACCGACACCCGCTACCAGCTGCTCGCCAGAGGCATCGCCCCGGCCGCGGCCGACCGGCTGCTCAAGGAGCCGGTGCCGTCGCTCAAGAAACCGGTGCCGTCGCTCAACGCGACCAGCACCTTCCGCCGCGTCTACCCCGGCGGCGACCTGGCGGGCAGCCTGATCGGCTTCATCGGCGACGACAAGGACGGCCTGACCGGCATCGAGCAGGTGAAGAACACCGTGCTGGCCGGCCGCGACGGCAAGCTGCAGATCGAGACGGGCCGCGACCGGCAGCGCATCCCGATGACCGGCAGCCAGCGCACGCCCCCGGTCGACGGCAGCGACGTGCGCCTGACGATCGACCGCGACATCCAGTGGGCGGCCCAGCGGGCGATCGCCGACCAGGTCCAGGCCGTCAACGCCGACAGCGGCACCGTCATCGTCATGGACGTGCGCACCGCCGACGTCATCGCCATGGCCAACGCCCCCGAGCTGGACCTGGCGAAATGGCGCGAGGCCCCGGCGGCCCACTACCTGAACCGGGCCGCGGCCGACGTGTTCGAGCCCGGCAGCACCAACAAGGTCATCACCGCGGCGGCGGCGATCGAGGCCGGCGTGGTCGAGCCCGAGACGGTCTTCCACGTCAAGGACCACGTCCAGTGCTACGACCGGGTGCTGCGCGACGCCCACCCCCACCCGCCGCAGGACATGACCTTCGCCGAGGCCATGGCCCAGTCCAGCAACGTCGCCACGGTCATGGCGGCGCGCAAGGTCGGCAGCAAGGGCCTGTACGACATGCTCAAGGCGTTCGGCTTCGGCTCCCGGCCGGGCAAGGACATGCCGGGCGCCGAGGCGGGCCTGCTGCCGGACCACACCAAGTGGTCGGGCAGTCAGAGCTGCACGATCGCCTACGGGCAGGGCGTGTCGGTGACGGCGCTCCAGATGGCCAGCGTCTACCAGACGATCGCCAACGGCGGCGTCAAGATCGAACCGAGGATCGTGGCGGGCAGCACCGCCCCCGACGGCACGTTCACGCCCGCCGGCCCCGGCAAGAAGACCAGGGTCATCAGCACGGCCACCGCCAAGGAGATCAGCGCCATGCTGGAGGAGGCGGTCGGCGAGCAGGGCACCGGCGAGCTGGCGGCCATCCCGGGCTACCGGGTGGCGGGCAAGACCGGCACCGCGAACCGCTACGATGCCGAACTCGGCCGCTACGACGGCTACACGGCCTCGTTCGTGGGGTTCACCCCCGCCGAAGCGCCCCGCCTGGTGGTGCTGTCGGTGCTGCAGAACCCGAAGAAGGGCCACTACGGCGGGCAGCTCGCGGCCCCGGTGTTCAAGGATGTGATGACGTTCGCTCTCAAGAGCAGGAAGATTCCGCCTACAGGCTCTGCCGCGTCCCCCGCGCCGACGCGCGCGGAGCAGTGAGCGGGAACGGTACGCTGCCGCAGTGCGTCCCCCGTCGTCCATGCGTCCGACGAACAGTCCGCCGCGCCCGCTGACCGCGCTGGCGACCATGCTCGATGCCGAGCCCGGCACCGCGCGGTCGCCGCATGCCGCGCTGACCGGCGTCACCCACGACTCCCGCCAGGTGCGGCGCGGAGATCTCTACGTCGCGCTCCGCGGTGAGCGGGCGCACGGCGCCGACTTCGCCG
Organism: Nonomuraea corallina; assembly: GCF_027620315.1. Classification (GTDB taxonomy): domain Bacteria; phylum Actinomycetota; class Actinomycetes; order Streptosporangiales; family Streptosporangiaceae; genus Nonomuraea; species Nonomuraea corallina. Next base: position 11,540 of record NZ_JAPNNL010000196.1, on the reverse strand, counting down.
CCCAGGCCATGGCGGCCGGCGCCGTGGCGATCCTGACCGACCTGGCCGGCCGTGAGGCCGCCGTCGCCACCGGCCTGCCGGTGCTCGTCGTGCCCGATCCGCGCGCGCTGCTCGGCCAGGTCGCCGCCTGGGTCTACGGCCGCCCGGCCCAGGCCATCACCGTGCTCGGCGTCACCGGCACCAGCGGCAAGTCCACGACCACGTTCCTGCTGGAGGCCGGGCTGCGCGCGGCCGGTCACACCACCGGCCTGGTGGGCGGCGTCGAGATCCACGCCGGCGACCTGAGGTTCGCGTCCAGGCTGACCACCCCGGAGGCGTCGGAGCTGCACGGCCTGTTCGCGCTCATGCGCGAGCGGGGCGTCACCGCCGCCGCGATGGAGGTCTCCAGCCACGCCCTCGCGCTCAACCGCGTCGACGGGATCTTCTACGACGTGGCGCTGTTCACCAACCTGTCGCAGGACCACCTCGACTTCCACCGCGACCTCGACGACTACTTCCACACCAAGGCCAGGCTCTTCCAGCCGGAGCTGAGCCGGGTCGGCGTGACCAACGTCGACGACCCGTTCGGGCGCGAGCTGCTGCGCCTGGCCAAGGTGCCGATGACCACGTTCTCCGCCGAGGGCGACCCGGACGCCGAGTGGCGGGCGCTCGACGCGCGGCTGGGCGCCGACGGCAGCGCCTTCCGGATCGTCGGCCCCGGCGGCGTCGAGGCCGACGCGCAGATCGCGCTGCCCGGCCCGTTCAACGTCGCCAACGCGCTCGGCGCCGTCGTCACCCTGGTCGAGGCGGGGGTGCCGCTGCAGGCCGCGGTCCACGGCATCGGCACCTGCGTCGGCGTGCCCGGCCGGATGGAGCGCGTGACCGGCGCCGGCGACGACTTCCAGGCCATCGTCGACTACTCGCACAAGCCCGGCGCGGTGGAGTCGGTGCTGCTGTCGCTGCGCGAGGTGACCGCGGGCCGGCTCACCGTCGTGCTCGGCTGCGGCGGCGACCGCGACACGGGCAAACGGCCGCTCATGGGCGAGGCCGCCGCGCGGCTGGCCGATGTGGCGGTTCTCACCAGCGACAATCCCCGCTCCGAGGATCCGCTGGCCATCCTGGCCGCGATGATGGAGGGAGCGCTGCGCGTGCCGCGCGAGGAGCGCGCTCATGTGATCATTGAGCCCGACCGCGCGTCCGCCATCGGCCTCGCGGTGAACCGCGCCTCGCGCGGTGACGTCATAGTCGTGGCGGGCAAGGGCCACGAGCAGGGCCAGTACGTTTCAGGCGAGGTGATCCCCTTCGACGACAGGGAGGTGGTCGCCGCAGCGATCGACGCACGTAAGGAAAGCAGGAAGCACGAATGATCCCGTTGCCTCTGGCCAGGATCGCCGAGATAACCTCGGGCGCGCTGTCGGGCATGGCCGACCCCCGGGCCGTGGTGCGCGGTCCCGTCGTGATCGACTCGCGGGCCGTGGAGCCTGGATCCCTCTTCGTCGCCTTCCGCGGCGCCCGCGTCGACGGCCATGACTACGCGGCCCAGGCCGTGCGGGCCGGCGCCGTCGCGGTGCTGGCCGGCCGCCCCGTGGAGGTGCCCGCCGTCGTCGTGCCCGACCCCGCGGTCGCCCTGGCGGAGCTGGCGACCGCACAGGCGGCCGCGCTGCCGGGGGCGACGGTGATCGGCGTCACCGGTTCCGCGGGCAAGACCACCACCAAGGACCTCCTCGCGCGGCTGACCGCCAGGATCGGCCCGACGATCGCCCCGGCCGGCAACCACAACAACGAGATCGGCCACCCGCTCACCGTGCTCAAGGCCGACCTCGACACCCGCTACCTGGTGCTGGAGCTGAGCGCCCGCCACATCGGCAACATCGCCGACCTGGCCCGCATCGCCCCGCCGACGATCGGCGTGGTGCTCAACGTCGGCACCGCCCACATCGGCGAGTTCGGCGGCAAGGAGGCCATCGCCAAGGCCAAGGGCGAGCTGGTCGAGGCGCTGCCGGCCACCGGGGTCGCGGTGCTCAACGCCGACGACCCGCTGGTCCTCGCCATGGCCGCGCGCACCGACGCGCGCGTCACCACGTTCGGGCGCGGCGAGCAGGCGGCCATCCGCGCCGAGGACGTCACCGCCGACGAGCGCGGGCGGGCCTCGTTCACGCTCCGCACCCCCTCCGGCGGGGCCCCCGTCACCCTCAAGCTGTACGGGGACCACGCGGTCGACAACGCGCTGGCCGCCGCCGCGGCGGGCTACGAGCTGGGCCTGCCCGTCGCCGCCATCGCCGAGGAGCTGTCGGCGGCCGAGCCGCGCAGCCGGTGGCGGATGGAGGTCACCGACCGCCCCGACGGCGTGACGATCGTCAACGACGCCTACAACGCCAACCCCGACTCGATGCGCGCCGCGTTCGAGACCCTCGGCGTGCTGGGCCGGGGCCGGCGGCGCTTCGCGGTCATCGCCTCGCTGCGCGAGCTGGGCGAGGACAGCGAAGCGATGAACACCGAGGTCGGCCGGCTCGCGGGCGCGAGCGGCCTGGCCGGGCTCGTCGTGGCCGGGCCGGACGCCGGCCCGATGCTCGAAGGCGCCCACGCCGGCGCCCAGGAGGCCCAGCGGGGCGGACCTCCCGGCGCGCCGCTGCCGCGCATCGCGCACGTGCCCGACGCCGAGGCGGCCGCCGCCGAGCTCGGCCCGTGGCTGCGGCCCGGCGACGTGGTGCTCGTCAAGGGCCCGCGCGCCATGGGGCTGGAGCGGACCGCCGAGCTGCTGCTGGGAGGCACGAGCCGGTGACCAACATCATCATCGCCGGCGCCGTCGGGCTCATCCTGTCGATGCTCGGCACCCCCCTGGCCATCCGGCTGTTCTCCAGGCGCGGCTACGGCCAGGAGATCCGCGAGGAGGGCCCGTCCGGCCACCACGGCAAGCGCGGCACCCCCACCATGGGCGGCACCGTCATCGTGCTCGCCTCGCTGCTCGCCTACGGCGCCTCCCACCTGGCCACGCTGGAGCCGGTCACCGCCTCCGGCCTGCTGGTGCTGTTCCTGATGACCGGGCTGGGCGCGGTCGGCTTCCTCGACGACTTCATCAAGATCTACAAGCAGCGCAGCCTGGGCCTGCGCAGCGGCGCCAAGGCGCTCGGCCAGCTCATCGTGGGTGCGATCTTCGCCGTGCTGGTCACCCAGCAGCCGAACATCTACCAGATCACCCCGGCCGACACCCGGCTGTCCTTCCTGCGCGACTTCGGCCCGTCGATCGGCATCGTGGGGTTCACCGTCTGGGTCCTCATCATGATCGTCGGGTTCTCCAACGCGGTGAACCTCACCGACGGCCTCGACGGCCTGGCCAGCGGCGCGACCGGCGTGGTGCTCGCCGCCTACGTGCTCATCGGCAACTGGCAGCTCCGCAACAACTGCATCGACCAGCTCGGCCCCAACTGCTACTGGGTGCGCGACCCGCTCGACCTGGCCGTGGTGGCCGCCGCGGTGCTCGGCGCGCTCATCGGCTTCCTGTGGTGGAACGCCCCGCCCGCCAAGATCTTCATGGGCGACACCGGCTCGCTGGCCCTCGGCGGCGTGCTGGCCGGCCTGGCCATCGCCACCCGGACCCAGCTCCTGCTCATCCTCCTGGCCGGGCTGTGCGTGGTCATCACGATGTCGGTGATCATCCAGGTGGGCTTCTTCAAGATGACCGGCAAACGGGTGTTCAGGATGGCGCCGCTGCAGCACCACTTCGAGCTCAAGGGCTGGGCCGAGACCACGATCGTGGTCCGCTTCTGGCTGATCGCCGCCCTGTGCGCGGCGCTCGGACTCGGCCTGTTCTACGTCGAGTGGATGCCCAAGTGACGAGCCTGACCTGCGTGGCCGGGCTCGGGGTGTCCGGCACCGCCGTGGCCAGGGCGCTGGCCGCGCGGGGCGAGCGCGTCGTGGTCGTGGAGTCCGGCGAGGGCGAACGCCGGTTGGCCGCGGCCGCCGAGCTGTCCGGCCGCGGCGTGGAGGTCCGGCTCGGCCCCCTGTCGCTGCCGGAGGGCACCACCCGGCTGGTCACCACCGGCTGGGCGCCGCACCACCCGCTGATCGCCGCCGCGCTCGCGGCGGGCGTCGAGGTGGTCGGCGAGGTGGAGCTCGCCTGGCGGCTGCGGCCCGCCGAGCCCGCCCCGTGGCTGGCGCTCACCGGCACCAACGGCAAGACCACCGCGGTGCGCATGCTCACCTCCATGCTGACCGCCGCCGGCCACAAGGCCGCCGCCGTCGGCAACGTGGGCGTGCCCGTCGTCGAGGCCGTGCGCGAGCCGTACGACGTGCTCGCGGTGGAGCTGTCCAGCTTCCAGCTGCACTGGTCGGCCACGCTCGCCCCGCGCGCCGCCGCCGTGCTCAACGTCGCGCCCGACCATCTGGACTGGCACGGCTCGATGGAGGCGTACGCCCAGGCCAAGGGGCGCGTGTTCGAGCGGGCCTGCACCGTCGTGCACAACGCCGACGACCCCGAGTCCACCCGGCTGGCCCGGCCCTATCCGGGCGCGGTGGGCTTCACCCTGCGCGCCCCCGGGCCCGGCCAGGTCGGCCTGGTCGAGGACCTGCTCGTCGACCGCGCCTTCGTCCCCGACCCCGCGACGGCGGCCGAGGAGCTCGCCACGCTCGCCGACGTGCGCCCGCTCGCGCCGCACAACGTCGCCAACGCGCTGGCCGCCGCCGCGCTGGCCCGCGCGTTCGGCGTGCCGCCCGAGGCGGTACGGCAGGGGTTGCGCGACTTCACCCCCGACCCGCACCGGCTGGCGCACGTCGCCGAGGTCGCCGGGGTCACCTACGTGGACGACTCCAAGGCCACCAACCCGCACGCCGCCGCCGCGGCGCTGGCGTCCTACCCGTCGATCGTGTGGGTGGCCGGCGGTCAGCTCAAGGGCGCCGACGTCACCGAACTGGTGGAACGGGCCGCGCCGCGGCTGCGCGGGGCGGTGCTGCTGGGCGCCGACCGGGCCAGGATCGCCGAAGCTCTCGCGCGACACGCGCCGAATGTCCCCGTCGTGGACATCGAAGGTCAGGACACTGGTGTGATGGACCGTGTCGTCACCGAAGCCTCCCGGCTCGCCTCTCCCGGGGACACCGTGCTGCTCTCCCCGGCGGGCGCGTCGCTGGACATGTTCCCCAACTACCCGGCCCGAGGGGAGGCCTTCGCGCGAGCCGTACGCGCCCTGGAGGCGGACACGTGAGCACCGCCACCGGGGAGCGCGGGGAGCGCGGGCAGCACGTCCCGCCGGCCGCGACGCAGGACCCTTCGAGCTGGGCCCGCGAGCGGTTCACGGCGCTCAAGGAGCTCCTGGACAAGCCGCTGGCCACCTACTACCTGATCCTCGGGTGCAGCCTGCTGCTGCTCGCGCTCGGGCTGATGATGGTGCTGTCCGCCTCCAGCATCGAGGCGATGCAGGTGACGGGCAGCCCGTTCTCGTGGTTCATCAAGCAGTCGTTCTCGGCGGCGCTGGGACTGCCGATCATGTGGATCTTCACCCAGCTGCCGTACCGGTTCTTCCGCTGGATGGGCTATCCGCTGATGGCGTTGTCGATCCTGGCGCTGGTCCTGGTGCTGTTCATCGGCTCGTCCGAGCTGGGCGCGCAGCGGTGGATCTACTTCGGCCCGTTCACCGTGCAGCCGTCCGAGCCCGCCAAGCTCGGGCTCGCGGTGTGGGGGGCCGACCTGCTGGCGCGGCGGGTGCGCAAGGGCCGCATCGAGTGGCGGCAGCTGCTGATCCCGCTGCTGCCGGGCGTCGCGATCCTGGCCATCCTGGTCATGCTGGGCAGCGACCTGGGCACCACGCTCGTACTGTTCATGATCTTCCTGGCGCTGCTGTGGGTGGTGGGGGCGCCGATCAAGCTGTTCGGCGGCATCCTGTCGCTCGCCGTGCTGGCCGCCGTCATCATGATCACGGTCGAGCCCTACCGGATGGCCCGCGTCGGCGCCTTCCTCGATCCATGGGCCGACGCGCAGGGCGACGGCTACCAGGCCGTGCAGGGGCAGATCGCGATGGGTTCCGGCGGCTGGCTCGGGCTCGGGCTGGGCAGCAGCCGGCAGAAGTGGGACTGGCTGCCGCACGGCGAGAGCGACTTCATCTTCGCCATCCTCGGCGAGGAGCTCGGGCTGATGGGCACGCTGCTGGTGGTCGCGCTGTTCGGCCTGCTCGGCTACGCGGGGCTGCGGGTGGCGTCCCGGGTCAACGACGCGTTCGTCCGGCTGGTCTCCGCGGCGGTCGTCGCCTGGATCGTCGGCCAGGCCATCGTCAACATGGGCGCCGTGCTCGGCGTCCTGCCGATCACCGGCATCCCGCTGCCGCTGGTCTCCTACGGCGGCTCCGCGCTGCTGCCCACGCTCGCCGCGCTGGGCATGCTGCTGTCGTTCGCCAAACGGGAGCCCGGGGCGCGGGAGGCTCTGGCCGCGCGTGGCCCCGGACCGGCCGCCCGGGCCCTAAGCTGGCTTGGCCTGGGGGGTATGACCACAGGCCGAGGAAGACGTTAGGGAGTGACCGACATGAGGGTGGTCCTCGCCGGTGGTGGCACGGCCGGACACATCGAGCCGGCGCTCGCCCTTGCCGACGCGCTGCGCCGCCTCGACGCCGGCGTCGGCGTCACCTTCGTGGGCACCGAACGCGGCCTGGAGACCCGGCTGGTCCCGGCCCGGGGCTACGAGCTGGACCTGGTGCCCGCCGTGCCGCTGCCCAGGGCCCTGACCCCGCAGCTGCTGACCGTCCCGGGCCGCCTCGCCGGGGCGGTCAACGCGGTCGCCGCCGTCCTCGACCGGGTGCGGGCCGACGTCCTGGTCGGCTTCGGCGGCTACGTCGCCACCCCCGCCTACCTCGCCGCCAAGCGGCGCGGCCTGCCCATCGTGGTGCACGAGGCCAACCCCAGGCCGGGCCTGGCCAACCGGCTCGGCGCCAAGCTCACCGACCACGTCTTCACCGGCTTCCCCGACGCCGCGATCCCCAGGGCCGAGTTCATCGGCACCCCGCTGCGCCGCGAGATCGTCGAGCTCGACCGGCTGTCCATGGGCGACAAGGCCCGTTCCTGGTTCGGCCTGCAGACCGACCGGCCGACGCTGCTGGTGTTCGGCGGTTCCCAGGGCGCCCGGTCGATCAACGAGGCCGCGCTGGCTGCCGCGCCCGCCCTGCGCGCCGCGGGGGTGCAGGTGCTGCACGTGGTCGGCGCCAAGAACACCGTCGAGCACGAGCCGCCCCCCGGTGACCCCCAGTACGTCCTGCTGTCGTACCTCGACCGGATGGACGTCGCCTACGCCGCCGCCGACGTGGCGCTGTGCCGCGGCGGCGCGCTCACCTGCGCCGAGCTGACCGCCGTCGGCCTGCCCGCCGCGTACGTGCCGCTCCCGCACGGGAACGGCGAGCAGCGGATGAACGCCGAGCGCGTCACGGCGGGCGGGGGCGGCATGCTGGTGGACGACGCGGAGCTGTCATCTGATTGGATCATTGATCACGTTCTGCCTCTCCTCCACGACCCCGAACGGGTGGCCGTCATGTCTGAGGCCGCCTCGGCGCTGGGGACGAAGGACGCGGACATCACGCTAGCCAGGAAAGTGTTGGAGATAGTCCGATGAGTCTCGTCAAGCTGGTCGATCCCGTCGCCGCCGAACATCTGGGCAGGGTCCACTTCATCGGCATCGGCGGGGCGGGCATGTCCGGCATCGCGCGCATCCTTCTCAAGCGCGGGGTGAGGGTGTCCGGGAGCGACGCCCGCAGCAGCGATCTGGTCACCGAGCTGCGCGAGCTGGGCGCCACCGTCCACATCGGCCATGCCGCCTCCCACATCAAGGAGGTCGACACCGTGGTCGTGTCGACCGCGATCCGCGACTCCAACCCGGAGCTGGGCGAGGCGCTCAAGCAGCGGCTGCGGGTCATCCCGCGGGCCGCCGCGCTCGCGTCCGTGATGTCCGGCCGCACCGGCGTGGCGATCGCGGGCACCCACGGCAAGACCACCACGACCTCGATGCTCACCGTCGCCCTGCAGAAGTGCGGCGCCGATCCCTCCTACTGCGTGGGCGGCCAGCTCGTCACCACCGGGCTGGGCGCCGACGAGGGCTCCGGGCGGGTGTTCGTGGCCGAGGCCGACGAGAGCGACGGCTCCTTCCTCATGCTGGCCCCGGAGATCGCCGTGGTCACCAACGTGGAGGCCGACCACCTCGACAACTACGGCGACCCGCGGGCCGTGCACGACAGCTTCGCCCGGTTCGTGGACCGGGTGGGCGAGCTTCTCATCACCTGCGCCGACGACCCGGGCGCGGCCGAGGTGGCCGAGGTGGCGCGCGCCCGGGGCAAGCGGGTGGTCACGTACGGCGCCGAGGGCGACTACCGGGTCACCGGGGTCAGGCCCGACGGGTTCGGCACGGTCTTCACGGTCGAGGGGCCGGGCGCGAGCAAGGGCGAGGTCCGCCTGGCCGTTCCCGGGGCCCACAACGCGCTCAACGCCACCGCGGTGATCGCCGTGGCCGACGAGCTGGGGCTGCCGTTCGAGGAGATCAGGGACGGGCTGGCGGCCTTCACCGGGGCCAAGCGGCGCTTCGAGGCCAAGGGGGAGGCCGGCGGGGTCGTGGTGTTCGACAGCTACGCCCACCATCCGACCGAGCTGGCCGCCGACCTGCGGGCGGCGCGCGACGTGGTCGCCTCCTACTCCGGCGACGGCCGGGTCATCGCGATCTTCCAGCCGCACCTCTACTCGCGCACCCGGTTCTTCGCCGACGAGTTCGGCGCGGCGCTGGGGCTGGCCGACGAGGCGATCGTGCTGGACGTGTACGGGGCCCGCGAGGACCCCGAGCCCGGCGTGTCCGGGGCCATGGTGGCGGGCCGGGTGCCGCTGCCCGCCGAGCGCGTGGCGTACGTGCCCGACCGGGCGGCGGTGCCCGATCTCGTCGCGGGCCGGGCCAGGCCGGGCGACCTGGTGCTCACCATGGGCGCGGGGGACGTGACCGACCTGGGGCCGCGGATCGTCGCCGCGCTGTCCCGCTGAGCCACGGGAGTGCGGTGACCGCTCGCAAGATCTTCCTGGTGCTGCTGGCCGCCGGCGTCGTGGGCACGGCGGCGTGGCTGGTGTTCTCGTCGCCGGTGCTCGGTGTCCGAAATGTGGAGATCGTGGGAAATGTCACACTGACCCCCGACGCGATCAGGAAGGCCGCGGCCGTGCCGGAACTGCACCCCCTGGCCACCGTCGACCTGGGCCAGGTCGAGGGCCGGGTGCGCGGCATCCGCCAGGTCGCCTCCGCCAAGGTCGACCGCGTCTGGCCCGCCACGCTGCGGATCGAGGTCGTCGAGCGGGAGCCGGTCGCGCAGATCCAGGCCGGCGGCAAGGTCGCCGTGATCGACGGCACCGGGGCGGTCATCGAGGTGCGCGACGTGGCGCCGCCCATGCTGCCGGTGCTGGAGGTGGCCAGACCGGCCGCCGGCGACCCGGCCACCATGGCGGCGCTCGGCGTGGTCCGCGACCTGCCCTCCAGCCTGGCCGGCCGGGTCCGCAGGGTCAGCGCCACGACGGGAGAGGACGTCACGCTGGGCCTGTCCGACGGCCGCACGGTCATCTGGGGCGGCCTCGACCGTCCCGAGGCCAAGGCGCGCATCCTGCAGGGCCTCCTGAAGCGCGAGGCCGAGGTGTACGACGTGAGCTCTCCCGACGTGGTGACCCTCAAGTGATCCATTTCCGGATAAGACCCCGCGAAGTATCGCGCGTACCCGGGAAAGAGGGCGACTTCCCGTCCGGCGCGTCGCCGAGCCTGTGCCGGGCAGGCCGCCCGGCGTGAGAGCCTGTAGATCGGATAGTGCGGCAAGGAGCGTTCCACCAGGCAAGACGGTGGAGCGAATCGGACAGCCCGCGACACGCCGGACGCGCTTGCGGCGCGGTTAGTTGACCCGCCCGGAGCGTAACTCCTACTGTCCGTATCAATCCTCAGGTTGACATAAATCTAAATCTCAACTTGAGGTCGAGAGTTACCCGAACTGACAAGACGCGGAGACAATCCGCACCGAAATGGCAAGTCAACGAGCGGAAAGGCCCCTCGTCGTGGCAGCACCGCAGAACTACCTCGCGGTCATCAAGGTCGTCGGCATCGGCGGCGGCGGAGTCAACGCCGTCAACCGGATGATCGAGGAGGGACTCAAGGGCGTCGAGTTCATCGCGATAAACACCGACGCCCAGGCGCTGCTGATGAGTGACGCCGACGTCAAACTGGACGTGGGCCGCGAGCTCACGCGCGGACTCGGCGCGGGGGCCAACCCCGACGTCGGCCGCAAGGCCGCCGAAGACCACCGCGAGGAGATCGAGGAGGTCCTCAAGGGGGCCGACATGGTCTTCGTCACGGCAGGGGAAGGCGGCGGCACCGGCACGGGCGGCGCGCCCGTCGTGGCCAACATCGCCCGCTCGCTGGGCGCCCTCACCATCGGCGTGGTCACCCGGCCGTTCAGCTTCGAGGGCCGCCGCCGGGCCATGCAGGCCGAGGCCGGCATCGAGACCCTGCGCGACGAGGTCGACACCCTCATCGTGATCCCCAACGACCGGCTGCTGTCGATCTCCGACCGGCAGGTCAGCGTTCTCGACGCCTTCAAGGCCGCCGACCAGGTGCTGCTCTCCGGTGTGCAGGGCATCACCGACCTGATCACCACGCCCGGTCTGATCAACCTCGACTTCGCCGACGTGAAGTCCGTCATGTCCGGCGCCGGCTCGGCGCTCATGGGCATCGGCCACGCGCGCGGCGACGACCGCTCGGTGGCGGCCGCCGAGATGGCGGTCTCCAGCCCGCTGCTGGAGGCCAGCATCGACGGCGCCCACGGCGTGCTGCTGTCGATCGCGGGTGGCTCCGACCTCGGCCTGTTCGAGATCAACGAGGCGGCGCAGCTCGTGTCCATGGCGGCCGCGCCCGACGCCAACATCATCTTCGGCACGGTCATCGACGACGCGCTGGGCGACGAGGTGCGGGTCACCGTGATCGCCGCCGGCTTCGACGACGTGCCGCAGAACGACAAGCAGCCGCTGCGCCCGCAGACCCGTCCCGCCGCCTCCAGCGTGCCGCCGTCGGGACTGCGCTCCAGCGCGCCGACCCCGCCCAAGCCGGAGCCCGCGCGCCCGGAGCCGCGCGCCGACTTCCGCCACGAGGCCCGTACGGACTTCCGCCAGGAGCCGCGCGCCGACTTCCGCCAGGAGGCCCGTCCCGAGCCGCGCACCGACTTCCGGCCCGAGCCCCGAACGGAGCCGCGCCCGGAGGCGTCGCGCCCCGAGCCGAGCCCGGAGCCCCGGCCCGAGCCGGTCCGTCCCGTGGAGCCCGCCCAGGAGCCCGCGCCGGCCGCCGCCGCCTCCTCCGCCGACGGGACGCCCGCCGACGGGCCCACCGGCCCCGTGTCCATCCCGCGCCCCACCCCGGAGCCCACCAACCCGCCCACGCCCATCACCTCCCGCATGTCGGAGCCCGGCAAACGTCGTCCGGTGGTCTTCGAGGAGCAGGAGGAGGAGCTGGACGTCCCGGACTTCCTCAAGTAGGTCCCACCGGCAAGCAGGCCACACCCGACCGCCGCTCCCTCCGTCCACGCCCCCTG
>NZ_JAPNNL010000195.1 GCF_027620315.1 Nonomuraea corallina | reverse complement strand
GCACCGCCACCCCGGCCACCCCGGACCCGTCACCCCCCGCGTCATCGCCCCCGAACCCCTCAGCCCCGGCCGCGTGGGTCTTGGAGTTCGGTGTGACCCCGGATTCGGCTTCCGCGGGGCCGTTGGCATCGCGCCCGTGCCGTCCGGTACGGCGGCGTTTCCCGCCACGGGCCCGCATCCCGCCGGCCCGACTGGACCAGGTCCCGCCGGTGCCTGAGGTCCCGCCGGAACCCGGCGTCTCGCTGGAGTCCGAAGTACGGGCGGAGCCTGGCGTCTCGGCGGGGCCCGTCGCCTCGCCGGAGCGAGAGGACGGGGCCGCGTCCGAGAAGAGGCCGGCGGTGGAGAAGAGGTTCCCGGCCGTGGAGAGGTCGGAGACCGTGGCCCGCCCGGCGACCGGAGAAGGACCCGACGCTGAGGCGCTCCCCGAGTCCGAGGCGGAACCCGAGGAGGAAACCCGACCCGGGTCGGGAGCCTGCGGGGCGACGCGGGTGAAGGCCGGCAGGCGGCGGGTGGCCAGGTAGGCCGAGGCGCCCGCCAGCGGCACCGTACCGAGCAGGAGCACCGACACCACCGCCCACGTCTGCCCGAACGCGAGCGTGGACAGCCCCGCCACCACCGCCACGTAAGGCGGCGCCCACCCCGAGGAGCCGTCGGTGTAGAACGCCCAGAGGTCCGCCGCGTCCCCGGTCACCGGGACGAGCGCGCCGCCGCCGAGCCGGCCGCCGCCCAGCAGCGACCGCTCGGCCACCAGCGTGACCAGGGTGAGCGCCAGCACCAGCAGCACTCCAGGCCGGCCGAGGAAGCGTTTGACGGCGCCGCGGTCCTCGGGGAGTTCCTCCTGGTCCTGGGTGCCGTCGGCGGGAGCGGCGTGGTGGTGCCGGCCCGCGGACTCGACCGGCCGGTCGCCGTTCAGGAAGCCGCGCCCCATGTCGACCAGCCGCCGCAGCCCCGCGCCTCGGGGGGTGAGCAGCGGCCTGACCCGCGCGAACCCCTTCTTGCGCCCCGCCCGCCGGGCCCGCCGGGCGCGCAGCAGCCGCAGCGGGTGGACCAGGATCGACCCGAGCGCGACCAGTTCGTCCAGCGCGTTGGCGGGCTGCTTGCCCACCAGGAACAGCAGCGTACGGACGAGCGAGCCGACCAGGTTCCTGGCCAGGGCCCACAGCATGATGCGGAACGGCAGGTTCGCCATGATGACGAAGATCGCGTTGCGCCGGTCGAGGCGGCGCGGGTGGTCGCCGCTGACGGTGATGCGCCGCCGCCTGCGGGCCGCCGCCTCGGCGTGCCAGGCGACGGCGTCCGTGACGACGAGCACCCGGTGGCCGGCGTTGCGCACCCGCCAGCACAGGTCGAGGTCGTCGCGGAAGAGCGGGAAGAACGGGTCGAGGCCGCCGGCCGCCTCCCACACGTCGCGGCGGATCAGCATCCCGGCGGTGGACACCGACAGCGCCTCGCGGGTGCCGTCGTGCTGCCCCTGGTCGAACTCGTGCGGCTCCAGCCCGGTGTCCCTGCGCCCGGTGAGCCCGACGGTCACGCCGATCTCCAGCAGCCGCCGGCGGTCGAGCCAGTCGCGCAGTTTGGGGCCCAGCACGGTGGCCTTGCGGTCCTGGTCGGCGGCGTGCAGCAGCGCTTCCAGCGCGCGCCGGTCGGGGGCGCAGTCGTCGTGCAGCAGCCAGATCCACTCGTTGTCGCCGGTGGCGGGCGCGGCGCTGAGCGCGTCCGCCACGGCCTCGCCGAAGGAGGCGGAACGGGGCAGCGCGCGGACGTTGCCGGGGCCGAGCGCCTGGGTGAGCAGCTCGGCCGAGCCGTCGCGGCTGCCGTTGTCGACGCCGATCACGCGGTCCGGGCGCCGGCTCTGCCCGAGCAGGCCGCGCAGGGTCTCCCCGAGCCAGCGCGCTCCGTCGTGCGAGACGACGACCACGGTGACGTAGGGACGAGTCATCGGGCTCCAAGGGGCGGATGATCAGGCGCGCTCACCCTACCGGTCGAACCGGGTCACCCACGTGAAAAAGGGGTCACACGGGAACCCCGCATGACCCCTTCACCCATATATCACTAAACGGCCTGGCGCTTGATCCTTCTGCGCTCCCGTTCGGACAGCCCACCCCAGATGCCGAAGCGTTCGTCGTGTTCGAGCGCGTATTCCAAGCACTCGGCACGCACCTCGCACGACCGGCACACCTTCTTGGCTTCTCTGGTGGAGCCGCCCTTTTCCGGGAAGAACGCCTCTGGATCAGTCTGCGCGCACAGGGCGCGCTCCTGCCAGCCCAGCTCTTCAGCGTCAAGCTGATCCTGTGCGATGACCAGATCGGTCACTGCACACCTCCCTGCCGCCCGCCCGCAATGGAGCCCCCCATGGAACGCCTTCCTTATTACCCACCCACAGGAAGGCGTAACAACATGGTTGTAATTACACGCGTGTGCCCTACGCGACGTCAAGCGGCATGCCGGTATCCGGGGAAAGACCTGGTCTCGCCCCGGTCCAGCGTCGCGTGTGCGGTTCACGCCCGGTTCACGCCGTTCTGCCGTACGGCGTGGGCGGGGGTGTTCAACGCTGCCAGCGGTCGGAACCGTATCAGGGCGGGATAGAGCTCCGCCCTTCAGCCACCTCTTCTTAAGCAGTACTTTGCGGACCCCTTACTTGCGCGGCTCGTTCGGCGTGTAGATGGCCGTCGGGTCGATGGGGTCGTCCCCCCGGTAGCTGTTCGGGTCGAGCCTGACCGTCGAGTCCGGCGGCTGCTCACCGCTCCAGCCGCCGCTGGGCGCCTGGTGGGTGGGCTGATAGGTCGGGGGCTCGTACGGGTTCTGCTGGGGGGCCTGGTGCTGACCGTGCTGGGGCTGGGGCTGGGGCTGCTGCGGGTGGCCGAGCGGGTCCTCGTACGGCCTGGGCCGGCTGGAGTAGTCCGGCACCCGCAGGTCAGGCTGGGTGCCGATGCCCGACTGGTACGTCTCGGCCTGCTGGTAGGCGTCGAGCAGCTGCTGCGAGCGCGGGTCCACCGGCGCGTCGGGCTCCTGGGCCGCGCCGTACTCGCGGCCGGAGTACCCGGTGAACGGCTGACCGCCCTGGGACTGCTGGTCGAACGCCGGCGCCTGGTCGTAGTACGGCTGCTGCCCGGCCTGCTCGGTCTGGGGGTAGGAGACGCTGGGCGCGGTCTCACTCGAGGAGTAGGACTGGCCGAACCCGCCGCCCGCGCCCGCCTGGGCCTGGCTGTCCGGCTGCTGCCCGTACGAGCCGTACACGTCGGGCCGGCTGTCGCCGGAGGCGTAGGACTGGGGCTGGGCGAAGACGTCCGGCCGGCTGTCGGCCGGGGCGTACGGGTTCGACGCGGCGTGCACGTTCGGCTGACTGTCCGCCGGGGCGTACGGGCTGGGCTGGGCGAAGACGTCCGGCCGGCTGTCGGCCGGGGCGTACGGGTTCGACGCGGCCTGGACGTTCGGCTGACTGTCGGCCGGGGCGTAGGGGTTGGACGCGCCGTGGACGTTCGGCTGGCTGTCGGCGGGGACGTACGGGGCGGGCTCGTACTCCTGCGGCTTGAACCCCGCGTCCGGTGAGGTGTCACCGGAGTGGTAGGCGGGCTGCTGGGCGGCGTACGGGTCCTGGGCGGGCGGCGCGTACTGCGCCTGGGCGGGCTGCTGCGCGTACGGGTCCTGGGCCTGACCGGACGGCGCGTACTGCTCCTGAGGAGGCGGCGCGTAGGGGTCCTGCGCCGGCGGGGCGTACTGCGCCTGCGCGGGTTCCTGCGCGTACGGGTCCTGAGCCTGACCGGACGGCGCGTACTGCTCCTGCCCTGGCGAAGTCGGCGCGTACGAGCCCTGAGCGGGCGGCGCGTACGAGCCCTGAGCGGGCGGCGCGTACGAGCTCTGCGCGGGCTGGGCGTACGGGTCCTGAACGGGCGGGGCGTACGGGTCCTGAACGGGCGGGGCGTACGAACCCTGCGCGGGCTGGGCGTACGGGTCCTGCGCGGGCGTGTACGGGTCCTGGGCCGGGGTGGGGGCCGCGTAGCCGCCCTGGGCGGGGGCGTACTGCTCCTGGGCGGGCGGGGCCGCCGGGTCCTGGGCGGCGGGCGGCGCGTAGGGGTCCTGGGCCGGGGGCTGCTGGGGGAAGCCCTGGTCGTAGGCCTGCTGCTCCTGGCCCTGCTCGCGGTCCACCGGGGCGGCCGGGAGCGCGGCGATGGGCTGCTGGGAGGCGGGCTGCGGCGGGTAGGCGTCCTGCCCCTGCTGCGCGTACCCGGGGACGCCCTGGGACGGCGGCTGCGGGGCGTACTCCTGCGACGGGGGCTGGGAGGAGTAACCGGGCTGAGCCTGGGACGGGGGCTGCGGCGCGTACCCGGGGGCGGGCTGCCCGAAGCCGGGCTGCGGGCCGTGGCCCGGCTGGGGAGGCTGACCGTACCCCTGCTGGCCGTATCCCTGCTGGGGCGGGAAGCCCTGCGGGTAGCCCTGGGCGGCGGGCCGGCGCTGGGGCAGCACCTGGGGCAGCAGATAGACCAGGGCGATGGCGGTCAGCGCCAGGGTGGGCGCGCCGCCGAGCACGAACTCCACCGTGGAGCGCGCGCCCAGGTCCGCGAACAGGCCGAGCAGCAGCGACAGCGCCCCGAACAGGGTGGCCAGCGCCAGGAAGGCCGCCGACGCGTACGTCACGATCTTCGCCTTGGGCGAGGGCGGGCCGACCTTGGTGAGCAGGAGCACCGCCCCGAGCAGCAGCGCGGTCACGACAGGGCTTGTCAGGCCGCCGACGTACGCGGCCGCGCGCTCGGTGATCGAGCCGTCGCCCGAGCCGATCAGGATCCGCCCCAGCGTGAGCAGGATGTCGAGACCGCCGGCCGCCAGCATGATCCAGGCGGCCGGCTCTCTCAGCCGGGTTACGTCAAGTTTGTTCACAATTACCCCTATCAGACCCTTTAGCCCGAAGGGAGTTTGCCATATCGTCACAGAACCCGCTCCGATCACAGGTCCCGCGTTGGTCTCAATACGCGCCCCGGCCACCGGCATGCGGGGCACCGGAGCAGGGCGGAAACGGCACGATGGAAGACTGGCCGCATGCACATCGTGTCCCTGGCGGGCGGCATCGGCGGCGCCCGGTTCCTGCGCGGGCTGCGCGCCACCGCCCCCGACGACCAGATCACCGTGATCGGCAACACCGGTGACGACATCACGCTGTTCGGCCTGCGGGTCTGCCCCGACCTCGACACCGTCATGTACACCCTGGGCGGCGGCATCGACGAGGAACAGGGCTGGGGGCGGGCCGGCGAGACCCACGCGGTCAAGGAGGAACTGGCCGCGTACGGGGTCGAACCGCAGTGGTTCGGCCTGGGCGACCGCGACTTCGCCACCCACATCGTCCGCTCCCAGATGCTGGAGGCCGGCTACCCGCTCTCCCAGATCACCCAGGCGCTCTGCGCCCGCTGGCAGCCGGGGGTCCGCCTCCTGCCGATGACCGACGACCGGTGCGAGACGCACGTCATCATCTCCGACGAGAACGGCAGGCGCGCCGTGCACTTCCAGGAATGGTGGGTGCGGTTGCGGGCCTCGGTCCCGGCGGAGTCGTTCGCGCTGGTCGGCGTCGACGCGGCCAAGCCCGCGCCGGGCGTCCTGGAGGCGATCGCCGACGCGGACGTGGTGATCCTGCCGCCGTCCAACCCCGTGGTCAGCATCGGGACGATCCTCCAGGTTCCCGGCATCCGCGAGGCGCTGACGGCGAAGACCGTGGTGGGCGTCTCCCCCATCATCGGCGGCGCCCCGGTGCGCGGCATGGCCGACGCCTGCCTGACCGCGATCGGGGTGGAGACCAGCGCCCAGGCGGTGCTGGAGCTGTACGGCGCCGGCCTGCTCGACGGCTGGCTGGTGGCGCCTGAGGACGCGGGGGTGGCCCTGGAGGGCGTCCGGGTGGCGGCCCGGCCCCTGCTCATGACCGACCAGGACGCGGCGGCCGCCATCGCCCGCGCCGCCCTCGACCTCGCGCAGGAGCTCTCCCGATGACCGCTGACCCCACCCACACCGCCGCCGAGCGCCTGGAGGTGTTCGGCGTGCCGGGTCTCGGCGAGGTGCGCCCCGGCGACGACCTGGCCGCCCTGCTGGCCGGCGCGGACGTGCGCGACGGCGACATCGTCGTGGTCACGTCCAAGATCGTGAGCAAGGCCGAGGGCCGCGTCCGCGAGGCTCCCGACCGGGCCAAGGCCATCGAGGACGAGACCGAACGGGTGGTCGCCCGGCGCGGCGACACCGTGATCACGCAGACCCGCCACGGCTTCGTCATGGCCGCCGCCGGGGTCGACGCGTCCAACACCGCCCCCGGCACCGTCCTGCTGCTCCCCGAGGACCCCGACGCCTCGGCGCGGCGGATCAGGGCCGGGCTGGGCCGCCGCGTCGGCGTCATCGTCTCCGACACCTTCGGCCGGCCATGGCGTCACGGGCTGACGGACGTGGCCATCGGCGCGGCCGGGGTGGTCCCGCTGGCCGACTTCAGGGGCGGCGCCGACACCCACGGCAACCCGCTCAGCGCCACCGTGACGGCCCTGGCCGACGAGATCGCCGCCGCCGCCGAGCTGGTCAAGGGCAAGCTCGACGGGGTCCCGGTGGCGATCGTGCGCGGGCTGTCCCACCTGGTGACCGAGGACGACGGCCCCGGGGTCCGGCCGCTGCTGCGGCCCGCCGACGAGGACCTGTTCCGGTACGGGTCGCGCGACGTGGTGTTCGCCCGCCGGACCATCAGGGAGTTCGCCGACCGGCCGGTCGATCCGCAGGCGGTGCGGCGGGCCGTGGCGGCGGGCATCGCGGCGCCGGCCCCGCACCACACGACGCCGTGGCGGTTCGTGCTGGTGGAGTCCGCCGCGACCCGGGTGCGGCTGCTCGACGCCATGCGCGAGGCGTGGATCGCCGACCTGCGCGGCGACGGGTTCACCGAGGAGTCGATCGCCAAGCGGGTCAGGCGCGGCGACGTGCTGCGCGACGCCCCCTACCTGGTGGTGCCGTGCCTGGTCATGGAGGGCTCGCACACGTACCGCGACGAGCGGCGCAACGCGGCTGAGCGGGAGATGTTCGTGGTGGCTACGGGCGCGGGGGTGCAGAACTTCCTGGTCCAGCTCGCCGTCGAGGGGCTGGGCTCGGCATGGGTGTCGTCGACCATGTTCTGCCGTCCGGTGGTGCGGGAGGTGCTGGAGCTGCCGGAGGCGTGGGATCCGATGGGGTGCGTCGCGGTCGGCCACGCCGCTGCTCCCCCGCGCGACCGGCCGCCGCGGGAGGCCGCGGACTTCATCCTGACCCGGTAGCCGGCGCCCTGTTGACCGGACCTTCTCAGGAAAAGTCACGAACCAGTTCACTGTTAGGAAACTTTCCTTTACATTTGGGCCAACCCCCAAGGTAAAGGAGCCCTCGATGCGAAGGTTGCTCACGGTCCTGTCGGTGGCGGCGACCGCCGCCGTCACCACGGTCGTCTCCGCCAGCCCCGCCCTGGCCCACGGGTACGTCAACTCGCCGCCCAGCCGGCAGGCGCACTGCGCCCAGGGCCGGGTCTCCGGCTGCGGCGACATCGTCTACGAGCCGCAGAGCGTGGAAGGCACCAAGGGCCAGCGCAACTGCCACGGCGGGGTCGGCAGGTTCGCCCAGCTCAGCGACGAGTCCAAGCCCTGGCCCGCGACCTCGGTCGGCAGCACCGTCAACTTCACCTGGACGCTCACCGCCCGCCACGCCACCAGCACCTGGGAGTACTACATCGGCGCCAACCGCGTCGCCGTGTTCAACGACGGCGGTCGGCAGCCCGCCGCCCAGGTCAACCACACCGTGAACCTGTCGGGCTACAGCGGCAGGCAGAAGGTGCTGGCCATCTGGAACGTCGCCGACACCCCCATGGCCTTCTACGCCTGCATCGACCTGCAGATCGGCGGCGGCGGCAACCCGAGCCCCACCCCGACCCCCACGCCCACCCGCACCCCGACCCCGACCCCGACCCCGACGGTCACCCCCGCCTCGAACCCGGGCGGCACCTGGAAGGCCGGCACGGCCTACGCGGTCGGCTCCACCGTGACCTACGGCGGCGCCACCTACCGCTGCATCCAGGCCCACACGGCGCTCACCGGCTGGGAGCCGCCGAACGTGCCCGCTCTCTGGCAGCGCCTCTGACCCGCAGGGGGCGCCCCACCGGGCGCCCCCTCCTCACGCACCGGGCCTCACGCGCCCGGCCTCACGCCCCCTGCTTGCAGGTGGGGCGGCACAGGCGGCGGGCCAGGGCCGCCAGGAACACGTCGATGATCTCCTCCGGCTGCTGGGCCACGTGCAGCGAGCCGTTGGTGGCCTCGGTGATGGCCGTCAGCCCTTCGCGGTCCACGCCGTCGCCGAAGGCGATGACGATGATCTGCACCGGCCGGTCCGGGTCCCATTCGTCGCGCAGCCGCTCCACCAGGGCCGGCATCTTGATGCCGCGGCCGTCGTCCTTCCCCGCCGTGATCACCAGGAGCGAGTTGTTCATCTCCTCGCGGTACTCGGCGCCGACCTTGCGGAAGCCGCGCAGGATCGAGTCGTACAGCGAGCTGTCCCGTTCCGGGTGGGCCCGCATGGTGGCGGTGAGCCGGTTCAGCTCGCCGCGCCGGACCACCTGGCCCGACTCCGGCTCGTTGATCGGCCCCAGGCCGACCCGCTCGCGGTAGTCCTGGAGGCCGCCGACGCGGTGCGCGAACTCCCACAGCCCCATGCGCGTGGACTCGGGGAAGAGCTGGAGCCCGATCCTGGCCGCCTCCAGCGCGACGCCGGCCTTGGTGGTGGCGCCGCCCTTCAGCTTCTGCGCCATGTGCTTGGAGGTGTCGGTCAGCACGAGGATGTTCGTCGGCGGGGCGAGCCTGCTCCAGGCCCGCAGCGCCTCGTCGATGTCCTCCGGCGACACCGACGGCCGCACCCTGGGCGTCGTGCTCGGGAGCTCCGGGCCGGGTGAGATCGGCCCCTGCGTGCCGTCCCCCGACCGGAACCCGGCCCGGCGCACGATCTCCTGGCCCTCCGCGCCGCCCAGCCAGCCGGCGAACGCCTCGGACGCCTCGGCCACGTCGGGGTCGGTGGCGGTGACCACGTACGGGTAGTCGAGCTCGATCGTGCCCTCGCGTGGGTGCAGCGCCACCACCGGGTCGTCCGACGGGGCGCGGTTGTGCGTCCACACCGACTGCTCGGGCACGATCACGACCGGCCGCTCCCAGAAGGTGCGGTCGTCCACCGCGGCCAGCATGCTGCGGTAGTCGGGCGCGGAACCGGCCTGCGCCCACCGGACGAACGCGGTCAGCGCCTTGTCCGCGTCGGGCCCCGTGCCGACCACGTCGCGGGCGGCGGCGACGGTGGCGATGCCGGCGCCCGCCAGCGACGGGTCGGGCACCCGGACGACGTCCGGCTCGTTCTCCGTGGGCGCGAGCCGGCCGCGGACGGTGGCCGGGAACACCATCCGCCAGTTCATCTCCGTCTTGCCGACCGCGAACCGCTCGGCCAGGGACGAGCGGGTGGCGAACACCAGCGGGGAGGTGGCCACCACCGTCTCGCCGCCCGGCAGCGCGCCGGCGCCCTGGTTGCGCGCCAGCCGGATCCAGGCCGACGAGTCGGCCACCCACCCGTCGGGCCGATCGCGCAGCACGCCCACCCGGTCGCCGATGAGCGTGCGTAACACCGTGGCCGGCGGCTGCTCCGTGACCTGGACGAGCACGCACCGGCCGCCGGCGGTGGCCTTGGTCTCGTTGAACCGCCCGGCCGCCTCCATGACGGCCGGCGCCACGTCCACCGCGGCCGCCACGCTGACCAGAACCGGCTCTCGCGTGGCGCACAGGGCCGCACCGCCGCCGAACACCACGACGACCGCCGCCGCGACCACGGCCACGACGGTCGTGCCGGCCAGCATTCCGCGCCGCAGCGCCCTGGCCCGTCTCTGCTGGGGAGACAGCGCGGCGCGATGTCGGCCCAAACGCACGGTGAACCTCTCTCCGAAGGGGGTTGCCGATTCTCCCAGCGCCTCCCGGTGCGGACGCAAGTCTAACTAGAACTCGTTATATCCAGGCGAGCGGCATATCTAAGCGAGCGGCATATCTAAGCGGGCGCCATATCGAAGCGGGCGGCATATCTAGGCGAGCGGCAGCACCCTGCGCACGCTCTGGCACACGCCGTCACTGGCGGCCGAGGCCGCCAGCCGCTCCTCCGTTGGCGTGCCGTACTCGGTGGTGCGCTGACGGACCGGCCGCCCGGTGACCTCCGCCATGGCCCGCAGCTCGCTGATGGTCTTGTACGAGCCGTTCTCCGAGCCGGCCATCCGGCTGATCGTCTCCTCCATGAGGGTGCCTCCCAGGTCGTTCACGCCGCCTTGGAGCACCTGGCGGCACAGGTCGTCCTGGAGCTTGACCCAGGAGCACTGGATGTTGCGGATCGCGCCGTGCAGCAGGATCCTGGCCAGCGCGTGTACGGCGCGGTTCTCCCGCGCGGTGGGCCCCGGCCTGGCCACGCCCGCCAGATAGATGGGCGCGCTGGTGTGCACGAACGGCAGCAGCACGAACTCGGAGAAGCCGCCGGTCTCCTCCTGCAGCCGCCTGATCAGCTTGATGTGCCGCACCCAGTGCAGGTGGTTGTCCACGTGCCCGTACATCATCGTGGCCGTGGTCGGCAGGCCCACCCGGTGGGCGGTGGTGACGACCTCGATCCACTCGGCGGCGGGCAGCTTGCCCTTGGTGAGCACCCAGCGCACGTCGTCGTCGAGGATCTCGGCGGCCGTCCCCGGCAGCGAGTCGACCCCGGCCTCGCGGGCCCCGCGCAGCCACTCCTCGATGGACAGGTTCGCCCGGCTGGCGCCGTTGATGACCTCCATCGGCGAGAACGCGTGCACGTGCATGCCGGGCGTGCGCGCCTTGACCGCCCTGGCGATGTCGAAGTACGCGGTCCCGGGCAGGTCCGGGTGGATGCCGCCCTGCATGCACACCTCGGTGGCGCCCGCCTGCCACGCCTCCTCCGCCCGGTCGGCCACCTGCTCCAGGCTGAGCGTGTACGCGTCGGCGTCCGTCCGGCGCTGGGCGAAGGCGCAGAACCGGCAGCCGGTGTAGCAGACGTTGGTGAAGTTGATGTTCCTGTTGACCACGTACGTCACGTCGTCGCCGGCCGCCTCGCGGCGCAGGTCGTCGGCGATCCCGGCCAGTTCCTCCAGCGCCCGGCCGTCGGCGGACAGCAGCGCCACCGCCTCGTCGTCGGTGAGCCCCGCGGGGTCGCTCGCGGCCCTGCTCAGCGCCTTCCTGATCTCCGCGGGCGTCCCGGCGCCCCCGGTCGCGGCGGGGAGGCGGTCGCGCAGGGCCTCCCAGTCGCCGTACACGTGGTCGAAGTCGTCCCGCCGGTCGTGGGTGCGGCCCGTGGTGTCCACCTCGACGTGCAGGTCCACCCGCCCGCCCGGGGCGAAGCCGCCGTCGGGCTCCTGCCAGGGCAGCCCTTCGGGGAGGGCGCCCTCCCTGGCCAGCCCGGTCTCCGGCTCCACCAGCGCGGCGACGTGCGCCGTCAGCCGCGGGTCCAGCCACGGCTCGCCCGCCTGGACGTACTCGGGGTAGATCGTCAGCCTCTCCCTGAGCCGGAACCCCGACTCGGCGGTACGGGCCGCCAGCTCGTCGATCTGCGGCCACGGCCGCTCCGGGTTCACGTGGTCCGGGGTCAGCGGCGACACGCCGCCCCAGTCGTCGATCCCGGCCCTGATCATGAGCGCGTACTCGGCGTCGACCAGGTTCGGCGGCGCCTGCACGCGCGCCTTCGGCCCGAGCACGAGCCGGGTCACGGCGATGGTGGCGGCCAGCTCCTCCAGGTCGGCGTCCGGCAGGCCGCGCATCGCCGTGTCCGGCTTGGCGCGGAAGTTCTGCACGATCACTTCCTGGATGCCGCCGTACTCGCGGGCCACCCGCCGGATCGCGAAGATCGACTCGGCCCGGTCCTCGACCGTCTCCCCGAGGCCGATGAGGATGCCGGTGGTGAACGGCACGTTGCTGCGCCCCGCGTCCTCCAGCACCCGCAGCCGCACCGCCGGGTCCTTGTCCGGCGACCCGTAGTGGGGCTGCCCCTTCTCCTCGAACAGGCGGCGCGAGGTGGTCTCCAGCATCATGCCCATGGACGGCGCCACCGGCTTGAGCCGCTGCAGGTCACGCCAGCCCAGCACGCCCGGGTTGAGGTGCGGCAGCAGCCCGGTCTCCTCCAGCACCCTGATCGCCATCGCGCGCACGTACGACAGCGTGTCGTCGTAGCCGTGCGCGTCCAGCCACTCGCGGGCCTGGTGCCAGCGGTCCTCGGGCCGGTCGCCCAGCGTGAACAGCGCCTCCTTGCAGCCCAGCGCGGCGCCCTGCCTGGCGATCTCCAGCACCTCGTCGGGAGAAAGGAACGGCGACGGCAGCTTGTGCGGGGCGGTGGCGAACGTGCAGTAGCCGCAGCGGTCCCGGCACAACCTGGTCAGCGGGATGAACACCTTCCGGCTGTAGGTGATGATCCCGGCGCGGCCGACGGCCTCCAGTCCCGCGTCCCGCACCCGGGAGGCGTGCCCCAGCAGGGTGTCGAGGTGCTCGCCGCGCGCGTGCAGCAGCACGGTCGCCTCGGTGCGGTCGAGCGCCTTGCCGTCACGGGCGCGGGCGAGGGCGCGGCGCATGGCCGAATCACTGACAACGGTCATAGCGGCACACTACGTCGGCCTGGGTTCCCGCATCGCACTCAGGGGCGGCTAAAAGGCGCGGTAGTCCCGGGGCGCCATCCGGGGGCCGCGGGCGGGCAGCCGCCGGCCGGTGAGCGTGATGAACAGGCCGGCCCGGTGGCGATGGCCCCGGTACGGCTCCAGCAGGCGCAGCATGCCCGGGTCGTCGGTCTTCTCGCCGGTCAGCGCGTACCCCACGATCTTGGCCAGGTGGTAGTCGCCGACGCTGATCGCGTCGGGGTCGCCGAAGACCCGCTGGCGCACCTCGGCCGACGTCCACACCCCGACGCCCGGCAGCGCCCGCAGCAGCCGGTCGAGCTCCTCGCTGGTGGCGGCCGCCTCCAGCTTGGCGGCGTGCCAGGCGGCGGTGGCGATCGTCCTGGCGCGCACCGTCTCCGCGCCCGAGCGGTGCCAGTGCCAGACCGGGATCTCCCGCCACGCCGACGGCTCCGGCACCACCCGCATGCCCTCGGGGGCCGGCCCGGGAGCGGGCTCCCCGTAGCGGTGCAGCAGCCAGCGCCACGCCCGCCAGGCCTCCTGGCCGACGACCTTCTGCTCCAGCACCGCCGGCACCAGGGCCTCCATCACCCGGCCCGTCCTGCCGATCCGCAGCCCGGCGTGCCGGCGCACCGCCTCGCGCAGGATCTCGTGCCTGACCTCGAACCCGGAGAAGTCGTCCTCGGCGCCGAGGAGCGCCGGCAGGCCGTCGAGCATCCACCCGGCTCCCGGCCCCCAGGCCTGGCCGCGCACCCGCCCGCCCGTCACCGACACCCGCAGCGTCGCGGGCCCGGCGGGGGTGCGGCAGGTGCGCCAGATCGCGCCGTCGGGCGTCCGCCGCCAGGCCGGGTCGCCGCCGCCCCGGCGGT
>NZ_JAPNNL010000194.1 GCF_027620315.1 Nonomuraea corallina | reverse complement strand
GAACCGGTTCTCACGGCGAGGCGGGAGGTCAGCACTGCCACTCCTCGGCGGCGCAGTCGGGCATCCGGGGACGGCTCAGGTCGGCGAGGATCCTCTCGGAGATCTCGGTCGCGAAGGCGAAGACGGCCGGCCGCTGCTCGGCCACGCGGGCGGGCCGCCCGTCCACCTGCCCGGCCGTGGTCAGCACGAGGTACGGGCCGGACTGCCGTACGGAGCCCTGCTGACGCACCGAGGGCGTGAACCGGTCGGCCACGGTGCCGTGGAAGGCCAGCGGGCGCAGACCGGGGACCGGCGCGCCGCCGGCGGGGAACGCGGCCTTGGCCCGGACGGCGCGCGCCTCGTCGGGCAGGGCCACCACGCCGACGGTGACGAGCACGCCGCGCAGGGCGTCGATGTACGTGGCGCGCAGCACCGCCCGGCACCCCGCGTCGGCCAGCGCGGGGGCGGCCTCGGCGTCGACCGCTTCGGCGCAGCCGACGCGCGGCGAGATGCCCAGCCGGCGGGCCCGCTCCCGGCCGCCCTGCTCGGCCGAGTAGGGCAGCGTGGCCGGGAAGACGCGCCCCGCCTCCCAGGTGCGCCAGCGCTGGGCGACCTCGCGCTGGGCGGCGGCCTTCAGCTCGGCGGCCGTCGGCCCGCGGGTGAGCTCGAAGCTCGCCGAGCTGGCCGCGACCCCGGCGGCCACCGCGCAGACCAGCGTCAGCGCGGAGGCCACCGTCAGGATGGGCCAGAGACGAGCGTTGTCCACGGGATCGACCTTAATGCGGCCGACCCGCCGCCATCCGCAGAAACCGGACCCTTGGTCTAGTACTGGTCTTAGTACTCCGGCAAGCTGGGGTCGACGGTCTTGATCCAGCTCAGCACGCCGCCGCCGACGTGCACGGCGTCGGCGAACCCGGCCTTCTTGACGACCGCCAGGGCCTCGGCTGAGCGGGCGCCCGACTTGCAGTGGAGCACGATCCGCTTGTTCTGCGGCAGCTTCTCCAGGGCCGAGCCGTTGAGGAACTCGCCCTTGGGGATCAGCGTGGCGCCGGGGATGCTGACGATCTCGTACTCGTTGGGCTCGCGGACGTCGACGAGGAAGATGTCGTCGCCGGCGTCCTGCATGGCCTTGAGCTCACGAGCGGTGATGGTGGAGCCGGTGACCGCCTCGCCGGCCTCGTCGGACAGCGCACCGCAGAACGCCTCGTAGTCCTCCAGCAGCTCGGTGACCGTCGGGTGCTTGCCGCACAGGACGCACTCGGGGTCCTTGCGGACCTTGACGTCGCGGTACTTCATCTCCAGGGCGTCGTAGATCATCAGCCGGCCCACCAGCGGCTCGCCGATGCCGGTGATCAGCTTGATGGCCTCGTTCACCTGGATGGAGCCGATCGACGCGCAGAGCACGCCGAGCACGCCGCCCTCGGCGCAGGAGGGGACCATGCCGGGGGGCGGGGGCTCCGGGTAGAGGCAGCGGTAGCAGGGGCCCTGCTCGGCCCAGAACACGCTGGCCTGACCGTCGAAGCGGTAGATCGAGCCCCACACGTACGGCTTGCCCAGCAGCACCGCGGCGTCGTTCACCATGTAGCGGGTGGCGAAGTTGTCGGTCCCGTCGAGGATGAGGTCGTACTGGGAGAAGATCTCCATGACGTTCTCGGTGGTCAGCGAGGTGTTGTGGACCACGACGTCGATGAGCGGGTTGATCTCGCGCACGGACTCGGCCGCGCTCTCGGCCTTGGGCCGGCCCACGTCCGACTGGCCGTGGATGACCTGGCGCTGCAGGTTGGAGTCGTCGACGACGTCGAAGTCGATGACGCCGAGCGTGCCGACGCCCGCGGCGGCGAGATACAGCAGCGCGGGCGAACCGAGGCCGCCGGCGCCCACACACAGCACCTTGGCGTTCTTCAGCCGCTTCTGCCCGGCCATCCCCACGTCAGGGATGATCAGGTGGCGCGAGTAGCGGCGCACTTCGTCAACGGTCAACTCGTCGGCCGGCTCGACCAGCGGTGGCAACGACACTTTCTACGCTCCCGTTTCAGGGGACTTATCTCCCTGTGAAACCTAGCCGGGCAGTGGGGCATTCCCCAATCGCGTCTCACCCATCAGACGGCGTGCCTCCACGGCGACGAGCCGGGGCTGCTCCATCATCGCCACGTGCCCGCACCCGGGCAGCAGTACGAGCCTGACCTGGGGGAACGCGCGGACCGCGCGGGCGGCCATGGCGGGCCTGACGAGCCGGTCGTGCCTGCCGTGGATGATCAGCGTGGGAGCCTCGACCCGGGTGGCCAGCCGCCACAGCGCGTCGGGGCCGCGGCGCAGGTACTCGGTCACGATGCCGCGGGCCGAGCCGAGCATGGCGGCGATCGTGTGCGGCAGGTCGTCGCGGCGGCGCAGCTCCTCGATCGCCTCGCTCAGCCGTACCGGGTGGACGGCGTGCGCGTTCGCCCAGACGAGCCGGAATGTGGCGTTGACCCGTTGTTCGGCGGGGAGCAGCTTGAGCCTGGACGCCACCCACTCCCCCAGCACGGGCGTGGCGGCCGCCGCGACGCGGACCGGGCCGTACCGGGGATACAGGTCGGGCAGCGCGGGCGAGACGAGAGTGAGGGAGCGCACCAGGTCGGGGCGGGTGGCGGCGACCCGCACGGAGACCGCGCCGCCGAGCGAGTTGCCGAACAGGTGGGCCGGGCCGGTGTGCTCCAGAAGGCCGATCACGGCGCGGGCGTGGGCGGGCACGCTGTAGTCGCCGTCGGGGGCGGCGGGCGAGCACCCGGCTCCTGGCAGGTCGATGGCGTGGCCGGTGACGACGTCCTTGAGCTCGTCCATCAGGTCGGTCCAGTTCGTCGCGGAACCGGCCAGCCCGTGCACGAAGACCGCCTGCTCGCCGGGTCCTTCCGGGGTGGACCTGACGTGCACGGGCCCGATCATCCGTCCCGGCCAGTGCGCGACCGGCTCTGCCATGGCCCCCTCCTCGATCTCCTGTGCGCCTCTTCCCGTCCTCACCATAGGGAGCGCGGCGAGCGATCTTCAAACGGGGCCGGGCCCCGCTCAGGGCTCCGTCTCGGCGCGGGCGCGCACGAACGGCTCCAGCAGGGCCCGCGCGGACTCCCAGACGGTCTCCAGGTCGGTGCCGGACTCGATCAGCCGGGAGCCGGCGAACACGATCGCGTTGATCATCTCCGCCGTCTCCGGCACCGCGGGGACGCCGAGGCCGTCCAGCGCCTCCACGAGCGGCTCCAGGAGCTGCCGGTGCATCGCGCGGGTCTGCTCGGCGACCGTGTCTCCCGGCACGACCTCCGCGAGGACCGTGGCCAGCGCGTGCTCGCCCTCGGTGATGAGCTCGAAGTTGGTCAGCACGTACGCGAGCACGCGGTCGGCGGGGGACCCGGCGGCGTCCATCGCCGCGGCGACCCGCGCCGCCCATCGGGGGAAGACGTCCTCCACCACCGCGTTGAGCAGGTCCCGCGAGGAGCGGAAGTACTGGTAGAGGCTGGGACGGGCCAGGCCGGCGCGCGCCGCGACCCGGGCCAGCGTCGGCGGCCGGCCGGTCTCCGCGAGGATCTCCCTGGCCGCGTCCAGCAGCGCCCGGTGCTGGGCCGCCCGGTGTTCGGCGACGGTCGACGCCCGAATGCGTGGCACCCGCCCTCCTCCGCCATGGTGGGTCTGCTCGGACAGTCTCCCATCCACCATCGTGAGGACGCGGTCGCAGTGGCCGAGCACGTCGTGGTCGTGGGTGACCATGACGGTCGCGACGGCCGACTCGTGCGACTCGTGCGACTCGTGCGTCTCGTGCGTCTCGTGCGTCTCGTGCGTCTCGCGTCTCGTGCGTCTCGTGCGTCTCGTGCGTCTCGTGCGTCTCGTGCGCGAGCAGCGAGACGATGTCGTGGCTGCGGGCGCGGTCGAGCGCGGCGGTCGGCCGGTCGGGTGACGAGGGCGCGGGCGATGCCGACGCGCTGGCGCTCGCCGCCGGAGAGCTGGTGCGGACGGTGCCGAGCTTCAGGGTGACCCCCTCCACTCTCAGGTTGCGGCCCTGGGCGGCCGCCTCACGCGCGTCGATCTCACGACGCGCCGGGAGCGAGACAAAAGGCGGCCGGATGCCGTTTGTGGCGGCCACGGCGGGAAACCATGACAGCAGCGATACCGAAGGTGACCTCTTCGACACTCACCGTGATGAAGATCCGGGCCAGTGGCACGACAGTCGCCACCGGTCGCGGGGAGGACATTCGCCGGAGGAGGCCCGTCGAGCGGCCCCTCCGGCGGATGCCGTCCATACACCTGCTCACGCGTTCGCCGGAGGTCGCCTCACGGACGGTCATGCGAGAAAGGGCGACGCCCATTCTGCTCGCATATGACCTTTACGCGACACGCCGTGCTTCGACATGCCCTTTTCCGGCGCGATTCGAGGGCGGAACGCCGAGGCCGGACTTCGCTCTTCCCGAGCGGGTTCCTTAGCCTCTAATCGGACATTTTTCGCATTTCGCGCGATAGATCTACAAGACAAGCAATAAGACTGTTAATGCATCGCAAAATGGGACGATTCTCGTTTACTGGATCACAAGCCCGGAAATGACATTCACCGGATGACTCACCGGACGACTCGTAGCAGCCATCCGGAATCGTCGAGAACGGGGCAATCGAACCTTTAGGGGGAAAACGCAATGCCCAAGCTCAAGAGTGTTATCG
This sequence comes from Nonomuraea corallina, assembly GCF_027620315.1. GTDB lineage: Bacteria > Actinomycetota > Actinomycetes > Streptosporangiales > Streptosporangiaceae > Nonomuraea > Nonomuraea corallina. The sequence goes on along the minus strand of NZ_JAPNNL010000194.1, from coordinate 8,886 downwards.
CGGGTCTCGCCGCGGGCGCCGCGCTGACCGGCGGCCTGGTCGCCGGCGGTGCGACCGTCGCCGTGGCCGCGCCGACCGCCGCGCCCATCGTCGCCAACGACGACTGGGACGGTAACTTCTTCGGTCACCACCACGGCTTCTTCGGCCACCACCACCACGGCAGGAAGTGCGGCCGGGGCCACTGGGGCGGATACCGCAGCAAGAGGGTGTGCGTCGTGGTGAGGAACTTCAACGTCAACGACAACCATCACCGCAACCGTCACCACCGCTGGGACGGCGACTAATCGGTCTCGTAGCGATGGGATGAGTGCTTGTTTTCATCCACGGCCGTCCGGCTCCTTCCCAGAGGAGTTCTGCGGCCCAGGGTGAATGCGAGGCCCTCGGACACGGTTGACGCCCCAGGGCGCGGCCGGTCCTGAGGTTCGATTCCCCTCGTCTCCGCGGGAACATACGGGGCTCCGCCGGCACTGCCGCCGGCGGAGCCCCTATGCGTTCTACCGCCTTTCACCTGCCCTTTTCCCCTCCCTTTTCCCTCCCCCATTTCGCCTCTCCGCTTGTGACCTCCCGCTTGTGACCTCCCGCTTGTGACCTCCCGCTTGTGACCTCCCGCTTGTGACCTCCCGCCTGTGACCTCCCGCCTGTGACCTCCCGCCTGTCACCTCTCCGCCTGTCACCTCTCCGCCTGTCACCTCTCCGCCTGTCACCTCAGCGGACCGGCGCCCCCACCGCCTCTCACCCCCATTAAGGTGGGTCCCCGCCGGCTTTCATCTGGCGCCGGCAGACTCCCCCGCGGCCCGTGACCCCGCCACCGTTCACCGTCCGGGGGCCGCGTCCCTGTCGGTGCTCGCCTACGCCGGACCGCCGCCATCGGGCCGTCCCGGCCGCCGGCTACCTGGCGCGCTCGCTTTGCGGGTGCGCGTCCGATGCGGGCGTGGTGGAGCTGCTTCGAGGGTGCGGGGGCTTCGACCGCAACCAGCCTGCCCCGGCGAATAGGGCCAAGGGCCGCCACCCAGCCGCGTCAAAAACCACTTCGTGCCGGGCCCCACAGTGCCGAAATACCGCTCAGCCCGGCCCGCCAAAGCCCGAGTACCGCTTCCCGGACCACCAGAACGCCGAGGGCCACCAGAACGGCCCGAATACAGCCTTCCCGGAACACCGAACCCCTCCAATAGCCGCTTCGCCGGATTCCGAAAGAGCCGCCCCGGACCGGCCCCGTACGAGAACGGCGAAGAGGGCTCCGCCGGCGCCATTGCCGGCGGAGCCCTCGACGTTTACCGCGGAGACCCGTGAAAAGACAATCGGACGGGCCGCGTCATCCGACGCGACCCGTCCACGAGAGCCCAGAATTCACCACAGACCGGAAACCGTTTCCCCCAAGAGGGCTCGACGACCGTCAATGAGAACGAGCGCTCATCATTTCACCGTCAACGACGGCTGATCACCACCCGACGGCGTTCTCCATTGACCGCTGACGGTCGGTGAGATTGTTCGCGTCAGTCACCGTTGCGGTCCCAGTCCCAGTCGCGGTCCCAGTCGCGGTGGTGGCGGTGGTGGTGCTCCTGCGGGTTCCGGTTGAAGTTGAAGTTCTCGACGATGACCCGGATGTTCCGGTGCTTGCGGTGGCAGCGCCTGCCGCAGAAGTGCCCGCCGGTCAGGACCGACGTGCCCGCGCTGACCTGAGTGGCGGCATTCGCGCTGGTAGCGGTCATGGTCGCGCCCGCGACCACGACACCACCGGTCACGGCGGTGCTCAGGGCGAGGCCCGCGATAACGCTCTTGAGCTTGGGCATTGCGTTTTCCCCCTAAAGGTTCGATTGCCCCGTACACAACCTTTCCCTTTGCGTAAGAAAGGTCTCGGATGATTGCGGAACAGTCATCCGGTAAGCGTCATTCCCGGCGCTGTGAGCGAGCAAACAGCTATCTCGCCATTTTGCTATGCATTAGCATTGCTATTGCTTATATTCAACGTCTATGAAATGAAATACCCTGAATTGTCTGTAATGTCCTATTCGGTGATCGCGCACCCGCAGGACACCGGGCCCGCCCCGCTCCTGCCTGCCGCCGAAGAGCTCGATCAGCACCCGCGGGCAGCCCCGGAAGCCGCCCCCGGAAGCCGCCCCCGGACGACGCCACACGGTCACGACCGCGCCGAGGACACCGACACCGCGAGCATGACGGGTCGGACGTCCGTACCTGGAGACACCCGAGCGACAGGGAAACGCGCGAGCGGCATCAGAGGAACGGCGTCATCATCCGCACGGGACGGGCGCGCCGGTGGAGAGCCCGCCCCGCTCAGCCGGTCACGGCGTCAGGCGGACTTACGGGCCTTGCGCTTGGCGGGGGCCTTCTCGCCTTCCGCGGCCTTGTCGCCCTTGTCGCCCTTGTCGCTCTTGTCAGCCTTGCCGGCCTTGGCTTTCGCCTTCCCCGAAGCCCCGGCAGCACCCGAGGCACCCGAGGCACCCGAGGCGGCTCGCTTCGGCTTGGCCGCAGCGCCCTCGCGTTCGCGCTTGGCCGCCTCCACGCTGGCCCGCAGCGCGGCCATGAGGTCGACGGCCGGCCCGCCCTCCTCCTCGGCCTCCGGGGCCGCGATGACCTCCTTGCCCGCGACCTTCGCCTCGATGACCTCCTGCAGGGCCTCGCGGTAGGCGTCGTGGTACTCGGTCGGGTCGAAGTCGGCCTCCATCGTGGAGATCAGTGACTCGGCCATCTTGAGCTCCTGCGCGCGCACGTCGATGTCCTCGTCCAGGAACTCGAAGTCCGGCTTGCGGATCTCGTCCGGCCACAGCATGGTCTCCAGCACGAACACCCCGTCGCGCACCCGCAGGGTCGCCAGCGACTCGCGCTGGCGCAGCGCCACCTTGACCACCGCCACCTGCCCGGAGCTCTCCAGCGCGTTGCGCAGCAGCACGTACGGCTTGGCTCCCTGCGCGTCGGGCTCCAGGTAGTAGGACTTGGCGAAGTAGATGGGGTCGATCTGCTCGGCGGGGGCGAACTGCAGCACGTCGATCCGGCGCGAGGTGCTCAGCGGCAGCCCTTCGAAGTCCTCGTCGGTGAGCACGACCATCTCGCCCGTCGCCAGCTCGTAGCCCTTGGCGATGTCGGCGTAGGGGACCTCCTCGCCGTCCAGCGTGCACACCCGCTTGTAGCGGATGCGGCCGCCGTCGTCGCGGTGCACCTGGTGGAAGCTGACGTCCTTCTGCTCGGTGGCCGAGTAGAGCTTCACCGGGATCGTGACCAGCCCGAAGGAGATCGCACCTTTCCAGATGCTGCGCATGGGCAACTCCTCAGCAGTAGCGGGCGGCTCACCATGGGGCACATACCCTTCATGGTGCAACCAATGCCATATCCCATCGAACCCATGCTCGCCGTACCTGGGGTATTACCATCCGATCCCGAACGGTATGCCCTGGAGGTCAAATGGGATGGCATCCGGGCCATCGTGTACGCGGATGGTGAACCGAAGGTAACGGGGAGGCACGGCGCCGACTACACCCGCCGTTACCCCGAAATCCTGGCGCATGCGGTCAAAGGGGCCGTGATCGACGGCGAGGTGGTCGCGCTCGGCCCGCACGGCCGTCCCAGCTTCGTCCGCCTGCAGCGGCGCATGCACCTGACCGACCCCGAGCCGCTCGTCCTGGACCGCTGCCCCGTCACGTACCTGCCCTTCGACCTGCTCTACCTGGACGGCACCCCGCTGTTCGGCCTGCCGTACCGGGACCGGCGGGCCCTGCTGGACGCGCTGGACGTCGGCGCTCCCCCGTCCTTCCCCGGCGAGTCCGACCTGCTGGCCGCCACCCGCGAGCAGGGCCTCGAAGGCGTGGTCGCCAAGCTGCTCGACTCGCCCTACGAGCCGGGCGTGCGCTCCCGCTCCTGGATCAAGGTCAAGCACCTGAACGCCACCGAGGTGGTGATCGGCGGCTGGAAGCCGGGCAAGGGCCGCCGCGCGGGCGGGATCGGCTCGCTGGTCATGGGCGTGTTCACCCCGCGCGGGCTCACGTACGTCGGACACGTCGGCACGGGCTTCACCGACGACACCCTCGCGGAGCTGTACGCGCGGCTCCGGCCGATGGAGATCCCGCGGAGCCCGTTCCACAACCCGGTCCCGTGGCGTAATCAATGGGTTAGACCCGAGCTCGTCGGGGAGGTGGCGTACACGATGTGGACCGACGAACTGAGATTGCGGCATCCCGTGTGGCGCGGCCTGCGGCCGGACAAGCCGCCCGCGGAGGTGACGGCCCGATGAGCGCGGCGAGCAAGGTGCCGGTGCGGGTGGACGGGCGGGAGCTGACGCTGAGCAACCTGGACAAGGTGCTCTATCCCGACTGCGGCTTCACCAAGGCCGAGGTCATCGACTACTACAGCAGGATCGCCCCGGTCCTGCTCCCGCACGTCTCCGGCCGGCCGCTGACGGTCAAGCGCTTCCCCGACGGCGTGGCCGGCATGTCGTTCTTCGAGAAGAACGCCCCCGAGCACACCCCCGGCTGGGTGCGCCGGGCCCGGCTGCCCGCACCCGGCAGCACCAAGGACCGCGAGACCATCGACTTCGCCGTCCTGGAGGACCTGCCGGGGCTGGTCTACTACGCGAACCTGGCCGCGCTGGAGCTGCACGTGCCGCAGTGGCGGGTGGACGAGGACGGCGGCTCCCTGCCGCCGGACACGCTGGTGTTCGACCTGGACCCGGGGCCGCCCGCGACGATCGTGGAGTGCTGCCAGGTGGCCCTGGCGCTGCGCGAGGTGCTGGGGGCCGACGGCCTGGAGGCCAGGCCGAAGACCAGCGGCAGCAAGGGCATGCAGCTGTACGCCGCCTGGGACTGCCGGGAGGAGCCGTCGGCGTACGCCAAGCGGCTGGCCCAGGCCCTGGCCAAGGAGCACCCCGGCCTGATCGTGAGCGTGATGACGAGGAAGCTGCGGACGGGCAAGGTCTTCATCGACTGGAGCCAGAACAACCCCGCCAAGACCACCGTCGCGCCATACTCGCTGCGTGCCGGGGAACGGCCGACGGTTTCCACGCCCCTGCTGTGGCAGGAGGTCGAGGATTGCCGCAGCCCTGAGGACCTGGTGTTCACCTCGTCCGATGTGCTGGCGAGAGTAGAAGAGCATGGCGATCTGTTCAGCCAGGCGTAGGCTGAATCAGTCCACACGAAGAGGGGGACCGACATGTCCGAGATGGACGTACGCGGCGACGACGACAACTTCGCCGACGACGCGGAGCTGCCGATCGAGACTCCCGCGGCCGACGCCGCCGAGCAGCAGCGCCTGCTCCGCGACGAGGAGGAGCAGGTGCGCCGCGAGCTTCCCCTGGAGGTCAACCCGGCCGACGCGGTGGAGCAGGACCGCGTGGTGGAGTACGACGACGACGACTACCGCTGAGGCGGCGGCACCCCCCCACGTAGGATGTCGGCAGACCAGGCACGAACACCGATGGAGACCCGCGTGACCGCTACCCCGGACGCCAAGCCCCGGGGCACCCGGCTGCCCCGACTCGCCCGCCGCAGGCAACTGCTCAGCGCGGCGCAGGAAGTGTTCGTCGAGAACGGCTATCACGCGGCCGCCATGGACGAGATCGCCGACCGCGCGGGGGTCAGCAAGCCGGTGCTCTACCAGCACTTCCCCGGCAAGCTGGAGCTCTACCTCGCGCTGCTCGACCTGCACGTCGACGACATGGTCAACCGGTGCAGGGAGGCGCTCGCCTCCACGACCGAGAACAAGTTGCGGGTGCAGGCGACGTTCAGCGCGTTCTTCGACTTCGTCTCCACCCAGGGCGAGGCGTTCCGGCTGGTCTTCGAGTCCGACCTGCGCAACGTGGCGCCGGTGCGGCAGCGCGTGGAGCGCTCCCTGCACGAATGCGCCGAGATGGTCAGCGCGGTGATCCAGGAGGACACCGGCTGCACCAGCGACGAGGCGCACCTGCTCGGTGTCGGGCTGGTGGGCATGGCCGAGGTGAGCGCCCGCTACTGGGTGACCAAGCACGGCGCCATCCCCAAGGACGCGGCCGAGCAGCTCATGGCGCGGCTCGCCTGGCGGGGCATCAGCGGTTTTCCGCGTACGGCTTAACGCGTTCGCTGGGCGCGATCAGCTGGGTTTTCCCCGCGCTGAGCGGCGACGATGGGGGAGGCCCCGCCCCGTTGAAAGGGAGCATGATGGAAGTCAAGATCGGCGTGCGTTCGGTGCACCGTGAGCTCGTGGTGGAGACCGACCTGTCGGCCGAGCAGGTCGAGGAGGAGATCAGGCAGGCCCTCGCGGCCGATCGTGGTGTCTTCGCCATCACCGATGTGAAGGGCAGGCGGGTGGTGGTGCCGGTGGCATCGCTGGGCTTCCTGGAGATCGGCGAGGACGAGGCGCGCCCGGTGGGCTTCGGCGGCACCCTCTAGGAGGCCGCCCCGCAGGACGTCCCCGGCCCGTGTGCCGCGCTCGTGGAAGGCGCGGCACGCGGGCCGGCGTCGTTCGTCAGATGCCGAGGGCCGCCATCCGCTTGCCGTGCTCCTCCGTCAGCCTGGCGAACAGGCGGGAGATCTCCGCCTGGTCGTTCTCGCCCGACTCCACCAGCATGGTGGCCAGCTCCGGGCGTGCCGCCGCGACCCGCTGGCCCTGGCTGAGCGCCTCGCCGACGAGCCGCCTGGCCCACAGCGCCAGCCGCCCGCCCGCCGACGGGTCCGCCGCGACCCCGGCCCGTACGCGCTCGACGGCGAACTCCGCGCGCCCCTCGTCCGCCAGCACCACGTCGACCAGCTCGACGATCGACGGGGCCAGGCGGCGGGCCGCCTCACGATAGAAGTCGAGCGCGATGCCGACCCCCACGTACGCCTTGACCAGCGCCTGGAGCCAGTCGGCCGGGCTGGTCTGGGTGTGCCAGGCGTCCAGCGCCTCGGCGAACGGCTGCATCGCCCGCTCCGGGTCGGCCCCCAGGTCGCGCAGCCGGCCGTACAGCAGCCGGAAGTGCTGGTATTCGGCGACGGCCAGCTCGCACAGCGCCGTCCGGTCGGCGAGCGTGGGCGCCAGGGTGGCGGCGTCCTCCGTCATCCTCGTGAAGGCGCTCAGCTCGGCATAGGCCAGGACGCCGAGCAGGTCGACGACCCCAGGAGACTCGTTCATGCATGGCAGGGTACTTCCGGCAATGTGCGGGAACATACGTAAGCCTGGCCAGCGTTGTGGTATCGAGTACACTGCTCTGAGAAAGTGCGACCGCACTGTGTACATTCGGGGTTCTGTCCCCGGATCCCCCGATCCCCGGGCGCGCGGTCGTGATGACACGAGAGGGCTGGCTCTACCGCGAGGACCCAGGAACGGGGTCGGTTTTCCACCCGTTGGTCCCGGCAGGCCCGCCTTCATTTGAGACTGAGGCAGGCCACGCTGACGACTTTCCGAGACCTCGGAGTCACTCCAGAAATCGCCGATGCCCTCGAGACCGAGGGCATCACCACACCGTTCCCGATCCAGGAGATGGCGCTTCCGCTCGCGCTGAACGGCCAAGACCTGATCGGCCAGGCCCGCACGGGCACCGGCAAGACCTACGCGTTCGGCATCGCCATGCTGCAGAGCATCGGCAAGCCGCGCAAGAACCGCAAGAAGCCCCGCGGGCTGGTCGTCGTGCCGACCCGGGAGCTCGCCACGCAGGTGAGCGAGGACCTCGTCACCGCCGCGGGCAAGCTCGGCTCCCGGGTGCTCACCGTCTACGGCGGGCGCGCGTACGAGCCGCAGATCGAGGCGCTCAAGGCGGGCGTCGACGTCATCGTCGGCACCCCCGGCCGGCTGCTCGACCTGGTCAAGCAGAAGCACCTCGACCTCAGCCAGGTCACCAGCCTGGTCCTGGACGAGGCCGACCGGATGCTCGACCTGGGCTTCCTGTCCGACATCGAGCGGATCTTCAAGCTGATCCCGGCGGAGCGCCAGACGATGCTGTTCTCGGCCACCATGCCGGGCGAGATCGTCGCGCTGTCCCGCAAGTACCTCAACCGCCCCACCCACGTGCGCGCGGAGCTGGAGAGCGGCGATTCCGAGACCACCCCGCAGGTGCGCCAGATCGTGTGGCGCGCCCACCGGATGGACAAGATCGAGATCCTCTCCCGGCTGCTGCAGGCCGAAGGCCGCGGGCTCACGATGGTCTTCTGCGAGACCAAGCGGGCCTGTGACATGGTCTCCGAGCAGCTCGACACGCGGGGGTTCGCGGTCGCGGCCGTCCACGGCGACCTCGGCCAGGGCCAGCGCGAGCAGGCTCTGCGGGCGTTCCGCAACGGCAAGATCGACGTGCTGGTCGCCACCGACGTGGCGGCCCGCGGCATCGACATCGACGACGTCACCCACGTGGTCAACTACGACTGCCCCACCGACGACAAGACCTACGTGCACCGCATCGGCCGCACCGGCCGGGCCGGGCGCACGGGCATCTCGGTCACGTTCGTGGAGTGGGAGGAGCTGACCCGCTGGAAGATGATCAACCAGATGCTCGGCCTCGACTTCCCCGAGCCCGAGGAGACCTACTCCACCTCGCCGCACGTCTTCTCCGAGCTCGGCATCCCCGAGGGCACCAAGGGCGTGCTCCCGCACGCCAGCCGCTCCCGGGCGGGCCTGTCGGCGGAGCGCATCGAGGACCTCGGCGAGACGGGCCGGCCACGCGGGCGCGGCCGGCGCCGCGATGAGCGCGAAGAGCGTGCGGACCGTGCGGAGCGGCGGGAGCGTCCCGCCTCCACCCGCACGCGCCGGCGCACCCGTGGCGGCAAGCTCGCCGAAGACAGCCCGGCAGCCAGCCCTGCCGTCGAGACGCCGGAGGTCGAGCACGTGACCGGTCGCTCCAGCAAGCAGCAGGAGGAGACACCCGCGATCATCACTGCCGAGGAGGTGGCGGCGGCCGCCGAGCCGCGCCGCCGCACCCGACGGTCCGCCGTCGCG
>NZ_JAPNNL010000193.1 GCF_027620315.1 Nonomuraea corallina | reverse complement strand
CGCGTCCCGGATAACGTTTTGCGGCGGGCTCCGGACCGGAGGGACAATGGGGTCTCGTGCGCGTGCTGAAGAAGTCCCCGCTGGCGCGGGTTCTGCCGGACCTCGCCCCGTTGCGCGACTCCCGCGACTTCCGGCTGCTGATGGCCTCCGGAGTCGTCACCATGGTCGGCACCTTCGTCACCATGGTGGCGCTGCCGTTCCAGATGTGGCAGCTGACCGGGTCCTATCTCGCGGTCGGCATGATGAGCCTGGCCGAGTTCGTGCCCATGGTGGTGTGCGGGCTGTGGGGCGGCGCGATCGCCGACTCGCTCGACCGGCAGAAGATCATCCTGTGGAGCGAGGTGGGGCTGGCGGCCACGGCGTCCGCGCTCATGGTCAACGCCATGCTGCCGGAGCCCCAGGTCTGGGTGCTGTACGTGGTCGGCGCGCTGAGCGTGGGCCTGGCCTGCCTGCAGCGTCCCAGCATGGAGTCGCTGATCCCGCAGGTCGTCCGGCACGACCAGCTCGGCGCCGCCGCCGTGCTGACCAGCCTGAGATGGAACTTCGGCGCGACCGTCGGGCCCGCGCTGGGCGGCTGGATGGTGGCCGAGCTGGGGGCGGCGGCCGCGTACGGGCTGGACGCCGCCACCTTCCTGCTCTCGATGGCGCTGCTGTGGCGGATCGGCACGCGCCCGCCGGCCGCGGACGCGGCGCCGGCCTCGCTCCGCTCCCTGGTCGAGGGCGTCCGCTACGCCGTCCGGCGCAGGGATCTCATGGGCACCTACCTCGTGGACATCGCCGCGATGGTGTTCGCCATGTCCACCGCGCTCTTCCCGGCGCTGGCCGAGCAGTACGGAGCCGAGTCGGCGACCGGGCTGCTGTACTCGGCGGGGGCGGTCGGCTCGCTGCTGGCGTCGCTGACCGGCCGCTGGACGGCCCGCGTGCACCGGCAGGGCATGGGAGTGATCGTCGCGGCGATGGTGTGGGGGGCCGCGGTGGCGCTCGCCGCGGCGGTCCCGGGCTTCTGGGCGCTGTTCGCCTGCCTGGCGCTGGCGGGCGCCGCCGACATGATCAGCGGCATCTTCCGGTCCACCATCTGGAACCAGACGATTCCGCACGAGATGCGCGGCCGGCTGGCCGGGATCGAGCTGCTGTCGTACTCGACCGGCCCGATGCTGGGCAACACCCGGGCCTCGCTCATGAGCCAGCTCGGGGGGACGAGGTTCTCGCTGGGCGCGGGTGGCGTGCTCTGCGTGGCCGCGGTGGCCGCCCTCGCCGCCGCCCTGCCGTCGTTCCGCCGCTACGACTCCCGTACCGACGAGCACGCCCTGACGGAGCGGGCGCGCCGCGCCGAGCAGGCGCTCGCCTGAACACCGCGTGACGTATGTACGAACTATTCAGATCATTTGGTGCTCAGTCATGGACTTGTCAGGCGAATGTCAGTAAAGATCTTTGTTGTCGCTACTAGCTCCATTACGCGCACAAAAGATCAGCGAAGGGTACATACGCACACATGCGGGTGGCACACGCACTCCTCACCGTCGTCCTGGCCTCGGCCGCCGTCACCACCGTCAGCCCCGCCGCCCACGCGGCCGGACGACCCGAACTCCCCGCGGAGGTGTACGGCGGCGCCTGGCAGGCGGGGCACGTGCAGGGGATCGCGGTGGACGAGAAGAAGGGCTACATGTACTTCTCCTTCACCAACCTCCTCGTCAAGACCGACCTGTCCGGCAAGCCCGTCGGCTCCGTCACCGGCTTCACCGGCCACCTGGGCGACCTGGACCTCAACCCCCGCGACGGGCGGGTGTACGGGTCGCTGGAGTACAAGGACGCGCAGGCGTTCTACATCGCCATCTTCGACGTCGACCGCGTCACCAGCCTCGGCATGGACGCCGAGACCTCGGACGTGGTGACCGCCGTCCACCTGCAGGAGGTGGCCGACGACTACAGCGCCGACATGAACGGCGACGGCGTCTTCGACGGCAACGTGGCCGACACCCCCGACCACCGCTACGGCTGCAGCGGCATCGACGGCCTGGCGTTCGGCCCCGAGTTCGGCAAACGGCACGGCAAGCAGAGGCTGACCGTGGCCTACGGCGTCTACTCCAACGTCGAACGCCAGGACAACGACCACCAGGTGCTGCTCCAGTACGACACCAGCCGGTGGCGCGCGTACGAGCGCCCCCTCACCCAGGCCGCCCCGCACACCTCCGGCCCCGCCCGCCCCGACGGCAAGTACTTCGTGCGCACCGGCAACACCCGGTACGGGGTGCAGAACCTGGAGTACGACCGCCACACCGGCAGATGGCTGATGGCCGTCTACAAGGGCGCCAAGCCGCAGTTCCCGAACTACTCGCTGTTCGCGGTCGACGGCGCCGCCCGGCCCGTGCGCGGCCCCGTCGAGGGCCAGCCCCGGCCCGAACAGGGCGACCTCCTCGCGCTCGTGCCCGAGGGCCTGCAGCACGCCGAGTCGGGCGTGCGGGGCTGGGAGTCCGCCGGCCAGTACGGGCTGGCCTCGCTGGACGACGGCCGCTTCTACCTGACGGACGCGGGCACCGTGACCGAGGACGGCGTCACCAAGCAGACGGCCCATGCCCGCCTGCACCGGTGGACCGGCCGGGCGCCGAACCCGTTCGAGCGCCTTCGGTGACCATCCCGGGAAACGGGCGCCGGCCGAGCCGGTAGCCCCCGGCGCGGGCCCCGTCACCGCAGCGGCGGGGCCCGCGCCGCTCAGCCCTCCTCGCGCCAGCCCTCATGGCGCTCGACCAGCTCGTCGACCCGGGTCAGACCCGCCTCGTCGAGCCCCGCCACGACGACGAGCCACTGCGCGTCCTCGGCGTCGTCCTCCCCCGCCAGCGTCTCGCGCACCACCCGCGGCACGCCCCGCTCCGGGAACCACTCGCCGAGGGTCTCGGCGACCTTCTCGGCGTCCTCACGCTCATGGAAGACGAGTAGCTGCCTCATGAACGGCATTCTGGCAGCAAGCGAGAGCGCGCGTTCACGAACAGTGAGCGGGGTACGTTGCTAACGTAAGACCATGACGGCCGAAGCGGTGAGCATTCCCATGGCGCCAGAGTCCTCGCTGCCCGACTGGATCTTCCCTCCCCCCGAGGGGTTCACGGCAGAAGACCTCGATCACCTTCCGCATTTGCCTGCACACACAGAGCTGATCGATGGAAGCTTGGTCCTCGTGAGCCCGCAGGCGTCCTTCCACACGCGCACGGTCGACCTTCTCGTCGCCTCACTCCGGCGGACGGTCCCCTCCCGGCTGCGCATCCGGCGCGAGATGAGCATCATCCTCGCCGAGGATCAGCGGCCGGAGCCGGACATCAGCGTCATCCACGCGGAGGCGGACGAGAGCCCTGAGCAGACGTACTATCGCGCCCGGGATGTTCTGCTGACGATCGAGGTCGTCTCGCCGGAGTCCCGCTCGCGCGACCGCAGGCGCAAGCCGCTGCTCTACGCCGAGGCGGGCATCCCCCACTTCTGGCGGGTCGAGAACGACTCGGGCAGGCCGGTCGTCTACGTCTACGAGCTCGACCCCGCCACCTGCGCCTACGTCCCCACCGGCATCCACCGCGACCGGGTCAAGGTCACCGTCCCGTTCGACGCCGACATCGACCTCGCCGAGATCGACACGTACTGACGGAGAAACGAAAGGGCCGGCACGCATGCGTGCCGGCCCTCGTCCGTCAGGCGGTGCGCAGCTGGGCGCCGACGCGGTCGGCGGCGAGCGCCACCGCCGCGTCGCGGGCGGCGGCGATCTCCTCGGCCGTCAGCGTGCGGTCGGCGGCGCGGAAACGCAGCGTGTACGCCAGCGACTTGTTGCCCTCGCCCACCTGGGCGCCGGTGTAGACGTCGAACAGCCGGACCGACTCCAGCAGCTCGCCCGCGCCGTCGCGGAGCGCCGCCTCGACGTCCGCCACCGGCGTGAAGTCGGGCACGATCAGCGCGACGTCCTGGGTGGCGACCGGGTAGGCGGAGATGGCCGGCGCCTGGACCGGGCCGGGCAGGGCCGTCTCCAGCCGGGTCAGCTCCAGCTCCATCGCGGCGGTGCGCGGCGGCAGCCCGTAGGCCTCGATGACCCTCGGGTGCAGCTCGCCCGCGTGGCCGACGAGCAGGTCGCCGAGGTAGAGGGCGGCGCACCGGCCGGGGTGCCACGGCTCGTGCTGGTCGGCCATGACCGACAGCTCCAGCCCGGCCTCGGCGGCGACGATCCGCCCGGCCTGCACCGCGTCGGCCCAGGAGGCCTCGCGGCCCCGGCCCCACCAGCCGGAGCGTTCGAACTCGCCGGCGAGCACCACCGCGACCCGCCACGGCTGGTCGGGAAGCGCCGCCTCGATCGAGGCCAGCTCCTCCGCGGTGGGCCGCCGCTCGACCCCGAGCACCGGGGCCGTCTCCGGGGCGCCCTCGCGCGGCCGGTAGACGGAGCCGGTCTCGAACAGGGCCACGTCGGCGAAGCCGCGTCCGGCGTTGCGCACCAGGGTCTTGAGCAGCCCCGGCAGCAGCGTGGTGCGCATCAGCGGCTCGTCCTCGCCCAGCGGGTTGGCCAGCCGCGCCGCGCGGCGGCGGGCGTCGTCGGCGGGCAGTTGCAGCCGGTCGAAGTCGTCGGCGCTGATGAACGGGTAGGCGAGCACCTCGGCGTAACCGGCCTCGGCCAGCGCCCTGCCGACCCGCCTGCGCAGCCGCTGACCCTCGGTGAGCCCGGCCCCGGCGGGGGCGCTGGGCAGCACGGACGGCAGCCGCTCGTAGCCCTCCAGCCTGATGACCTCTTCGGCGAGGTCGTTGGGGTCGGTGAGGTCGGGCCGCCACGACGGCGGGGTCACCGTGATCATGTCGTCGCCCTTGACGGCCAGCTTGGCCGCCAGCTCGCCGCCGGTGACCACGCCGGTCGGGTCGACGCCGCCCTCGCGCACGGCGGGGTCGTCGCCGTCGACGACGACGCAGCCGATCTGCTCCAGCCTGCGCACGACGGTCTCTCGCGCGTACGGCATGCCGGCGATGTCGCCGGGGTGGCTCGCGGGGATCGACACGCGGCCGGGCCGGACCTCGACCTCGGCGTGGGTGACCCCGGGCAGGATGGTGGCGCCGCCCAGCTCGGCCAGCATGTGCACGGCCCGCCAGGAGGCGACGAGCGGCAGCTCGCGGTCGACGCCGCGCTCGAACCGCTTGGACGCCTCGGAGACGAGGTTGTGGCGGCGGGACTCGCGGGAGATGCCGGTGGCCGAGAAGTGGGCGGCCTCGATGACGATCTCGGTGGAGCCGTCGGAGATCTCGGTCTCCAGGCCGCCCATGGTGCCGGCCATGGAGATCGGCCCCGACTGGTCGGTGATGAGGATGTCGTCGGGGTCGAGATCGCGCACGACGTGGTCGAGCGTCTCCAGCCGCTCGCCCGGCAGGGCCCGCCGCACCACGATCTCACCGGTGAGCTTGGCGGTGTCGAAGGCGTGCAGCGGCTGGCCGAGCTCCAGCATGAGGTAGTTGGTGATGTCGACGGCCAGGGACACCGGCCGCATGCCGGCCCGGCTGAGCCGGGTCCGCATCCACAGCGGGCTCTTGGCCTCCGGGTCGAAGCCGGTGACCTGGCGCAGCACGAACCGGTCGCACGCGGTCGGGTCCTCGATGGAGGCGGGCCAGGCCCCGCTGGTCTCCTCGGGCAGCTCGACGTCGGCCGGGTCGCGGAACTCCACCCCGAACGCGATCGCCACCTCGCGGGCCACGCCCCGGATCGACAGCGCGTAGCCGATGTCGGGGGTGATCTCCAGCTCGATCACGTCGTCGCGCAGGCCCAGCAGCTCGACCACGTCGGCGCCGATGGGCGTGCCGGCGGGCAGCACCATGATGCCGGCGTGGTCGTCGCCCAGCCCGAGCTCCCGCTCGGAGCAGATCATGCCTTCGGACATGCGGCCGTAGGTCTTGCGGGCGCCGACCTCGAAGCCGCCGGGCAGCACGCCGCCCGGCAGCACCACGGGCACGCGGTCGCCGGCCGCGAAGTTGGTGGCGCCGCAGACGATCTCCCGCGGCGTCGCCTCGCCGACCTCGACCCTGCAGTGGCGGATCGGCTTCTTGAAGCCGGTCAGCTCCTCGATCTCCAGCACCTCGCCGACCACGACGTTCTTGACGTCATGGCCATGAGAGGCGATGGACTCCAGCTTGAGCCCGGCGGCGGTGAGCTTGTCGGCCACTTCTTGGGCGGTGACCGCCGGGAGATCCACATACTCCCGCAGCCAGGAAAGCGGGACCTTCATCAGATCTCCATTCCGAACGGGAGCGTGAAGCGCACGTCTCCCTCGATCATGTCGCGCATGTCCTCGGCGTTGTGGCGGAACATCAGCGTCCGCTCGATGCCCATCCCGAAGGCGAACCCGGAGTAGACCGACGGGTCGATGCCGCAGGCGACGAGCACCCGCGGGTTGACCATGCCGCAGCCGCCCCACTCGATCCAGCCCTCGTTCCTGCAGGTGCGGCAGGGCGGGTTGCCGGGCACCGCGGAGGCGCCGCGGCAGACGAAGCACTTGAGGTCCATCTCGGCGGACGGCTCGGTGAACGGGAAGTAGTTGGGCCGGAACCTGGTGGTGATGCCCTCGCCGAACATGACCTCGGCGAACCGGTCGAGCGTGCCCTTGAGGTGGGCCATGGTCAGGCCCTTGTCGACGGCCAGGCCCTCGGTCTGGTGGAAGACGGGGGTGTGGGTGGCGTCGAGCTCGTCGGTGCGGAAGGTCTTGCCGGGCGCGATCGCGTAGCACGGCACGCCGCGCTCCAGCAGGGCGCGGATCTGCAGCGGCGAGGTCTGCGTGCGCAGCACCATGCCCGAGTCGGTGGAGCCGACGAAGAACGTGTCGTGCTCGGACCGGGCGGGGTGGTCCTTGGCGATGTTGAGCGCCTCGAAGTTGAACCACTCGCCTTCGAGCTCGGGGCCCTCGGCCACCTCGTAGCCCATCGCGACGAACGTGTCGGCGATGCGCTCCTGCAGCGTGGTCAGCGGGTGGCGGGCGCCGCGCGGCCGGCGGTCCCACGGCAGGGTGACGTCGACGGTCTCCTCGACGAGCACCCGCGCGTCGCGCTCGGCCTCCAGCTCGGCCTGCCGGGCGGTGAGCGCTTCGTTGACGGCTCTGCGGGCGGCGCCGACGCGCTTGCCCGCCTCGGCGCGGGCGGCCGGCGGCAGGGCGCCGATCTCGCGGTTGGCCAGGGCCAGGGGCGAGCGGTCGCCGGAATGTGCGAGCCTGGCCTGCTTGAGTGCGTCGAGGCTGCCGGCCGCCTTGATCGCCGCTATGGCGTCGGCCTCCATGCGGGACACCTCGTCGGCGTGCAGCGGGGTGACCTCGACCGGGTCGTAGTCAGACAAGAGTGAGCTCCGTATCCAGGGCTTGAGCGGGAAAAGTCTAGTGGTGGCCCACCGGTCCCGGCGTCACGCGAAGTCGGGCGTGCCGGTGGGCACGGTAAATCGGAACTCCGCCCCGCCCTCGGGCGCCTGCTGCACGGTGATGGTGCCGCCATGGGCCTCCACCAGCCCCTTGACGATGAACAGGCCGAGACCGGTGCCGCCGCGCTTGCGGCTGTTGCCGCGCCAGAACTGCCTGAAGACGCGCTGGGCCACCTCGGGCCTGACGCCCTCGCCCTGGTCGCGCACCGACACGGCGACTCCCCATCCCACGGACTCGATCTCGATCGTCACGGTGCCGCGACCGTGACGCACCGCGTTCTCCACCAGGTTAGCCAGGATCTGGTCAACCTTGTCCTGGTCAAGCCACATCTCGGGAAGATCGTCACCCGCGACGAGGCGGAAGCGGTCCTCCTGCTCACCCGCGGCGACCCGTCCGGCGACGACCCTGCGGGCCCTGGCGGGCAGGTCGACGACCTGGCGGCGCAGCTCCAGCCGGCCGGACTCGATGCGGGAGACGTCGAGCAGCTCGGTGATGAGCCGGGTGACGCGGTCGGCGTCGTTGTTGACGGTCTCGAGCATGACGAGCTTCTGCTCTTCGGTGAAGCGGCTCCACTTGGCCAGCAGCGTCGCGGTGAACCCCTTGACGCTGGTCAGCGGCGAGCGCAGCTCGTGGGCGACCGTGGAGACCAGGTCGGCGCGGCTGCGCTCCAGCCGGGCGCGGGCGCCGCCGTCGCGCAGCGTGATCGCCACCCGCTCGACGTCGCCGCACCGCTCGGGCTCGCGCACGAACCGGGCGGCCACGTACACCTCCTGGCGGCCGGGCAGGTGGAGCGGGCGCTCCGGCACGCGGCTGCGGATGCGGGGGCCGCGCTCGGGGTCGAGCGCCTTCCACCAGTCGCGGCCGTCGTTGTCGCGGAACGGGAACACCTCGGCCATGTCCCGGCCGACGGCGCGCTCCGGCGTGACGCCGGTGAGCCGGGCGGCGGCGCGGTTGACCGCGAGCACCCGGCCGAACCGGTCGGCGACGATGAGGCCGTCGGGAAGGTCGTCGATCGCTATCGTGCACGCGGCGGCAACCAGCCGCCCGTCGGTGTCTGCGCCGTGCACGAGCTCGCCTCCTCCGCCTTCAAGGCCGACAATAGCGGGTTTCCCACCGCCTAGGGCACTCGCTGAGCCCTGGCGGAGGAGTACAGGCACACCGCCGCGGCGGTGGCCAGATTGAGGCTCTCGGCCTGTCCGTAGATGGGTACGCGCACCACATCGTCGGCCAGCCCGAGCACCTCTTCGGGAAGGCCCCACGCCTCGTTGCCGAAGATCCACGCGGTGGGACCCGACAGGTCGACGTCGTCGAGCGTGTGACGGCCCGCGCCGTCGGCCGCGAGCACGCGCAGGCCGTGTTCCTTCAGCCGGCGCACGGTCTCGGCGACCGGTGCGCCGATGGCCACGGGTACGTGGAACAGGCTACCCGCGCTGGCGCGCACGCACTTGCCGTTGTACGGATCCACGCTCGCATCGGTGAAGACCACGGCGTCGGCGCCCGCGGCGTCGGCGGCGCGCATGACCGTGCCGGCGTTGCCCGGGTCGCGCACGTGCGCGAGGACGGCCACCAGCCGCGCCGGCCCCGGAAGCGCCTCGGCGAGCGGCACGTGCACCGGGCGGCAGACGGCCACCAGGCCCTGCGGGGTGACGGTCTGCGACAGCTCGGCCATGACCTCGCCGCTGGCCCGGTGGACGTGGACGCCCTGGGCGGCGGCGGCGCCGATCAGCTCGGGGTGGCGGGCCTCGGCCTCGGCCGTGGCGAACAGCTCCAGCGTGGTCCCGTCCAGCTTGAGCGCCTCGCGCACCGCCTGCGGGCCCTCGGCCAGGAACTTGCGGTCCTGGTCGCGGAAGGCGCGCTTGGTGAGCCTGCGAGCCGCCTTGACCCGCGGTGACCGGACATTGGTCAGCTCGGCTCCGGCCATCTCACTCCTGTGGGTGTGCATGGAAAAGGGCCCACCGCCGGGGTGAGCCCTTCCCGCGAAATTCCGGTCAGCCCGCGGCCGGCGCGTTCACGTTCGCGGGCAGCGCCTTCTTGGCGGCCTCCACGAGCGTGGCGAAGGTCTGGCTGTCGTTCACCGCGAGATCGGCGAGGATCTTGCGGTCCACCTCGATGTTGGCCAGGCGCAGGCCCTGGATAAGGCGGTTGTAGGTGATGCCGTTCTGACGAGCCGCGGCGTTGATCCGCTGGATCCACAGCCGGCGGAAGGCGCCCTTGCGGTCCTTGCGGTCCCGATAGGCGTACGTCATCGAGTGGAGCATCTGCTCCTTGGCCTTGCGGTAGAGCCGCGACCGCTGGCCACGGTAACCGGTTGCCCGCTCGAGAACGACCTTGCGCTTCTTCTTGGCGTTGAGCGCCCGCTTCACGCGTGCCATGATTCTTCTCCCCGGGGGTTCGCGCTACTTGGCGAGCAGTTTCTTGATCTTCTTGGAGTCGGCGTCGGAAAGGACGACCTCGTTCTTGAGACGGCGCGTCAGCTTAGACGACTTCCACTCGTTGTAGTGAGCGCGGTTGGCGCGGCGGCGCTTCACCTTGCCGGTGCCGGTGAGCCGGAACCGCTTTTTCGCACCGCTGTGCGTCTTCATCTTCGGCATCTCGCCGTCTCTCCTCATTCGGTCGTGCCGGTGGCCGGGCCGGTGGCGGGCCGACCCGGTCTCGGCGTCTTCGTCTTGCGCTGGCCGCTCGGGAACGCGCCGGCGAGGCCGGCGCGAGCCGCGGGTCACACCTCCTGTGCGGAGGGCTCCTCGCTGCCACGCTGCGCCTTGGCGGCGGCCTTCTCGGCCTTGGCCTCGGCCTTCTTCTTGTGCGGACCGATCACCATGATCATGTTACGGCCGTCCTGCTTGGGCTGGGACTCCACGAAGCCGAGCTCCTGGACGTCCTCCGCGAGCCGCTGCAGGAGCCTGAACCCCAGCTCGGGCCGGGACTGCTCACGGCCCCTGAACATGATCGTGACCTTGACCTTGTCCCCGGCCTTGAGGAACCGGACCACGTGACCCTTCTTGGTCTCGTAGTCGTGCGGGTCGATCTTCGGCCGGAGCTTGATCTCCTTGATGATCGTGTGCGCCTGATTCTTGCGCGCCTCGCGCGCCTTCATCGCGGACTCGTACTTGAACTTGCCGTAGTCCATGAGCTTGCACACGGGCGGTCGAGCCGTCGCCGCGACCTCGACGAGGTCGAGGTCGGCTTCCTGGGCGAGCTTGAGTGCGTCGTGGATGGACACGATGCCCACCTGCTCGCCGTTCGGGCCCACGAGGCGCACCTCGGGAACTCGGATACGCTCGTTGATGCGGGGCTCAGTGCTGATGGGGCCTCCTAGGTTTGCGATCCCTACGTGCTCGTCGTGCCGGAGCTCCCGCGAAAACGCGAAAAGCCCCGCACGTCGCGCATGCGGGGCCACTGAGCTCTTCGGCGTCGTGGCCTTCAAGCTCCCCGGAGTAGTCCGGCGTGATCCTTGACCCGGCCGCCTTCCGGCCGCCCGGGTGGGAGGAGACCTCCGCTTGCGCGTCCAGCAATGGCATGCCGGACCGATCAGAGAGTTACGCTACCACAACCACAGAACATCCTCGAATCTTCCCTGCGTACGGGGGGCACCCCGGTAAACTTCTGTCCAGTCTGGACAGAAGAGGGGATTCCATGGCTATTTGGCAGCTTCAAGAGGCCAAGCAGCGCTTCAGCGAGGTCGTCAGGAAGGCGCACGACGAGGGACCACAGATCGTCACCCGCCATGGGCAGGACGTCGCGGTGGTCATCGACATGGCTGAGTATCGGCGGCTCAAGGGCGAACAGCCGGACTTCAAGGAGTTCCTGCTCAACGCGCCCGACTGGGACGACGACCTGGAATTCCCACGCAGCAAGGAACTGCCGCGGGAAGTGGACCTGGGCTGGTGAGCGTCGGTTACCTCCTCGACACCAACATCGTCTCCGAGGTGAGGAAGCGCAATGGCAGCCCACCCGTCAGGGCATGGGTGGACTCCTCGCTGGGGCCCACGCTCTACCTGAGCGCGCTGTCCATCGGCGAGATCCGCTGGGGCATCGAGCTTCGGAGGAAGAGCGACCCTCAGCAGGCCCTGGTCCTTGAGCGCTGGCTCGCCACCCTTTACGCGTCATTCCGGGATCGAATCGTGCCCATCTCTCCGGACATCGCCGAAGAGTGGGGCCGTCTGCGTACTCAGCGCCCGCTCCCCACGGCGGACGCGCTCATCGCCGCCACTGCGAAGGTGCACGGGT
The DNA here is from genome assembly GCF_027620315.1 of Nonomuraea corallina. GTDB lineage: Bacteria > Actinomycetota > Actinomycetes > Streptosporangiales > Streptosporangiaceae > Nonomuraea > Nonomuraea corallina. The sequence goes on along the minus strand of NZ_JAPNNL010000193.1, from coordinate 1,969 downwards.
GGAGCGTGGTCACCCGTAACGTCAAGGACTTCGACGGCATCGGGGTGACGGTCGTCAACCCGTTCGAGTGGCCCGTCTGAGGATCTCGGCCTCGCCGGCCGCGCGCATCGCCGCCACCGGGACGTCGGCCCGGCCCGTCATCAGCTCCACCTGGCGCACCGCCTGGTGGAGCAGCATCGCGAAGCCGCCGACCACGATGCCGCCCGCGGACTCGACGGCCGCCGCCGCCCGGGTCGGCCAGGGCGAGTAGACCACGTCGAACAGCGCCGGGACCCCGGCCAGCCGGTCGGCGAACACGTCGGCGGCGCCGCCCGGCAGGGTGGAGACCACCAGGTCCACCTGGGCGGCCGCGGCCAGCTTGTCGAACGTCTGCACCGCCAGCGCCACCCCGAGCCGCTCGGCCGCGCCCATCGTCTCGCCCGCCCGCGCCGGGTCGCGGACCACCAGCGTGGCCTCGTACAGACCCAGGCCGCGCAGCGCGGCCAGCGCGGAACAGGCGGTGGCGCCGCCGCCCAGCACGGTCGCCGAGCGCGGCGCCGGGACCCCGGCCTCGGCCAGGGCCCGCTCGATGCCGTGGACGTCGGTGTTGTCGCCGTGGGCGGCGCCGCCGGCGAACACCACCGTGTTCGCCCCGCCGACCTCGACCGCCAGGTCGGACACGGTGTCGAGCAGCGGCAGCACGGCCCGCTTGAGCGGCATGGTCAGCGACAGCCCGGCCCAGGTGCCCGGCCCTTCGGGCCCTTCGCCGCGGACCGGGCGCAGCTCGTGCAGCAGGGCGGGCAGCGCCACCTCGTCGCACTCGAACGCGTCGTAGCACCAGCCGGACAACCCCAGCTCGCGGTAGGCGGCCCGGTGCAGGTGCGGCGAGAGCGAGTGGGCGATCGGCGAGCCCATCACGGCAGCTCGCATGCACCCCCCTTTCGCTCCGCCATCATACGGGTCAGCCGCCCGCCGAGTTCCGCTCCAGCTCGGCCCGGAGCGCCGCGAACTCCGCCTCGGTGGTGGCGAACTTGGTGACGTTGCTCTTCGGGTCGGTGGCGACGAAGAACAGCCACGACCCCTTCGCCGGGTTGAGCGCCGCCTCGATGGCGTGGTCACCGGGATTGGCGATCGGGCCGGGCGGCAGGCCGAGGTGCTTGTAGGTGTTGTACGGAGACTTGATCTCCAGCTCGGCGTGGGTCGCCCGGGTACGGTAGCGGCCCCAGGCGTACATGACCGTGCTGTCCATCGCCAGCTTCATCTCGGGCTCACGGTTGAGCCGGTTGTAGATGACCCGCGCGATCTTCGGCATGTCCTCGTGACGGCCGGCCTCCGCCTGGATGATGCTGGCGATGGTGATGATCTCGTGCGGGGTGTAACCCATCTTCCTGGCGCTGGCCTCCAGGTCGAGCTGCTCGGCCGCCTGGTTGAAGCGCTCCACCATCTGCGCCAGCATCTCGGCCGCGGTGGCGTCCGGCTGGAAGTCGTAGGTGGCCGGGAAGGCGTAGCCCTCCAGCTTGCCCTTGGCGTAGCGGGGCAGGCCGAGGTCCTCGGCGCTCTTGGCCGCGTTCTCGAACTCCTTCGGCGCCTTGCCGGTCTTCTCCGCGAGCTGCTTGTACATGTCGGTGAGTCGCAGCCCCTCCTTGATCGTCGCCTTGGCCACGATCAGGTTGTCCGGATCGAGCAGCTTGACCGCTTCGGCGGCGGCCATCTGCTTGCGCAGCTTGTACGTGCCGGGCTGGAGGGAGGAGCTCTTCTTCGCGTTGTCGATGGCGTTGATGAAGGCCTTGGCGCTGGCGACGACCCCTTGCCGCTGCAGCTCCGCGGCCACCTCCGAGGCGCTCTGGCCGTCCTTGATCTGGATCATGACCTCGCCCGTGCCCTGACCGGTGTAGTCGTCGGGCACCAGCGCGTCGCTGAACCAGCGGTAGCCGTAGTAGCCGCCGCCGCCGATGATGCCGGCCAGGATGATGAACGCCAGCAGCGGGGC
>NZ_JAPNNL010000192.1 GCF_027620315.1 Nonomuraea corallina | reverse complement strand
CCCCCCCCCCCCCCCGCCGCGGTCGTCCGCCAGGGCCGCGGCGGACCGGGCCTGATCAGGTCGATAGGGTGCGGCCATGATTCGTCACGTGGTGCTTTTCACCTGGTCGCCCGAGGCCACCGAGGAGCAGAAGGCCGCGGTCGCGGCCGGGCTGAGCGCGCTTCCCGGTCAGATCCCGCAGATCCGCTCCTACGCGTTCGGCCCCGACGCCGGCATCAACACCGGCAACCACGACTTCGCGGTCGTGGCCGACTTCGACGACGAGGACGCCTACACGGCCTATCGCGACCATCCGGCGCACCAGGCGGTGATCGCCGACCACATCAGGCCGATCCTGGCGAGCCGCGCCGCCGTGCAGTACGCCTGTTAGACCTCGGGCGGGTTGTTCTCGCGGTGCATCAGCCGGTTCTCGGAGGTGCTGCCGCGCCTGGGCGCCAGCACGAGGCTCAGCACGACGCCCACCCCGCCCACGATCATGAAGATGAGACCGATGACGTCCATGTGGACGCTGTCGCCGAACACGTCGGGCTCGATCGCGAACCTCAGGATGGCGCCGAGCGTGAGGAAGAAGATGCTGACCCCGACACCCATGACGGCCTCCACTGGCAAACAGTCCGTACGCCCACGGTCATACCCGAGTATGGACGATCACTACCGTGCCTGAGAACGCCGGACGCCCGCTCCGCGTACGGAACGGGCGTCCAGGGCGGGCGTCCGGGTCCGCTAGAAGGCGTCCTCCGGCAGCTCCATGACCTGCAGGCCGGTGGCGTCGAGGATGCGCCGCTCGGCGGCCAGGCGCGGCAGCACGGTCTGGGCGAAGAACCCGGCCGCGGCCACCTTGCCCTGGTAGAACGGGTCCTCGCCGTCCGCCAGCTTGGCCAGGGCGACCTCGGCCTGGCGCAGCAGCAGCCAGCCGATCACCAGGTCGCCCAGCGCGAGCAGGAACCTGGTGGTGTTCAGGCCGACCTTGTAGACCTCCTCCGGCTTGTCCATCGAGCCGATCGCCCAGGCCGCCATGGTGTCGCCCATGGCCTTGACCTCGGCCGCGGCCTCGACGAGCAGCTTGCGCTCCTCCTTGAGCCGGCCGTTGCCCGCCTCGGAGGCGGCGAACGCGTTGATCTCGGCGATCAGCTTGCCGATGGCGGAGCCCTGGTTGCGCAGGATCTTGCGGAAGAACAGGTCCAGGCCCTGGATGGCGGTCGTGCCCTCGTACAGGGAGTCGATCTTCGCGTCCCTGATGTACTGCTCGATCGGGTAGTCCTGGAGGTAGCCGGAGCCGCCCAGGGTCTGCAGCGAGCGCGACAGCATCTCGTACGAGCGCTCGGAGCCGACGCCCTTGACGATGGGCAGCAGCAGGTCGTTCATCTCCTGCGCGTGCCGGTCGTCCGGGTCCATCTGCACGGCGTCCTGGAAGGTGGCCGTGTAGAGCACGAGCGCCCGCATGCCCTCGGCGTACGCCTTCTGCAGCATCAGCTCGCGGCGCACGTCCGGGTGGTGGATGACGGTGACCCGGGGGGCCGTCTTGTCGGCCTGACGGGTCAGGTCGGCGCCCTGCACGCGGGTCCTGGCGTACTCCAGGGCGTTGAGGTAGCCGGTGGACAGGGTCGCGATGGCCTTGGTGCCGACCATCATGCGGGCGTGCTCGATGACCATGAACATCTGCTTGATGCCCTCGTGCACGTCGCCGACCAGCCAGCCGATCGCCGGGTGCTTCTCGCCGAAGGTGAGCTCGCAGGTCGTGGAGACCTTCAGGCCCATCTTCTTCTCGACGTTGGTCACGTACGCGCCGTTGCGCTCGCCGAGCTCGCCGGTCTCCAGGTCGACGTGGTACTTCGGCACCAGGAACATCGACAGCCCCTTGGTGCCGGGCCCGTGGCCTTCGGGCCTGGCCAGGACCAGGTGGAAGATGTTCTCCGTCATGTCCTGCTCGGCGCTGGTGATGAAGCGCTTGACGCCCTCGATGTGCCAGGTGCCGTCAGGCTGCTGGACGGCCTTGGCGCGGCCGGCGCCGACGTCGGAGCCCGCGTCGGGCTCGGTGAGCACCATGGTGGCGCCCCAGTTGCGCTCGATGGCCATTTCGGCGAAGCGCTTCTGCTCGGGGGTGCCGAGCTTCCACAGCGTGTAGGCGAAGCTGGGGCCGGCCGCGTACATGTAGACCGCCGGGTTGGCGCCGAGCACCAGCTCGGCCGTCGCCCAGGCGAGGCTGCGCGGGACGCCGGGGCCGCCCAGGTCCTGCGGCAGGTCGAGGTGGGCCCAGCCGCCGTCGATCATGGCCTGGTACGACTTCTTGAAGCTGTCGGGCAGGGTCACCGACCCGGTGGCGGGATCGAACACGGGCGGGTGGCGGTCGCTCTCCTCGAACGAGTCGGCCAGCACCGTGGTGGACAGCCGGTTGACTTCTTCCAGGAGGCCGCGTGCGATGTCCTCGTCGATCTCCGCGTAGGGACCGCTGCCGAGGATCTCGCGTCGCCCGAAGACTTCGAAGAGGTTGAATTCGAGGTCACGCAGGTTGCTCTTGTAGTGGCCCATGGGTGCAGCTCTCCTTGAACCCGGTGCGTCATGTACTGGCCAGTAACCTTACCGGGAATGCTACCCGCGGGTAACCACTGCCATGCATGGCATGCTCGACTCCATGGACGCCGAAGAGCTCGCCGCGCTCTGGCGGGAGCGCCTGGAATCCTGGGCCATCCCGGAGAAGATTCTGGCCGCCGCGCCGGCCGACCCCTGGTCCTATCCGCTGGCGCGCTTCACCGCCCGGACCGACCAGGCGCTGGCCGAGCCCGACGAGGGCCCCACACTGGCCCGGACGGCCGAGGCGCTGCCCGGCGGAGGCGCGCTGCTGGACGTCGGCTCCGGCCCCGGGGCCGCGTCCCTGCCCCTGCACGCGCGGATCGGTCACCTGTACGCGGTCGACACCTCGGGCGAGATGCTGGAGGAGCTGGCGGCCCGCGCCGACAAGCTGGGCGTGCCCGTCACCACGGTCACGGGCCGCTGGCCCGACGTGGCCGAGGGAGTGCCCGAGGTCGACGTGGCCGTCGCCGCCCACGTGGTCTACAACGTGCCCGACCTCGACCGCTTCCTGCTCGCCCTGGCCGCGCGCAGCCGCGGCCGGGTGGTGCTGGAGCTGCCCAACCGTCACCCGATGAGCTGGCTCTCGCCGCTGTGGGAGCACTTCCACGACCTCGTGCGGCCGGTGCGGCCCATCGCCGAGGACTGCGTGGCGCTGGCCGCCGCGCTCGGCTTCGACGTCCACGTCGAGGAGCGGGAGTCCCCGCTGGAGCGGTTCGGCTCGCTGGAGGAGCTGGCGGCCAGCGCCTGCCACCGCCTCTGCCTGGACCCGTCCCGGGCCCAGGAGGTCGGGCGGACGGCGCTGGAACTCGGCATGTGGCCGCTGCCCCGCGACCGCTGGGTCACCATCTGGTGGGACCGGCCCGTTTGACGCCCTCGCCCGCGCCGCGATTGGGTGGACGGATGATCGAGATCCAGTGCGTGACCGTCGACTGCGCCGATCCGTACACCCTCGCCACGTGGTGGGGCCAGGCGCTCGGCCTGCCGCTCGGCGAAGGCGACAAGCCGGGTGACGAGGAGGTGATGCTGCGCACGGAGCGCTACCCGTTCCTGCTGTTCATCCGCGTCCCGGAGGGCAAGTCGGTGAAGAACCGGCTGCACCTCGACGTCAGCGCCACCCCCGGGAGCACCCGCGAGCAGGAGGTCGAGCGGCTGCTCGGGCTCGGCGCGAGGCTGCACGCCGACCACCGCGCCGCCGGCGGCAAGGGCTGGGTCACGATGCTCGACCCGGAGGGCAACGAGTTCTGCGTGTGCCGCAGCCAGGCCGAGCGCGAGGCGTGAGCGGTCATCGGGTCACGGCGCGGCCCTTCACGGTCAGGGTCAGGATGCCCGCGATGACGTACACCAGCAGGCCGTGCCAGAGGGCGTCGAAGCCGGCGCCGAACACGCCCTCGCCGTCGAAGATGAGCTGCACCGGATAGTCGAGCACCGCGGAGAGGCCGGCCGGCATCAGCGCGAACTTCCACGGGTGCCGCAGCCCCCACTGCCGCGCCTGCCGGGTCACGCGGTCGCCCTCGTGCGGCTTGGCCACCGCCCCGATCGCGGCGATCAAGGTGAACAGGGCGACGCCGAGGCCGAGCGCCCAGCTGAGATCGCCGCCCCCGGTGATCAGCCCGACGCCGAGGCCGGCCGCGGCCACCGCGCCGCCGCCGATGGCGGCGGCCTTCCACGGGGCCCCCCGCAGCGCCGCGCCTGCCAGGGAGACTTCATCGCGTCGCGTGATTTCGTTCATGTCCTCAGCGTGCCTGGACGCGTCCCTTGCCCACATCGGGGATGCACCTGATTTCGACCCTGGTACGAAGTTCCTGGGAAGATGCGGCCCATGGATGAAGTCATGATCGAGCGGTTCGGCCCGGACGAGTGGGAGCGGCTCAAGACGGTCCGGTTGCGGGCGTTGCGGGACACACCGGACGCGTTCGGGTCCTCGTACGAGCGGGAGAGCCGGTTCACTCCCGAGACCTGGACCGAGCGGCTGACCGGGTCCTGGTGGCGGGTGGCCGTGCGGGAGGGCCGCGACGTGGGGCTGGTCTGCGTGCGGATCGAGGAGGGCAGAGCCCATCTGCTGGCCATGTGGGTGGCGCCGGAGGCCAGGAACCGCGGCGTCGGCTCGCGGCTGGTTGACGCGGCGGTGGAGCGGGCCCGGCAGGCCGGCGTGGAGGAGGTCGAGCTGTGGTGCGCCGACCACAACGCGGCCGCCCGCGCGCTCTACACGGGCAAGGGGTTCACGCCCAGCGGCAGGACCATGGGCCTGCCGTCGAACCCGGACATCCCGGAGTCCCACTACCTGCTGTCGCTGCTCTTCCGCGCCGCCCGCAGGGACGACCTGCCCGCGATCGTGGCGATGCTGGCCGACGACCCGCTGGGGGCCCGGCGCGAGGGTGACCCCGGCGACCCGCGCTACCTGGCGGCGTTCGAGCGGATCGACGCCGACCCGTACGACGAGCTGATCGTCGCCGAGCGCGACGGCAAGGTGATCGGCACGATGCAGCTGAGCTACCTGGCCGGGCTGTCACGGCTGGGCGCCGAACGCTGCCAGATCGAGGCGGTCAGGGTCGCCGCCTCGGCCCGCGGGCAGGGCCTGGGCCGCAGGATGATCCGGTGGGGGATCGACCGGGCGCGCGCCCGCGGGTGCGTGATGGTGCAGCTCACCTCCGACAAGTCGCGCGCCGACGCGCACCGCTTCTACGACTCGCTCGGCTTCACCGCCTCCCACGAGGGCTACAAGCTCGCGTTGAGCTGATCGAGCATCCACCTGCACCACTCGGCCCGGTGACGCTCGTACCCGAGCCCGCAGCGCAGCGCCGCGTAGTTGCCCCAGCGCGGGTCGCCGAACGCGGGCGGCCCGCCGATGGCCTCCTCCTCCCGCGCGTACTCGACCAGGCGCGCCTCGTGCCGGGCGAGCTGGTCGGCGAAGAGCCGGCGCAGCGCCGCCGGGTCGGCGAGCCCCGCGGCGTACGTCTTGAGCACCAGTTCGTCGCGTTCGGGCCGCTCGCGCGGCGGCTCGGTGATCCACGCGCGCAGCGCGGCGGTGCCGTCGCCGGTCAGGCGGTAGATCTTCTTGTCCTGCGGCCCGGGGCCGGCCTCCTTCTCGTACGTCACCAGCTCGGCGGCCAGCAGCTTCTGCAGCTCGGCGTGGATCTGGCTGTGGCCGGCCGTCCAGAAGTAGGACACCGGCCGGCGCATGGAGGCGGCGATGTCGTACCCGGTGCGCTCGCCGCGGGCCAACACGGCGAGGATCGCGAATCCCAGCGTTGAGGTCATGTGCCCCCCGGGTATTGTCGCGTTCCTGGATCGGCACAAGGGATGAGCTCCACCCGGTTGTCGTGGTAGACCGCGCCCCTGCCCAGGTCGGCGTCGCGCTCCTCGACCACCGCGTTGGCGTTCGCGCCGCCGGGGCTGAGCTTGGGCCAGCGGCCCTTGGGCGAGGCCACCACGCCGGGAGCCACCCGGTCGCTGACCTCCACGTCGGCCAGGAACTCGCCGACGGCGTTGCGCACCCGCACCCGCTGCCCGTCCGTCAGCCCGCGTGCCGCCGCGTCCGCCGGGTTGACCAGCACCACCGGGTCCTTGGCCCGCCGCAGCAGCTCGGGATTGTTGCCGAACGTGGTGTTGAGAAACGTGTGCGCCGCCGGGGTGATCAGCACCAGCCCGTCGTCGGTCAGGGAGGAGCGCGGCGGCACGTACGCCTTGCCCCGCGGCGGGAAGCGCATCCGCCCGGAGCCGGTGGGGAAGCCCTCGGCGAACGGGGCGAAGGGCGTGGGATAGTTCATCCGCGCCCAGCCCTCCTTGCGCAGCCGATCGAGTGTGACGCCCTCCAGCGACGGGTGACCGCTCGACAGCAGCTCCTCGGCCAGCTCCAGGTCCGAGGCGAACAGCGACGGCTCGGTCATCCCCAGGTGCGCGGCCAGCCGCCGGAACGTCTCGGTCGTCGACAGGCACTCGCCGGGCGGAGCCGTGGCGGGCTCGTTCCACAAAAGGTAGAGATGCCCGTAACCGGCGTGCAGGTCGACGTGCTCGGTCTGCATGGTGGCGGGCAGCACGATGTCGGCGTAGTCGACGGTGTCGGTCGGGAACTGCTCCATGACCACCGTGAACAGGTCCTCGCGGGCCAGGCCCGCCCGCACCGCGTTGCCGTCGGAGGTCGAGCCCGCCGGGTTGGCCGCGTAGACCCACAGGCACTTGACTGAGTCCGGGTCGGCCAGCTCCGAGCCGAGCCGGGTCATGGTGAGCGTGCGGACCGGTCCGGGCAGCAGGTCGTCGCGGGTGTCGACGGCGAGGTGCACGTGGCCGCTGGTCGAGTACGCCACGCCGCCGCCGGGGTGGCGCCAGTCGCCGGTCACGGCGGGGATCGAGGCGATCGTGCGCAGGGCGGTGCCGCCGCCCGCGTGCCGCTGGATGCCCATGGTGGCGCGGATCGCGGTGGGCCGGGTGTGAGCCAGCCTCGTCCCCAGCCTGTGGATGGCCTCGGCCGGGATGCCGGTGATCCGCGCCGCCCGCTCCGGCGGACACTCCAGGATCTCCGCCCGGAAGTCCTCCCAGCCCTCGGTGTGCGCGGCCAGGAACTCCTCGTCCTGGGCGCCCTCGGCCAGCACCACGTGCAGCAGGCCGAGAGCGAGCGCCGCGTCGGTGCCGGGGCGGATCGCCAGATGCTCGTCCGCCTGGTCGGCCGTACGGGTGCGGATCGGGTCGACGGCCACCACGTACGCGCCGTCGGCGCGCGCGTCCTGGATGAACTTCCACAGGTGGTGGCCGCTGGTGAGGGTGTTCGTGCCCCACAGCAGGATCAGCCCGGCCAGCGCGAAGTTCTCCGGGTCCATGCCGCCGGGGGTGCCGTTGGTCAGCCTCAGCCCGGTGTTGCCGGCGGTCGAGCAGATGTTCAGCCAGTGCCGGGACGCGCCCAGCATGTTCCAGAACCGCCGTCCCGCCACGCCCTCGCAGCCCTGCAGGTAACCGAGCGACCCGGTGCCGAGGTAGGGCCAGATCGCCTGGCCGCCGTGCTCCTCGACGATGCCGCGCAGCCGTACGGAGATCTCCTCCAGCGCCTCGTCCCAGCTGATGCGCTCGAACCGCCCGGACCCCTTCGGGCCCACCCGCCGCAGCGGGTACAGGATGCGGTCGGCGGACCGGGAATGCTCCAGATAGCGGTTGACCTTTACGCAGAGCGCGCCACGGGTGTAAGGATGGTCCGGATTGCCGCGCATGGAGACGGCCTCGCCGTCGCGCACGGTGACCACCCAGGAACACGTGTCAGGACAATCGAGCGGACAGGCGCCCAGTACCCTCACATCACCTGGCATGAGTCAAAGCCTAGAGGCAAGAGGCTCCCAACCCGGTAGGCACGTTCACGTGACGATTCGGACACTAGGGCCGCAGGAACGCGCGCTCTCGCGTGGAAGGTGCAGAATCGCTGTCGGTGGTCGAAATCAAAAAAGACGAGGACGCGGAGGGACCCTCTCACGGGAACCCGCCCGCGCCACAGGCGCGCGCCGAGCCCCACGTGCACGTGGTGGAGCCGCTGCTGCCGCAGCGCCTGCGCCGCCCGTCCGACCTGCTGCGCCTGCTCGTCACGCTGGTCGCGCTGGGCGCGGTGATCCTGCTGGCCCTGGTCGCCAAGCAGACCCTGTACGGGCTGGAACGGGACGTCACCGAGGGCACCACCCTGGTCCCGCTGCTCAGCCGGGTCGCCACGTTCATCGGCGGCGCCGCCGTGCTGATCGTCCCGGTCGCCTTCGCCGTGGAGCGGGTCTTCCACCGTGACGGCCTGCGCGTCGCCGAGGGCCTGATCGCCGCCATCATCGGCATGGTCGGCGCGTTCCTGATCGGCCAGTGGCTGATCGCGGGCAACGCCGACGACCTCAGCCAGCTGCTCACCGGCGGCCGCGACATCGAGCCGCTCAACACGCTGCTCACGTCCGTCCTCGCCTACACCACCGCGGTCCGCGTCTCACGCAGGCCCACGTGGCGGGCGCTCATGTGGACGGTGATCGCCCTCTACATCCTCGCCCTCTACTCCGGCAGGCAGATCACGCTGCCGGGCGCCATCGTCACCGTCCTGGTCGGCATGGCCATCGGCTTCGCCACCCTGTACGGCATCGGCAGCCCCAACACCAGGCCGCCGGGGAGCGCGGTGCTCGCGGCGCTGCGCAAGCTGTCGTTCAAGCCGGTGTCGGCCCGCCGCATCGAGGACGACACCCAGGGCAGCCGCCGCTACACCGTCGGGCTCGCCGACGGCGCCAGGATCGACGTCACCGTCCTCGACCGCGACCGCCAGGTGGCGGGCCTGCCGTACCGGCTGTGGCGGCGCTTCCGGCTCAGCACCGAGACCAGGCGAAAAGCCATCCGCTCGCTCCGCGCCGAGCTGGAACGCGAGGCCCTGATGGCCTACGCCGCGCAGGCGGCGGGAGCCAGCACGCCGCGGCTGCTCGGCACCAGCGAGATCGGCACCGAGGCCGCGCTGCTCGCCTACGAGCACATCGACACCAGGCCGCTCGACGAGGTGCCCAGCGAGGAGATCGACGACGATCTCCTCCACCAGATCTGGGAGCAGGTGTCGCTGCTGCAGATCCAGCGGCTCGCGCATCGGCGGCTCACCGGCGAGGGCATCCACCTCGACCAGGCCGGCCGGGTCGTGCTCACCGACGCCCGCAGCGGCGAGATCGCCGCCGGCGACCTGCTGCTCCGCCTCGACATCGCCCAGCTCCTGGTCTACCTGGCGCTGCGCGTCGGCCCGGAGCGCTCGGTCCGCACGGCCAACGCGGTCATCGGGACGGAGTCGCTGGCCGCCGCCATGCCGCTGCTGCAGCGCATCGCGCTGACCCGCGAGACCCGTTCGGCCCTGGCCAAGGACAAGAACCTCCTCGGCGCCATCCGCGAGCAGATCGTCGCACTCGAACCCGAGGTGACGGTCGAGGAGATCCGGCTGGAGCGGTTCCGGCCGCGCACCCTGGTCACCATCATCGCCAGCGCGCTCGCCGCCTACTTCCTGCTCTCCCAGCTCAGCCGGGTCAACCTGGTCGATGTGGTGGTCCAGGCCAACTGGGCCTGGTCGGTGCTGGCGCTGGGCGCCTCGTTCGTCAGCTTCGTGGCCGCCGCGCTCATGCTGAGAGGCTTCGTGCCCGACGCGCTGCCGCTGTGGCGGACCACGCTCGTGCAGTTCGCGGCCTCGTTCGTGAAGCTGGTCGCCCCCGCCGCCGTCGGCGGCGTCGCCATCAACACCCGCTACCTGCAAAAGCGCGGCATCGCGCCGGCCCTGGCGGTGGCCAGCGTCGGCGCCTCGCAGCTCGTCATGTTCGCCTTCCACATCGCGCTGCTGCTGCTGTTCGCCTACATCACCGGCTCCAACACCGCCAGCACCTTCACCCCGTCACGCGGCCTGGTGGTGGTGCTGCTCGCCGTCGCCCTGCTCGTCGTGGTGCTGCTGGGGGTGCCGCCGCTGCGCAGGCTGGTGACCCGGCGGATGCGGCGGCTGTTCTCCAACGTGCTGCCGCGGCTGCTGGACGTGCTCCAGTCGCCGCGCAAGCTGATCGAGGGCTCGATCGGCACACTCATGATCACGCTCACGTTCGTGCTCTGCCTGTACGCGTGCGTGCACGCCTTCAACTGGCAGATCGGCTTCACCACCGTCGCGGTCGTCTACCTCACGGCCAACGCCATCGGCTCGGCCGCGCCCACGCCCGGCGGCCTGGGCGCGGTCGAGGCCTCACTCACGCTCGGCCTCACCGTCGCCGGGGTGCCCGCCGAGCTGGCCACCTCGGCGGTGCTCCTCTACCGGCTGCTCACGTTCTGGCTGCCGGTCCTCCCCGGATGGGCGTCGTTCACCTACCTTCAGCGGCACGAGGCGCTGTGATCGCGTCGACGGCCGCCAGCTCGTCCTCGGTGAACGCCGGGCCCTCGACGCACGCCACGTTGTCCTCCAGCTGCCTGACGCTGCTCGCGCCGATCAGCACGCTCGTCACCCGCGAGTCCCTGAGCGTCCACGACAGCGCCATCTGGGCCAGCGTCTGACCCCGCTCCGCGGCCAGCTCGTTCAGCCGGCCGGCCAGCTCGGTGTCGATCCGGTCGGCACTGAGGAACCGGCTGGTGGCCGCCCGCGAGTCCGCCGGGACGCCCTTCAGGTAGCGGTCGGTCAGCAGGCCCTGCGCCAGCGGCGAGTACACGATGCAGCCCATGCCCGCCTCCTCCAGCACGTCCAGCAGCCCGCCCTCGATCCACCTGTTGATCATCGAGTAGGACGGCTGGTGGATGAGGAGCGGCGTGCCCAGCTCCCGCATGATCCTGGCCGCCTGCGCGGTCTTCTCCGCCGAGTAGTTGGAGATGCCCGCGTACAGCGCCTTGCCCGAGCGCACCGCCCGGTCCAGCGCCCCCATCGTCTCCTCCAGCGGCGTGTCGGGATCCGGCCGGTGACTGTAGAAGACGTCGACGTACTCCAGGCCCATCCGCGCCAGCGACTGGTCCAGGCTGGCCAGCAGGTACTTGCGCGAGCCCCACTCGCCGTACGGGCCGGGCCACATGTCATAGCCGGCCTTGGTCGAGATGATCAGCTCGTCCCGGTACGGCGCGAAGTCCTGCCGGAAGATCTGGCCGAAGTTCCGCTCCGCGGACCCGCCCGGCACGCCGTAGTTGTTGGCCAGGTCGAAGTGCGTCACCCCGAGGTCGAAGGCGCGCCGCAGGATCGCCCGCGAGGTGGCCAGGGGGCGGTCGTCGCCGAAGTTGTGCCAGAGCCCCAGCGACACCGCCGGCAGCTTGAGCCCGCTGCGCCCGCTGCGGTTGTACGGCTGCCGCTCGTAGCGCGCCGGGTCGGCCGGATAGGTCACGCGGTGCCCCTCTCGATCATCCACGCGAGCGCGAACGCCTCCTCCCGCCAGGCGTCGTAGCGCCCGCTGCGCCCGCCGTGGCCCGCGCCCATCTCCGTCTTCAGCAGGAACGGCCCCCCTGCGGCGGTCGCGCGCAGCCGCGCGATCCACTTGGCCGGCTCGTGGTAGAGCACCCGGGTGTCGTTCAGGCTGGTGATCGCGAGAATGGGCGGGTACGTCCTGCCGTCCACGTTCTCGTACGGCGTGTAACCCTTCATGTAGGCGTACACCTCGGGATTGTGCAGCGGGTCGCCCCATTCGTCCCACTCGATCACGGTCAGCGGCAGCGACGGGTCGAGGATGGTGTTGAGCGCGTCCACGAACGGCACCTCGGCCACCACGCCCGCGAACTCCTCCGGCGCCAGGTTCACCGCCGCGCCCATGAGCAGCCCGCCCGCCGAGCCGCCGCGGGCGATCACCTTCGAGCTCCAGCCCGACCGCTTCATGTGCCGGACCGCCGCCACGAAATCGGTGAACGTGTTCTTCTTCCTGGTGAGCTTGCCGTCCTCGTACCACTGACGACCCATCTCGCCGCCGCCGCGTACGTGCGCCACGGAGAACACGAACCCCCGGTCGAGGATCGACAGCCGCGGCACCGAGAACGACGGGTCGATCGACGTCTCGTAGCTGCCGTAGCCGTAGAGCACCGTCGGCGCCGGGAGCGTGCAGTCCTTGCGCTTGACGATCGAGATCGGGACCTTGGTGCCGTCCTCGGCCGTCGCCCACTCGCGGAACTGCTCGTAGTCGTCCGGATCGTAGCCGCCGAGCACCGGCCGCCGCTTCAACAGGATCAGGTCCCTGCTTGCCAGGTCGTAGTCGTAGACGCTGGGCGGGGTGACCATGCTGGTGTAGCCCAGCCTGAGCCGGTTCGTCACGAACTCCGGGTTCCCCGCCGGCGACACGTCGTACAGCGGCTCAGGGAACTCGATCTCGTACGGAGGCTCGCCGTTGTGCGGCAGCACGCGCAGGCCGGTCAGCCCGTCACGGCGGAAGTGGAGCACTGCTTGCCCGGCGAACGCCTCGATCTCCAGCAGGCGGGTGTCGTCGCGGTGCGGGATCAGCGGCGTCCACGCGCCCGGGTCGTCGAGCGGCGCGGTGGCCAGCTCGAAGTTGCGCGCGTTCTCGTTGTGCAGCACGTAGAAGAAGTCGCCGGCGTGCTCGACGCCGTACTCGACGCCGGTCTTCCTGGGCCGCACCAGCCGGAACTCGCCGGACGGCGTGGTCGCGTCCAGGAGGCGCACCTCGCTGGTGATCTTGCTGCCGGCTCCCAGCACCAGGTAGCGCTCGCTCCTGGTCAGCCCGATGCCCACCCAGAACCGCTCGTCGTCCTCCTGGTAGACGAGCGTGTCCTCGCCCGTGCCCAGGGTGTGCCGGTAGACCTGGTAGGGCCGCCAGGCGGAGTCCACCCGGGTGTAGAAGAACGTCGAGCCGTCGGCCGACCAGGCGCCGCCGTAGAAGATGCCCGCGATCTCGTCGGGCAGCAGTTCGCCGGTCCGCAGGTCCTTGAACCGCAGGGTGAACCGCTCGCCGCCGCTGTAGTCGGTCGAGTAGGCCAGCATCGTGCCGTCGGGCGACACCGAGCTGGTGCCCATGGCGAAGAACGGGCTGTCACCGGCCAGCTCGTTGCCGTCGACGATGATCTGCTCGTTCTCCAGGCGTTCGCCGGGGGTGATGTCGGGAGGCGTCTCGCTGTCCGCGGGCACCCGGCACGACACCGCGTACTGCTTGCCCTCCTCGGTGCGGGTGAAGTACCACCACGCGCCCTTGCGGCTCGGCACCGTCAGGTCGGTCTCCTGGGTGCGGTTCTTGATCTCCTGGAACAGCTGGTCGCGCAGTTCCGTCAGGTGAGAGGTCTCCTGCTCCAGGTAGGCGTTCTCGGCCTCCAGGTAGGAGATCGTGTCGGGGTCGTCCTTGCCGGCCAGCCACGCGTACTCGTCGATCACGGTGTCGCCGTGATGGACGCGCTCTGCCGGGATCTTCTTCGCCACAGGCGGATTGCTGCTCACGTGGGGAGTCTATGGTCGGCCGTGATCGTTTTGTGGCCTGCCGGGGCGGGCGAGGGCGGCTTGAGCACTCCGAGGCGCTGCTAATCTTATGGAGCCGGCGTGGTCCGGCGACATTTCTCCACTTTTCAGAGATTCGAGTCAATTTGACACGGATTCGAGAGGGTGCGAGGATGAAAGAGAAATGAAACGCCCCGAA
>NZ_JAPNNL010000191.1 GCF_027620315.1 Nonomuraea corallina | reverse complement strand
GTACGCGCCCCCACCCTGCTCATCGTGGGCGGCCACGACGAGCAGGTGCTGGAGCTGAACCGGCAGGCCCAGCGGGAGCTGCGCGGCGAGACCCGCCTGGAGGTCGTCCCCGGCGCCACCCACCTGTTCGAGGAGCCCGGCGCGCTGGAACAGGTCGCCGACCTGGCCGCCCGTTGGTTCACCGCGCACCTCGCCCCCTGACGGCCTCAGCGCCGACTAGGGTGGGATGTGTGTGGCAGCTGAGTTCATTGGAGCAGCGGCTGCTGGAGGCGCGCACGCGTGGCGAGATCGGCCTCTGCCTCAGTCTGCTGCGCGCGGCCGACCTCGCCCTCCCCGTCGAGGAGCACGGTCCGCCGGCCTGGGCGACCCTGCCGGCCGGGGGTCGCACCTGGGTGCTGGCCTACACCTCCGAGGCCGCGCTCCAGGCCGCCACGAACGGCGCGGTGCGCCACCACAGGATCAGCTCGATGGTGGAGCTCGCCGCCGGTTATCCCGACCCGCGCTGGGGTCTGGCGATCAACGCCGGCCTGGAACCCGAGTTCCTCCTGGAGCCCGGCACCGTGGCGAGGGTCGCGGTGCCGACGCTCCAGCAGGACCATCTCATGACCCCGGGTGTCCCCTTGGTGCAAAAGCTCCTGCATCCCTCGGAGATCCAGGCGCTGCTCGACGACGGCAGGCCGCGGGTGTCGGGCTACTGTCACCACGCGCTCGACGTGTCGCACATCGCGACGCCGGCCCTGCTCGCCGAGGCGCTGCTGCGGGACGACGTCCTGACCGACCTGGACGCCGTGAACATCCTCCGCTGGCCCGCCATCGGCTTCGAGCTCTACCCCACCCCCTACGGCGGGGAGACAGAAGAGGCGATGCTCGCGGTGGCCGGCTCCGTGATCGAGGAGGCCCCGTTCGTCGGCATGGGGCTCGTGCCTCACGTCGATCACACGATCCGCGAGTACAAGATCGACTCTGTCCTATTGCCGTACGGGGCTGAGATCGTCGAGCTGGGCGCCGATGGCGTGTTCCGCAGGCGTGCCGTCTACGACGGCGACCTGGAAACCTGGCTGCTGCTCCGGGAGACGTCGTGAGCCGGCCGCGTTACGAAGCCCGGTGGCGGGGGGCCGACTACCCGGCCTCGCCGGAGTCCCGCGCCGAGGGGGTGTGGCTCCGCCTGCGCAGCCGCTCTCCGCTGGAAGGTTTCGACGAGGTGGCGCCCGGCCGGTGGGTACGGCCCGTGCCCGCGGCCGACTGCGAGCAGGTGACGTACATCACCACGGTGTGCGAGTGGCGCGGCGTGCCTTGCGTCGTGCTCGGCGACGAAGACGGCGAGCTGCTGGTCGAATACGTCGGCGGCCTGACTCCCGTGGCCGCTGACCTGGGATTCGGCCGGATCGAGCGCGGCGTGCACCGGCGCCTGGTGCCCCGGGACGAGGTGTCCGGCCTCCGCGAGGAGATCACCCTCCTCACGTGCGTGTGACCACCGGACGGCGCTAACTCGACCGCGCTTTCATGCGGTTCTTGCTAGTTTACGGAAACGGCAGATATTCCCGTGGCTTCGGGGGCTAAAGGGATGGATAGAGCTGTTGAGCCGGACGTGTCCGAATTGCGGGCATACGAAGAAGAGCTGCGCCGGACTTTCCTGAGGATGCAGGACGAGGCGGACTCTCTGCGCAGGGAGGCGCAGGCCGTACGAACGACCGAGAAGTCGCGTGACGGGCTCGTGGCCGCCACCGTCGACGCCCGCGGCGAGCTGCTCAGGCTCGACATCGACCCGCGGATCTACCGCCAGCCTGACTCCCGGCGCCTGGCCGACGTGATCACCGACACGGTGCGCCGGGCGGCCGCCCGATCGCGGCAGCGGGTCCTGGAGATCTTCGACCCGCTGATCCCCGCCGACCAGATGCGCGCGCATCTGGAAGGCGACCTGGACACCGTGATGAAGCAGCTGGCGGACCAGATGGCCGGAAAGGAGCACTCAGGTGGCACCGCCTGACCGGCAGGTCCTCTATCTCGGTCCGGTGCTGGAGAACGGGATCTCGCAATGGGACACGATGTCCGGCTCACTGCGCAGGGAATGGGCGACGGCCGCCACGACGATCAAAGAGCTGCATGACACCGCACCGTGGGGCGACGGCCCGGAAGGCCGGGCCTTCGCCCGGGCCTACCTGATGAACGACGGCCCGAGCCGACTCGTCGAGACCGGCAGCGAACTGGTGGAGCACATCGTGGACGCGGGATCGCGGCTGCGCACGACCATCGCCACCTCCCGGGCCACGGACGCCGCCATCGAGTCCGACCTGAGCCGGCGGCCGACCGTGCTGGACATCTGACCCGTGGCGGGGGGCCGCGGCGACGTCAACTCCCAGACCTCGGCGGGTCTGCCGTCCGACGAAGGCTTCGGACGAGCGGCGACGACCGACGTGCGACCGGTGTGGGAGACCGAAGCGCTGCCCGATTGGGTGGTCCACTGGCTGATCCCGATGCTTTCAGCCGGCCAGGCCTGGCCCCAGGCGAGCGAGAGCGCGCTCTGGCGACTGAGGGACGGGCACCTGGACGGCGTTCGGGTGTACGCCGGTTCCCTCGATCCGGCGGGCAAGGCGCTGCGCACGATCGCGTCGGAGTGGAACTCACCTGCCAGGCCCGCCTCCTTCACCAGGATCGGGCGCATGTACGACGAGAAGACCGGTGTCCTGGCGAAGATGGGCGGCCACACGCAGTACGCCCGCCAGGTCGACGCCTTCGCGCTGGAGACGCAGTATTCCAAGATCTCCATCAACGTGGCCTTCTGGGTGGCCGTCATCGCCATCAGCATCGCGCTGGTCTCCGCGTTCTTCTCGGCCGGCGCGAGCACCGCCGCCGTGGGCACGGCCGCGGCGGGCCTGCGCGCCACGATCGCGGGAATCCTCTCCCGGCTGGGGCTCGCGGCCTCACGTCCGATCGCGGTCACGGCCGCGACCAGGCTGACCACCCTGGCCGGCACTTCCCTGGCGGGTCGGCTGGGGCCTGCCGTGATCGCGCGGGAGCTGGTGGAGGAGATCGGCGAAGAGGTGTTCATCGACGCCTACACCCAGCTCCAGCAGATCAAGATGGGCACCCGGTCCGGCTACGACTGGGACAAGAGCCTGGCGGCGGCGCTGGGCGCCGGCACCGGCGCCGTCGTCGGCACCAGGCTGGCCCAGCCCGTGTCCGCGGTGACCAACGCGATCCCGGGCATCGGGCGGCTCAATCGCACCGCCGCCGACCTGCCCGGCTGGGGAAACGCGCTCCGCCGTTTCCCCGGGCGGGCGCTCAACACCGGACTCAACAACATGGTGGCCTCACCGGCCGGCAGCTTCGTGGCCAACGGGCTGGTGTACGGGCAATGGAGCCCGCCGACGGCCGACTCGCTGCTCGGCGGCTTCATGGGGGGCGCTGGCCGGACGAACAGCATCAGCCCGTTCGACCCCGGCGTGGCCGGGGCGCTCTTCGACCCTGTCGCCGCGCTGGACCGCGCGACCACGACGGCCGCCGCCACCGACCTGGCCAGGGCCGGGACGGCGGCGGCGCCGGCCGGCCTGCAGTCGTCCTTGAACGACACCGGGCCGTCAAGCGGGCAGCCGGCGCAGGCCACCGGGCCCGACAGCAGCAGTCACCGGCAGCCCGGCACCCCGGCCCAGCCCGCGAACATCGCCCCGAATCCCGGAGCCGGCACCCGGTCCGTCTCGGCCGCACCCGCGTCCTTCCAGCCGCCGACGCCTCCGCAGGCGAACACGGACCCGGGACAGCCCGCCACCAGGACACCGGGGGACGCGGAGCAGCGCGGACGGCACGGTCCGCCTCCCACCGGCGGCCAGGAGCCGGACGCCGCCCGTAGGCCGGAGCCGACCTCCCGCATCGACGACCTCATCAACGCCCCGGCGGACAGCCGGCCCGAACTCCGTGAGCCGGCCCCGCCCGCCCGGTCCGCCGAACCCGCTTCCCGGGAGACCACGCCGGGCGTCGGCACGACGGCCAATGTCGGCGTGGCCGCCGCGAGCCTGGACCATGCGATCAGGACACCGGTGCTCAACGTGGAGCCCGCGCCCGGCCCCCCGCAGCAGCTCGCCAACGCCTTGGACGCGCGCGCCGTCCCGCTGGCCCCCCAGTGGGAAGGGCTGCGGCGCTCGGTGTCCGCTGCCCCCGTCACCGTGGCGGGCCTGCCCGCACCCGGGGCGATCCCCGTCGAGGCGCGTAAGATCCTGGTCCCGTGGCGGGGCTCGCAGCGTCTCGTCACCGAGTTCACGGTCAAGGTCCCGTACCGGGCGGCGCCCGGCATGACCCAGGCGGAGATCGCGACAGCGCACGCCAACCTGCTCAAGGGCGTGGACCTGTACTACAACCACCAGCACGAACTGCCCGACGGCTCGCAGCTGCACGTGCGGATGGAGTTCGAGCCCGCACCGCCGTCGGTCCCGGACGACCGGGTCGTCCTCCTGTACCCCGGGACCGGTCATCGCGCCGTCGATTTCGCCGACAGGGACCGCTGGCACGGCCAGGGCGAACTGATCACGACACCGCTGGACCAGCTGGCGGCCTACCGCAACCGGCCGCCCATCCACTTCATGAGCTGGTACGCGGAGATGGAGCCCGTCGTCTTCGCGCACGAGACGCTCCACCTGTTCGGCCTGTTCGACGAGTACGTGGATCCCCGGTCCGCCGATCGCCGGCACCTCGCCGACAGGGCCGTCCACGTCGACGCGAACCTGCTCGGCCAGGCGACTCTCTTCTGGGCCCAGGGCAGGCCGGTGCTGGATCGCGACGGGCGCACGGTGGCCGAGGCGACGTCGTTGCGCGACCGCCATCTGCGCCACCTGCACGCCCTCGTCCTGGACGGGCTCCCACGGCCGAAGGTCCCCCTCGACCGTCCGGCCGCGCCGGTGAACCCGCAGGAGTGGTCGCGCCCGGCGTACGACCCGGCCGCTCGCCTGCCCGGAGACGTGCGCGCCCTGCTGGAGAGGTTCCCGGCGGGTGATCGCCCGCTGATGGAGCACCTGCGCCTTCTGGAGCGCACGAACCTCCTGTTCGGCGACGGGCAGCGGGTGACGCGGGATCAGCTGACGTACACGGACGCGCTCGTCACGACGGCGCGCCTGCTGTTCGGCACCGGCCCTGAGTACTCCTTCTCCGCCCAGGATCTCCATGGTCTGCGGCGGCTGTCCACGCTGTTGCTGGGTGACCAGCCGCCGGGG
The DNA here is from genome assembly GCF_027620315.1 of Nonomuraea corallina. Classification (GTDB taxonomy): domain Bacteria; phylum Actinomycetota; class Actinomycetes; order Streptosporangiales; family Streptosporangiaceae; genus Nonomuraea; species Nonomuraea corallina. The sequence goes on along the minus strand of NZ_JAPNNL010000191.1, from coordinate 8,607 downwards.
GCCGACGTCCTGCGGCAGCGGATCAACCTGCTCCTCGGCCGGGATGCCTCGGCCCCGGTGACCGGTGCGCAGGTGCAGGCGCTGGCCTCGGTGTCGGCGACCGTCACTCCCGTACCCGGGGAGAGCGGCCCTTCGGCGCTGCTCAGAGGCGTGCGCGATCAGCTCGGCCCGCTCCCGGCCGCTCCCTCCGAGACTGCGGCCCGATCCGCGCAGGACGCCGCCTACGGGCTTCGCGCGAGCCACAGCCCGCGCCCGCAGGACGGCAATCCGCGGCAGTTCCTGCGGTTCTGGCGTCACCTCATGAACGAGGTCCGGGCCGAGGCGGATCGCCGCGGTACGACTCCGCTCGACGAGCTGCAGCAGTTCGCGCTGCAGCGCGCCCTCGCCCGGATCTTCGTCGCCAATCCGGACGACTGGATGCTCAAGGGCGGGCAGGCCATGCTCTCCCGGAACCCGGGCGGCCGGGCGAGCACGGACGTCGACCTCGTCCGCATGTCCGGCGACGCGCACCCGGACGTCATGGCCGCCGAGTACGAGGCGGCGCTCGCCCGCGACCACGGCGACCATCTCAGGTTCGAACGCGAGTCGATGTCCTACATCCTGCACGGCAAGGCCGTACGGATCTCGCACAAGGTCTACTGCGGCGACATGGAGATCATGAGCCTCAGCGCGGACCTCGCCCCGCCGCGCACGCGCCCGGTATGGAAGGAACCGGACGTCATCCCGTTCCCCCGCCAGATCCTCACGACCGGTCACCCCGACGAGAGTCCACCCCTGCGGGTCATCTCCCTGGACGACACGCTGGCGCACAAGGTCTCGGGCATGTACACGCACGGCATCAGGACGTTGGAGACCCGCTGCGACGACTGCATCTCCCGCGGCGGCGGCCTGTTCAGCTGCAAGTCAGGCGATCTGCCCTACCGGACGCAGGACCTGGTCGACGTCCTGATGATCATCATCAACTCGCCCTGGGACGGGCCCGCCACGCACGACATGCTGCACCGGGAGTTCGCCTGGCGGCTGGAGCAGGGCGAGAACCTCAAGGTCCCGCCGGCGTTCGAGGTGCCGAGCCCCGACTGGTTCCGCAAGTTCGACGGGTACGCCAGGACGACGCCCGGCCTGCCCTACGCCGGTCTGGCCGACGCCGTGCCGGTGGCGGCGGCCTTTCTCGACCCGATGCTGCGCGAGGAGCCGCCTCCACCGAGCCGCTGGGATCCGGAGCGGCGGCAGTGGGTGCCCGCGGAGGGGGCGCCGGAACCCGCGGCCGGCGACGGCCTCCCCGCTCGCGCGGGAACCGCCGACGTGACGCGGATCGTGCTCCCCAGGAGCGCCCCGCCGTCGGCCGTCCACGCCGAGCCCGCCATGGTCGCGCGCTGGGACGGCCTGTCGGCCGGCGGGCTCGACGCCCAGCTGAACGCGCTCAAGGCACGGGTCGACCTCGCGCCCGCGGAGAAGCTGCAGCACATCGTGGGCCGGATGATGTACGACAACGCCTATGTCCTGCTGACCAGCATCCCGGGACCGGACAACGCCAACCTCAAGCACCTGCGGTTCTACTCCCACCAGCGCGGCGAGCTGTACAGCCACGCGGCGGCCCTCATGGCCGACCCGGAGCTGACCATAGAGATCGCCTTCGAGCCGGACCGCGGCAGGGCCACCTACGAGTGGGACGCGCACCAGGCGCATGTCGCGCACCTGGGGCCCGTCCCCGCCGGTGTCCCCGCCTACCAGGCCGACGCCGCCGTCATGCGACGGCTGGTCCGGGGCGAGAGCATCGCGGACGCCGACCCGGCGACCCTGATCGACGATCTCGTCGAGCTGCAGGCGCAACCGCTGCGTGACGCGCTCGGGCTGCGGCAGCGCCTGATCGAGGACTACGGGATCGAGCCGCACAGGGTCCGGCTGGCGTTCGCCAACTCCAGCCAGAAGCTCCACTACAGCCAGACGCAGTGGATGCGGGCCCAGTACTTCGCGCTGCGGGCGATCCGCGCGAATCCCGCACAGGCCAGGCAGCGCATGATCGACAGGATGCTCGGGCCGGACCGGGCCACCGCCGAGCGACGCTCGTCCCGGGCTCGGGCGGTGGTCGAACGGCTGCGCGCGGCCAACGGCCAGGCCGACGCGTACGCCCTGCTCTGGGTACGCGACACGCGGGGCCAGCCGGTCGGCGGGCGGCACGGTCCGCACCTCGACACCCGGCCGGAGATCCTGCGCCAGACCATCGAGGCCATCCGCGCCGAACACCCGGCACGGCGCATCGTCCTGCTCGGTGACGACGTCTTCGCCGGCCGTCCCGGCCTGGCGGAGGCGTGGCGGGACGCGGGGGTGCTCGACGGCGTCGACACCGAGACCCTGGTGCGGTTCTGGGAGGCCGCGCGCAACGGGGGCCAGACCCTGGGCTACGGCGAGCAGGCCCTGTTCTTCCACGAGCTGAACAGCGGCCACGACGTCGTCCAGGTCGGCATGGAGAGCGGCGCGCTGGAGATCCCGGCGATGCTCGGCGTGCCCACGGTGTACTTCGAGGCGCGCGAGCACGACGGGAACAAGGGCAACCGGTGGCTGCTCTACTGGCAGCGCTGGGCCTACGAGGGCGCGGAGCAGCCCGTCGACGGGTCGTCGGGAGCGCCGCGCTCCGGCGATGGAGGAAGGCCCGTCCCGGCGCCCCCCGTACCCGCGGCCCTGCCCGCGATGCGGAGGCTGCTGTTCGGCCCCGACCTGCCGGATCCGGAGAACCGTCGCGGGCAGCCGGTCGCCGTCTACGACGCGGCGCGGGTCGCGGTCACCATGGACCGGATCGACCGGCTCGTGCGCACGGGCGAGATGGATCGATGGCCGCAGCGGCTCGGCCGCAGCGTCGCCCTGCGTGGAGAGATCTGGATGCCCTGGTCGGAGGCCGACTGGCGGCGCAGCGCCTACTACGCCGAGCAGTTGCGCCGCTGGCTTCGCACCGACGCCCGCACCCCGGAGGAGATCGGCCGCAAATGGCATGCCATCCGGTTGACCCTGCTGGGCGTGCTGGAGCCGCGCTTCACCACCGACGAGGAGTACGAGGGCGTCTCGGTGGTGCATCCGTACACGGTGCTGCATCGGGAGCGCAACGAGATCGACCGTACCGCCATCCGGATCTCCCAGGCGTACGCGACGGACCTGAGCCGGCGGGCGACGGCCGTCACGGAGGTGCTGAAGTCCCTGCTCGCGACCCCTGACTTCCTGCGCCAGGGCGTGGCGGACCTCCGGGTCTTCCAGCTCGACCGGTCGGAGATCGCCGAGCTGCGTCATGCCGTCAGCCGTGTCACCACACCCGCGGTCGAGCCGTACGCCGCGCGCCTGGACACGCCGCCGGCCGAGGGCGGGCCGACGCCCCGCGAGGTGCTGGAGCGGTTCGACGCCTCCGCCGCCGGGCTGCCCCCGGTGACGGCGGAGGAGGCGGCGGACTACATAGCGCGCAATGCCGCCCGGCGGCCCTGGCTGGCCGCGGCGGCGACCCTGGACCCCGCCGTCCAGCGGGTGCTCGTCGCCGTGGACCTGGGGCAGGGACACCATCTCGCGCGCCACGAGGGCTACGCCGCCGACGGCAGGTTGGAGGGTCGCGTGGCGCGCCTCGAAGACCCGGCGCAGACCGACCCCTCCCTGCGGGCGCGCTCGACCGACGCCTTCCGTCCCGGCGACGCGCCGCACCGGGCCCCCGACACCGCGACCGCCATCAACGATCCGGTGGCCTTCGCGGTCGCCTTCGCCCGCGCCGTGGAGCATCCGGAGGTCCGCCGGGCCCTCACCGCGCCGTTCGACCCGGACCGGCGTCCAGGACGGGTGTCGCTGCCGATCAGCGACCTGCTGGGGCCCGACGGGCACCTCTACTGTTCCGGATACCGGATCGTGTCCGGGGAGGGCGGCCCGGAAGCCGCTGTGGCGAACCGCTGGCAGTGGGTGCTGGCGCGTCGCGATCCGGACCGTCGCCATGAGGGGCCGGAGCCGCTGGCCGCCCCCATGGAGAGCTTCGCCGGCGGCACCGTCGAGCTGTTCTTCCAGCCCACCAGGGAGCGGAACGGCTACGAGATCTCCACCATGTTCGTGGACCCGCCCGCGCGAAGGGACGACGGATGAGCGAGCCGGTGCTGGTGCGGGTGTGCGGCACGTACTGCCACCCGGAGGCCGACGCGGCCGCCTACGGCAGCCTGCGGCGGCTGGCCCGGAGGGACGACGACGAGATGACGCGCTTCCGGACGGAGTTGCGCCGGGCTCTGCGCACGGGTGACGTGCCGCCCGGCCTGTTCCGGGCCGTCCGCTATCCCGACGGGAGCGCCGAGTCGTTCCTCAGGCGGCTCTGGGAGGACCTCTACCCCGGGGAGCCGGTCTGACCGGACCGCCCGACGATGTCCGCCGCGAGGTCCCAGCTCGCCCGGGCGTCCGCCTGTCCTCCCGCGTCGGCGATGAGCCGGGCCGCCCCCGGCTGCACCCGGGCGACCCGGTCGGGGAGCACCATGGCGGCCCAGCTCCGCAGATTGCGCGGCGACAGCTGGGACGGCGCCAGGTCCGGCAGGAAATAGCGCACGAAGTCGCCGCCGTCAGCGGGGAACTCGTGCCGCACGGCCAGCGGCGCCACCGCCTCGTGCACGGACCGCAGGTCGACCAGGTCCTTCAGCACGGCGTCCAGGAGAACGCCGCGCACCACTCCGTGGTCGGTCCAGTCGGCCAGGAGGTCGGCGATCGTGCGCTGGGCCGTCGTCACCGGCACGCCCTCGACCACCGTGACGTCCTCCGGCGCGAGCGGCGCGAGGTGCACCTTCGTGGCCCGTGGCCCCTCCAGCGCGACGGACGCAGTGAAGATCATCAAGTTGCCGGGGACGGAGCCGAGACCGTGCAGACGGCAGGCCGACTCATGGGAGAGGGCGGCGTCCACGCCCGCCGCCCGTCTCTCCCAGGCGAACCTCGACGGCTCCAGCGCCAGCCACGCGGCGTACGGGTACGCGTACCGGGGGCCGAGCGTGCTCCACGCCAACTGGTGGACGGCCCAGTCGAGTTCGGTCAGCAATCCGGTCTCCGCGAAGCGGGCCAGAGCGGCCTCCTCGACGCCGACGCCGGCGGCCTGCACCGAGGTGATCAGGCCGTTCTGCCGCGCGGCGACCGCCGACAGGTCGGCGAACCGCTCTTCCCACATCCATGCCTCCACCCGAGAGATCACCGTTGTCCAATCTAGCCGCAGGCGATCCCTGACGGCCGGGGTGGATCAGCTCTGCCGGGACTCCCGGCGCTCGCGCACCCGCTTCCACACGAACACGGCGACGGCCAGCACGACCAGCCCGATCACCACGTACGTGAAGATCCCGACGTACGTCTCCACGATCGACCACTGCCGGCCCAGGAAGTATCCGGCGGTCACCAGCGCCGTGTTCCAGATGAGGCTGCCCATCGTGGTGAACAGCGTGAACGTGGGCAGCGGCATCCGCTCGAACCCGGCGGGAACGGAGATCAGGCTCCGGAACACCGGCACCATCCGCCCGAAGAACACCGTCTTGCGGCCGTGCCTGGCGAACCAGTCCTCGCTCTTCTCCACGTCCTCCGGCTTGAGCAGCGGCACCTTGGCGAACAGCGCGTGCACCCGTTCCCTGCCCAGCAGCGCCCCCACCGCGTAGAGGGCGAGCGCGCCCACCACCGAGCCGAGCGTGGTCCACACCAGGACGTGCCAGAAGACCAGGTCGCCCTGGCTCACCGTGAACCCGGCCAGCGGCAGGATGACCTCGCTGGGGATGGGCGGGAACAGGTTCTCCAACGCGACCGCGATGCCGGCGCCGGGCGCGCCGAGCGTCTCCATGAGCCCGGTGACCCACTCCACCAGCGCGCTCATACCACTGGATGTCATGCGCGTCCCTTCGTCGCACGTAGTCTCTAGCCCGTACAGGGGCGCGTATTCCTCCCGATCCGTCACACCCCCATCCACCTGAGACATTCCTCGGCGGCGAACCTTGTGGCGACCCTCCATGCGCGTGGACTGTCCGGGTGGTGTGGGATCGAGTTCGCAGCCACTTACGAGAGCGATCTTGAGGAGTAGCGATGAAGTGGTTCCCCCCTGGAGACGTCGCCCGGGTGGCCGTCTTCGCGGCGCTGATCGCGGTGCTGGGCCTGGCTCCCGGCCTGTACGTCTTCGGCGGCGCCGTGCCCGTCACGTTGCAGACCTTCGGGGTCATGCTGGCCGGGCTGCTGCTGGGCTCACGGCGGGCGGCACTCGCGGTGGCGGTGCTGATCGCGCTGGTGGCGGTGGGGCTGCCGCTGCTGGCCGGCGGGCGGGGCGGGCTCGCCGTCCTGGCCTCGCCGACGGCCGGCTACCTGCTCGGCTGGCTGCCGGGCGCGTTCGTGACCGGCTGGATCGCCGAGCGCGGAGGTCCTGGGGGGCGCGCCCCGGGTCTGGTCCGGCTGCTGGTAGCGTGCCTGGTCGGCGGCATGGGGATCGTCTACCTGTGCGGCATCCCGGTGTACGCGATCGCCGGTGGTCTCTCGCTGGGCGAGGCGGCCCTGTTCACCCTGGCCTTCGTGCCGGGCGACCTGGCCAAGGCAGTGCTGGCCGCCGTGGTGGCACGGGGGGTGCAGCGCGCCTACCCGGGCGCGATCCCCGCCGTCCACGCCGCGCGTCCCCGATCCAGCGAGGAGGACTGACCCGGACATGCCAGTCGCAGCGCAGGTCATCCGGCACGCCGCCGTCCGTCCCGGCCGGATCGCCGTGTCCGGCCCTCACGGCGAGATCACGTACGGTGACCTGGCCCGCCGCGCCCGCGAAACGGCGACGGCCCTCCGGGCGAACCGGCTCACAGACCGGCCGGGGGGCGTGGGGCCATGGGTTGTGGGGATCTGTCTGGCGGACCCGGTCGAGCAACTGATCGCCGTGCTGGCCGCCGACCTGGCCGGGGCCGTTCCGCTGCTGTACGAGCCGGCGCTGCGCGACGGCGTCCCGGCGAACCTCCGCGTCGAGACCCTCCCTTCCGGGTCCCAGGCCGGGTCCGAGGCCGGGGTCGAGGCCGGGTCCGAGGCCGGGGTCGAGGCCGGGGTCGGGGACGCGCCGCCGTTCGCGGCCGCGCCCGGCGACCTGGCGTGGGCGTGCTTCAGCTCGGGCAGCACCGGCCGGCCGCGCGCCGTCGTCCGCACCCGGGCGTCCTGGACCGGCTCGTTCGAGCCGCTGAACGCGATCACCGGGATCGGCGCGGACGACACGGTGCTGGTCCCGGGGCCGCTGGTGTCCTCCCTGTACGGGTTCGCGGCGGTGCACGCGCTGGCCGCGGGCGCGACGGTGCTGGCGCCGGGCCGGTGGGCGCCGGGACCGCTGCCGGAGCTGCTGCGCCGGGCGACGGCCGCGCACCTGGTGCCGCACCTGCTCCCTGAGCTGCTGGACGCGCTGCCCGACGGCGGGCCGTTGCGGGTCGCCGTGGTGGGCGGTGCCGCGCTCCCTGCAGGGGTGCGCGAACGCGCCGAGGGCGCGGGCGTGCGCGTGGTCGCCTACTACGGCGCCACCGAGCTCTCCTTCGTCGCCGTGGACGCCGACGGCGGCGGGCTCCGGCCGTTCCCCGAGGTCGAGATCGAGGTGAGGCCGCCGCGCGGCGAGGTGTGGGCGCGCTCCCCGTGGCTGGCCGAAGGCTATCTGGACGGGGTCGCGGGCCCGCTCAAGGCCGAGGACAAGTGGATGAGCGTCGGCGACCTCGCCCACCCGTACCCGCCGGGAGAGCCGCTGCGGCTGCGCGGACGCGGCGACGGCGCGATCCAGACCGGGGGCGCGACGGTGGTGCCGGAGGACGTCGAGGCGGTGCTGCGGCGCGCGGTAGGCGTGGGCGACGTCGTGGTCGCGGGGTCGCCGCACCCCGGCCTGGGCGCGGTCGTGACCGCGGTGGTCGAGACCGGCGACGGGCCGCTCCCGTCCAGGGCCGCCCTGGAGAGGGTCGCGCGCGGCGGGCTGGCCGCCGCCCAGCGTCCCCGCCTCTGGTACGCGGTCGCGGCACTGCCCCGCACCCCCACCGGCAAGCCCGCCCGCGCCGAGCTGGCGGCCCGCCTGGCCGCCGGCGACCCCGAGCTGCGCAGGCTGCCGTGACGGCGCGGCTCGACCCGGTGATCGTGGCCGCCCGCCGGACCCCGATCGGCACGGCCGGCCACGCGTTCAAGGCGACGCCGGTCGACGCCCTGGCCGCCCCGGTGATCGCCGCCGTGGCCCGCGACCTCGCCGGGCCTGAGGACCTCCCGGTGGACGACGTCGTGCTGGGCAACTGCATGGGGCCTGGCGGGAACGTGGCCCGGGTGGCGGCGTTGCGCGCCGGACTGGGCCAGACCGTGCCGGGCGTCACGGTGGACCGGCAGTGCGGCAGCGGCCTGGCCGCCATCCTGATCGCCGCCCAGGCCGTACGGAGCGGGGAGATGGACCGCGTGATCGCCGGGGGCGCCGAGAGCGCGTCCACCGCGCCGGTGCGCGCGCATCGGGGCGGGTCACCGTACGAGCGGGCCCCGTTCGCCCCGGAAGGGCATCCGGACCCGGACATGGGGGAAGCCGCGGAGGCCCTCGGCACGGCGCGCGGCGTCAGCCGCGAGCGGCAGGACGCCTACGCCGCCGCCAGCCACGCCAAGGCGGTGGCC
>NZ_JAPNNL010000190.1 GCF_027620315.1 Nonomuraea corallina | reverse complement strand
ACGCTGGCGCTGGCGGAGCCCGGGGAGAACGTCGTGGTGCAGCCGGTGGGCGGCGGGTCGCGGCCCCGGGGCTTCTTCGCTGTCGGGACCGTGCGGGCCTTCACCCCGGTCTCGCACACCGTCGTCAACGCCGCGGGTTCGCTCCTCACGCTGGCCTTCGAGCAGGGGAGCGCCCAGCTCGAAGGCGGGCGCCGGGTCCGCGACGCGGTGCTGCGGCTGCTGCTGACCGGGGCCACGGAGGAGGCGCGCGGCGTACTCGGACCTCTCGGACCCGGCCTGCCCGGCGAGCCCTTCGTCGTCGTGGCGGCCGGCGAGGACTCCCTGGAGCAACTGGAGCCGGTCGCCTTCACCGCCCGCCACGCCGTCGCCGACGCGCCGCCGTCAGGGGCGGGGACCGTCGTCGTGGCGCTCGTCGCTCCGGACGCGGCCGATCGGGCCGCCCGGGCGGTGAGCGGCGGCGCCGGGATCAGCGCGCCGTGCGCGTACCGGGAGCTGCGGGCGGGGGTGGAGCAGGCGGCCCGGGCCTACGGGCGCGGCGGTGGGCGGGTGCTCAGGTTCGACGAACTGGCCGGGCAGGGGTTGATGGCGCTGGTCGACCCGGACGCCGCGCGGGCCTTCGCCGCCGCGCTGCTGGCGCCGCTCTCCGCCTACGGGTCACGGGCCGACCTGGTGGACTCGCTGCGGGCGTACCTGGAGAGCAACGGTCACTGGGACGCGGCGGCGCAGCGCCTGGGCGTGCACCGCCACACCCTGCGCTACCGGATGCGCCGCGTCGCCGACCTGCTCGGACGCGACCTGGACGACCCGGGGGTGCGGGCCGAGCTCTGGTTCGCGCTGGAGGTGGCGGGTCAGTCCTTGCCGGCGGCGAAGTAGGCGGTCGTCGCCCGGGTGACGACCTCGTAGGTGGCCCCGTCGCGCAGGTGGCCGGCCCGTTCGAGGCTGATCGCGCCCTGCGCCGCCGCCCACAGCGCGTCGGCGACCTTGCGCGGCTGGGTCGGCTGGAGATGGCCGGCCGAGATGCAGTCGGAGATCACCCGGTCGAAGATGTTGAGCGCCGCCCTGGCGAGGGTGCGGGCGCGCTCGCTGGGCTCGAAACCGGGGATCGCCCGCTCGAACATGAGGCTGTAGTAACCCGGCTCGCTCAGGCACGCCTGGCGGTAGGCGGCGATGAGCCCCTGGAGGTGCTCCAGCGGATCACGGCGCGGCGGCACCCGATCCAGCAGGTGGCGGAACCGCTCGAAGCCTTCCAGATAGAGCGCCTCCGCCAGGCCCTCCCGGTTGCCGAACATCGTGTAGATGACGGTCGTGGTGCACGCCGCCTCGGTGGCGATCCTGCGGATCGTCAGGCTTTCGGGCCCGTCGGTCACCAGGAGGTTGACCGCGACGTCGAGCAGGCGGGAACGGAGCTCGTCATGGCCGGCCCGCTCACCCTGCAGGTAGGCGCCCTGAAGCCCAAGCGGCGCCGAGGAGGTCATGGGCCCACGCCTTTCTGCCAAGGGGCCCGCCGCACTGGGAGACCCGCATCGATGACTTAGCCATGGCGGAGATCGTTCAAACCGCTTCGCATGCTAAACATCCTGAATTAGGGCTACTTCCGTTACATGGCGGGTATACCACCAGGTTGTACATGACGGCAGAGCCCTCCTGCGGTCTTGTGCACCCTGGCGTAAATCCCCGCCCCGGCGCTTGGCATAACGTCGGAGGCATGGACGTGCGTACCTTCTGGCTCGCAGGCCGCCCCGCCACCGGGGACGCCGAGCTCACCGTGACCAACCCCGACGACGGTCGCGAGGTCGGCAGAGTCTCCATGCCGACCGAGGCCCAGGTGGAGGAGGCCGTCGCCGCCGCGCACGCGGTCGCCGCGAAGGCCGCCGCGCTGCCCATCCACATCCGTGCGGAGGCGCTGGCCCACGTCTCGCGCAGGCTCGCCGAGAGATCCGACGAGATCGCCGAGCTGATCATGGCCGAGAACGGCAAGCCCATCTTCTGGGCGCGCGGCGAGGTCGGCCGCGCCGTCGCCACCTTCCGCTTCGCCGCCGAGGAGGCCCGCCGCTGGTCGGGCGAGGTGCTGAGGCTCGACACCGAGCCCGCGGCCGCCGGCCGGCTGGCCTACGTCTCCCGCGTCCCGTACGGGCCGGTGCTGGCGATCACGCCCTTCAACTTCCCGCTCAACCTGGTCGCGCACAAGGTCGCCCCCGCCATCGCCGTCGGCGCCCCGGTCGTGGTCAAGCCGGCCCCGGCCACCCCGCTGTCGTCCCTCGTGCTGGGCGACATCCTGGCCGAGACCGAACTGCCCGCCGGCATGTTCTCGGTGCTGCCGGTCGCCAACGAGCGCGCCTCCGCGCTGGTGCGGGACCCGAGGCTGCCCGTCGTGTCGTTCACCGGCTCGGCCCCCGTCGGCTACGCCATCGCCGACCAGGTGCCGCGCAAGCACGTCACCCTGGAACTGGGCGGCAACGCCGCCGCCGTCGTGCTGGCCGACGCCGACCTCGACTGGGCCGCCCGGCGCGTCGCGCTCTTCTCCAACTACCAGGCCGGCCAGAGCTGCATCGCCGTCCAGCGGGTGATCGTCGAGCGGCCGGTGTACGACGACTTCGTGACCCGCCTGCTCCCGGCCGTGGACGCGCTCGTCGTCGGCGACCCGGCCGACGAGAAGACCCAGGTGGGGCCGATGGTCTCGGAGGAGGCGGCGGAGCGGGTCGAGCAGTGGGTGCGCGAGGCCGTCGAGGGCGGCGCCCGCCTGCTGGCCGGCGGCACCCGCGTCGGCGCCACGTTCGCGCCCACGGTGCTGGCCGACGTCCCCGCCGACGCCAAGGTCTGCCGGGAGGAGATCTTCGGCCCGGTCATGGTGCTGCAGCAGGCCGCGTCGGTGGACGAGGCGTTCGCCATGGTCAACGACTCGGCGTACGGGCTCCAGGCCGGGGTGTTCACCCGGTCGCTGGACATCGCGTTCCGGGCCAACCGGGAGCTGGAGGTCGGCGGTGTGATCATCGGCGACGTGCCGTCCTACCGGGCCGACCAGATGCCGTACGGCGGCGTGAAGGACTCCGGCATCGGGCGTGAGGGCCTGCGCCCGGCCATGGAGGATCTCACGTACGAGAAGGTCATGGTGCTCACGGGCCTCGACCTCTGAGCGCCGGGCGCCCGTCCTTCACCGGCGCGGGGCCTGCGGCGGCCCCGCGCCACGCTAGGCGCGCTCAGCCGTCAGGTAGAGCTTCCTGGCCGCCTCGCCCAGCAGCGGGCCGTACATGGTGCGGCGGTCGTCGCTGTACTTGAAGCTGCTCAGCGAGGTGATCGTGCCCCTGCCGGCGGCGGAGTCGAAGCGCGACAGCCACGGGCCGCCGCTGGCACCCGCCGTCATGTCGCAGCCGAGCCCCTGGTCGTGGGTGTCGCCGTAGGGGTCGGCGCGCAGCCGGCCCGCGCAGTAGACCAGATGGCGGCCGTCGTAGGGCGGGTCCGCGGGATAGCCGAAGCTGATCGCGTGGCCGCCGCGCGGGCTGTTGAAGGCGATGTCCTGGGCGCCCACGACGTCGGCGACGTGCCGGCCGCGCGACGGGGCCAGCGCCACCATGCCCACGTCGTAGCTGTCGTCGGCACCCCGCGACCAGGGCCCGGTCACGAACATCCGGCGCGCGGTCCACTGCCCGTACGGCTTCTCGCCGCCGCTGCCGTAACCCGGCACGAACGTCCAGTTCTTGGCCCAGGCGCCGGTGCCGTCCTTGACACAGTGGCCGGCGGTGATCACCAGGTCGCGGCTGCGCCCGCGCACGGTGCTGGCCGAGCAGACGAAGTCGACGCCGTTCATGGTGAGGAAGACCCGGCCGGTGGTCCTGGTCACCGCGCCGCCGACCGCCCAGCGGGAGCCTGACGTGCTCGAAAGCGGGCGGGCCGACCCGTGGCGCGCCGCCGTCGCCCGCACGCCGCGCCGGGCCGGAACCACGGCGGCGTCGCGGCCGGAGACGGCCGGGAACAGGCCGACACCGGAGCGCCCGGCGAGGCCGCCCAGGAGGCCGCCTTCCCTGGCGACGAGGCCCAGCAGGCCGATCGGCAGAGCCTTCTCCATGCGGTCGGGGGTCCAGTAGGAGACCACGCGCGCGTGGTCGGCCGCGTCGCGGGCCGCGACGTGCCCGACGACCTCGGCGATCTCGCCGGGCGTCGGGGCTCCCGGAACCGCGCCGGACACGGGGACGCCCCGGGCGCCCTGCGGCTCCGGCAGGCGGGGCGCGGCCACGGCCCGCGGCGTGTCGGCGGTGCTCGCGTACGGCTCGGGGTTCGCTCCGACGAGGGCGGGGGCCAGCAGGCCCGCGACGAGGGGCGCGGCCGCGAGCAAGGGGATGCTCAGGGTCATGCCCACCGAGTGTGCACTACGACATGTGTCCTTGCGGCTACTTTCCGTGAATTGCTCGGGGCGCGCCGACGGTGCCGTGCACGGGCACGCGCGGCGGGGGGAGACAATGGACGGGTGCGTCCACCGACCCTCCGCTCCGTGACCGTGCTGGGTTCGACCGGCTCCATCGGCACCCAGGCCCTCGACGTGATCGCCGCCAACCCGGCGCGGTTCCGGGTCGCCGGGCTCGCCGCCGGTGGCGCGCGGGCCGACCTGCTCGCCCGCCAGGCGGCCGAGTTCCGGGCCGAGGCGGTCGCCGTGGCCGACCCCGCCGCCCTGCCCGCCCTGCGGGAGGCGCTGGCCGCGCACGGCGCGAGCCCCGAGGTGCTCGCCGGTCCCGACGGGGTCGCCGAGGTGGCCGGCCGGCCGTGCGACACCGTCCTCAACGGCATCACCGGCGCGCTCGGCCTGACCTCCACGCTGGTCGCCCTCGAAGCCGGGCACACGCTGGCGCTGGCCAACAAGGAGTCGCTGATCGTCGGGGGGCCGCTGGTCAAGCGGCTGGCCGGGCCCGGGCGGCTGGTGCCCGTCGACTCCGAGCACTCGGCGCTGCAGCAGTGCCTGTGGGCGTCCGGGCCGCAGGGCCACGACCCCGCCGCCGTCAGACGGCTGATCGTGACCGCCAGCGGCGGCCCGTTCCGCGGCCGCACCCGCGCGGAGATGGCCGACGTGACGCCCGAGATGGCGCTGGCCCACCCGACCTGGTCCATGGGCCCGGTGATCACCATCAACTCGGCGACCCTGGTCAACAAGGGCCTGGAGGTGATCGAGGCCCACCTGCTGTTCGACATCGGCTTCGACCGCATCGAGGTCGTGGTCCACCCTCAGTCGATCATCCATTCGATGGTCGAGTACCTCGACGGCTCCACGATCGCCCAGGCGAGCCCGCCCGACATGCGGCTGCCCATCGCGCTGGCCCTCGGCCATCCCGAGCGCGTCGCCGCCGCCACCGCCCCCGTCGACTGGACCAGGGCCCACACCTGGACCTTCGAACCGCTCGACGACGCCGCCTTCCCCGCGGTGGCGCTGGCCCGGCACGTCGGCTCGGCGGGCGGCACCGCCCCCGCCGTCTACAACGCGGCCAACGAGGTGTGCGTGGAGGCGTTCGTCAAGGGCGGATTGCCGTTCCTCGGCATCGTCGACACGGTCGCCAAGGTCGTGGAAGAACACCAGGTCACCCCGGCAGACTCCGTCGAGGAGGTGCTCGCCGCCGACGCCTGGGCCCGCGCCCGTGCGTCCGAGCTCACAACCGGGCAGTCCCGCTAGCTTCCTAGACTGGAAGCGTCGCCGACACGCAAGGGTTGAAATGTCTTCTGTAGCACTGGGCATCCCGACGGTCCGCCCCAAGCCGCTCGCCGAACGCCGGCACTCCCGTCAGATCATGGTCGGCGACGTGCCCGTGGGCGGTGACGCGCCCGTCTCCGTGCAGTCGATGACCACCACGGTCACCGCCGACGTCAACGCGACCCTCCAGCAGATCGCCGAGCTCACCGCCTCGGGCTGCCAGATCGTCCGGGTGGCCGTGCCGTCCCAGGACGACGCCGAGGCGCTGCCGATCATCGCGAAGAAGTCGCAGATCCCGGTCATCGCCGACATCCACTTCCAGCCGAAGTACGTCTTCGCCGCCATCGAGGCGGGGTGCGCGGCGGTGCGCGTCAACCCGGGCAACATCAAGAAGTTCGACGACAAGGTCGGCGAGATCGCCAAGGCCGCCGCCGACCACGGCGTCCCGATCCGCATCGGGGTCAACGCCGGGTCGCTCGATCCGCGGCTGCTGCAGAAGTACGGCAAGGCCACGCCCGAGGCGCTGGTCGAGTCGGCGCTGTGGGAGTGCTCGCTCTTCGAGGAGCACGGGTTCCGCGACATCAAGATCTCGGTCAAGCACAACGACCCGGTCGTCATGATCAACGCCTACCGGCTGCTGGCGGCCCGCTGCGACTACCCGCTCCACCTCGGCGTCACCGAGGCGGGCCCGGCCTTCCAGGGCACGATCAAGTCGGCGGTGGCGTTCGGCGCGCTGCTGGCCGAGGGGATCGGCGACACCATCAGGGTGTCGCTGTCGGCACCTCCGGTGGAGGAGGTCAAGGTCGGCACCGCCATCCTGGAGTCGCTCGGGCTGCGCGAGCGAGGGCTGGAGATCGTGTCCTGCCCGTCGTGCGGGCGGGCCCAGGTCGACGTCTACACGCTGGCCGAGCAGGTGCAGGCCGGGCTCGAAGGGCTCAAGGTGCCGCTGCGGGTGGCCGTGATGGGCTGCGTCGTCAACGGGCCGGGTGAGGCGCGCGAGGCCGACCTCGGGGTGGCCTCCGGCAACGGCAAGGGCCAGATCTTCGTCAAGGGCGAGGTCATCAAGACGGTGCCGGAGTCGCAGATCGTCGAGACCCTCATCGAGGAGGCGCTCCGCCTGGCGGAGGAGATGGGCGTGGCGGTCGACCTCGACGACGACGCCTCCGGGCCCGAAGTCGTCGTGCGCTGACCCGTACGGCGTTGAATCCGTACGGCGTTGAATCCGTACGGCGTCGAATCCGTACGGCGTCGAATCCGTACGGCGTCGAATCCGTACGGCGTCGAATCCGTACGGCGTCGAATCCGTACGGCGTCGAATCCGCACGTTCACAGACCGGGGAGCGCCGCGCGCTCCCGGTCGGACCGCGTGGGGCCCGCTCCCGATCCTTCCCGGGGCAGGTCGGCGTCCCCAGGTCAGGGGTCCGGGAGGAGCTTGGTGAGCAGGGCGCGGAGCTCGCGTTCGCCGTCGGCTCCTACGAGGGACAGGACCTGCGCCTGGAGGCTCTCGGCGGCCTCGCGGACGGCGGTGAGGCGCTCGCGGCCGAGCGGGGTCAGTTCCAGCGCGTAGCGGCGGCGGTCGGCGGGGTCCTGGCCGCGGGCCACCAGGCCGAGGCGGACCAGCTCGTCGACGATCTGGGCCGCCGCCGGCTCGGTGACGTGCATGCGGCGGGCGAGCTGCTGCTGGGAGCACGGCGTCAGGGCCTCCAGGGCGGCCATGCTGCCGAAGTGGCGGGTGCGCAGGCCGGTCCCCGCCAGCCGGGCGTCACCCATGCGGCGCACCCGGTAGTGCGCCTGCGCGACCAGGTAGGCGGTGGTCCGGAGCGGCTCCGGGTCGGGCAGCAGCAGGCTGAGCAGCTCGTTGAGCCGCTCGCGCTCGGCCGGGGTCAGCGACCCGGTGATCCGGGCGTCCCGCTCGGCGACCGCCTCGCGCATGGCGTCGCGCGCCGCGCGCCCCTTCTCGGTGATCGACAGCACGTAGGAGCGCCGGTTGGCGGGGTTGCGGGTACGGGTGACGTACCCCTCCGCCTGGAGCCGGTCGATCAGCCGCACCATGATCGTCCGGTTGATGCCGAGCCGCTCGGCCAGCTCGTGCTGGGAGTCGGCGTCCTGGTCGGCGAGGGTGTCGAGGACCACGAAGTCGCGTGAGCGGGGGTCGTCGGACATCGCCTCCGCGGTGAACCGGGCGTAGACCCGGCGCAGCAGCGACCCGAGAGACCTGCTCAGCGCTTGCGCGAGCGTCCTTTCCTGCATACGGCGCACCTCCGGCAACGCAGCCTATCCAGGAAGGTGACAGTTACACGGAGAAATAGTTGGTACATTGACGATTAAGCGAGCAAACGGTTATGGTCCCTGACATAACCGAGGAGGAAGAGATGCCCTATCGGCTGGACATGTCGATGATGCTGGTCCTGCACGACGCGCTCCGGCGCGAGGTGGAGCGCGTCGCCCGCGTCGCCGCCAAGACGGGCGACGACCCGCGGCGGATCCTGGCCGCGGCTGCCGGATGGGAGCTGTTCAAGAAGTTCCTGCGGGTGCACCACACGACCGAGGACGACGTGCTCTGGCCCGCCATGCGCGGCGCCGTGACCGCCGACGGCCTGGCCCTGCTCGACGCCATGGAGGACGAGCACGCCGCCATCGACCCGCTGCTGGACGCCGTCGACGCCGCGCTGGTCGACCGGGAGCACGGCGCCGGGCGGCTCGCCGGCCTGGTCGACGCCCTCGCCACCGGCCTGCACGGACACCTGAGGCACGAGGAGTCCGACGGGCTCGCGCTCATCGACGCGACCCTCGGCCAGGAGGAGTGGAGCCGCTTCGGCCAGACCCATCGCGGCCGCATCGGCGACGACCTCACGACCTACCTGCCCTGGCTGCTCGACGGCAGGACGCCCCGGGTGGCTGCGGCCCTGCTCGGCAACCTGCCCCCCGCCGTCCGGGAGGCGTACCGCGACGATTGGCGCCCCGCCTACGACCGCCTGACCCTCTACTGAGGCCCGCACCAGGGACGCATCACGGGATGGCAAGGAATTTCCCATACCCTCCGTCACCGAGGCCCTACTTAGGGGAGTATTTCCTCTCCGACGGATAGGGGGAGGAGCCGGGTGAAGCGGTTCGTGGGACTGGTCGGCGGCCTGGTGATGCTGGGCGTGTGCGTGGCGCCGGTGAGCGTGGACGCCGAGACGAAGCCGGGAGCCGTGCCGGCGCGCGTCGTCTGGGGCGCCTGCCCGGCGAAGGCCGACGACAAGCCGGCCGCCGCGGCGGTCTTCGACACCGAGTGCGGCACCGTACGGGTCCCGCTCGACTACCGGGAGCCGTCGGGACACGCCATCAAGCTGTCCGTCAACCGGATCAGGGCCACGGCGCCCCGTGACGGCGATCACCTCGGCGCGCTGCTGGTGAACCCGGGCGGCCCCGGCGCCTCCGGACGGGAGCTGGCGCTGTACGTGGCCGCCCTGCTCCCGCGCGAGGTGCGGGAACGCTACGACATCATCGGCTTCGACCCGCGCGGGGTGGGCGCCAGCCAGCCGGCCATGCGCTGCGCCGACCCCGAGGTCTACTACCGGCCCCCGCGCCCGGACTCGGTTCCGGGCAGCCGCGCCGAGGAGAACGTGCTGCTCAGCCGGGCCGCCGACTACGCCAACCGGTGCGGCAACCGCTACGCGTGGCTGCTGCCCCACATGAACACCGAGAACGTCGCCAGGGACCTCGACCGCATCCGCGCCGCGCTCGGCGAGGAGCGCATCAGCTTCCTCGGCTACTCCTACGGCACCTACATCGGCGCCGTCTACGCCACCCTGTTCCCGCACCGGGTCAGGCGCCTGGCGCTGGACAGCGTGGTGGCCCCCGAGGGCGAGTGGTACCGGTTCAACCTGGCCCAGGACCGCGCCTTCGAGAGGCGGCACCGCGCCCTCGTCGCGTGGGCGGCCCGGCGCAACGAGGTCTACCGGCTGGGCCGCGATCCGAGGCAGACCAGGTTCGCCTGGTACGCGATGCGCTCCCGGCTGGCGGAGCGTCCGGCGGGCGGTGTCGTCGGCCCGAGTGAGCTGGACGACCTCTTCAACGTCGGCGGCTACACCGAGAGGATCTGGCCCGAGCTGGTCTCCGCCTGGTCCGCGTACGTGCGCGCCGGCGACACCAGGCCGCTCGTGGCCGCGTGGCAGAAGTACGCGAGGCAGGACGCGAAGGACGAGAACGGCTACGCCGTCTACCTCGCCATCCAGTGCCGCGACTCCCACTGGCCGCGCGACTGGAACGTCTGGCGGCGCGACATGACCAGGATGCATCGGGAGGCGCCGTTCCTCACCTGGTCGAACGCCTGGTTCAACGCGCCGTGCGCGTTCTGGCCGGTGCCCGGCGGGCGGCCGGCCGAGGTGCGCGGCTCGCTGCGGCTGCCGCCGATCCTCATGCTCCAGTCACGCCACGACGCCGCGACCCCGTACGCGGGAGCGGTCAGGACGCGCGGCAGGTTCCCCACCGCGCGCATGGTCGTCGAGGCGGGCGGCGACCACGGCGTCTCGCTGGCCGGCAACCGGTGCGTGGACCGTCACCTGGTCGCCTACCTCCGCGACGGCACGCTGCCGTCCCAGGGGGCTCGCTGCGCGGCCAAACCGGAGCCCCGTCCGAGAGCCGCCATGCGATCCGGTAAGGCCTCAGGTCACGAAAGGCTCACTGACGTGCTAGCCAGATGAGCTATTCCGTGGTCGTTCGCGTAGTCTGACCATGTGATGCTGCGGACATCGGCGTCGCGCGTCCTCGACGACAGCGACCGGGACGAGGTGCTCGCTCTGCTCGACACCGATCCGGTCGCGAACGTCTTCGTCGCGTCCCGGGTGCGGAGCGTGGGGCTCCACCCCGCCCGGCTGGGCGGCCAGATGTGGGGCTTCGGGCCGCGCGGCGCGCTCGTGTCGCTCTGTTACGCGGGCGCCAACCTGGTGCCGATCAACGCGGGCCGCGAAGCCGTGCACGCCTTCGCCGAACGCGCGCGCAAGCAGGGCCGGCGCTGCTCCTCGATCGTGGGGCCCGCCGAGGCGGTGGGATGGCTGTGGGAGCGGCTGGAGCCGCACTGGGGCCGGGCCCGCGCGATCCGCTGGGCGCAGCCGGTCATGGCGACCTCCGCCCGCCCGCCGGTGCCCGCCGACCCGCTGGTGCGGCGGGTACGGCCGGAGGAGTTCGAAACCCTGCTGCCTGCCTGCGTGGCGATGTTCACCGAGGAGGTCGGCGTCTCGCCCAACCTCGGCGACGGCGGCGCGCTCTACCGCACGCGGGTCTCCGAGCTGATCCGGATCGGGCGCTCGTACGCGCGGATCGAGGGCGGCCGGGTGGTGTTCAAGGCCGAGATCGGCGCGGTCACCCCGCAGGCCTGCCAGATCCAGGGCGTCTGGGTCCATCCGGACCTGCGCGGACGCGGATACGCCGTGGCGGGCATGGCCGCGGTCGTGGAGGCCGCGCTCGACTGCTTCGCGCCGCTCGTGACGCTGTACGTGAACGACTTCAACCACTCGGCCAGGGCCGTCTACCGCAGAGTGGGCTTCCGCGAGGTCGACACGTTCATGTCCGTGCTCTTCTGACCCGGCGCGTCCCCCGCCGCGTGGACGGTCAGACGCGCACGAGCCGGTCGAAGAGCCGCGTCAGCTCGGCTTCCGGGTCGGCGGTGAGGCCGGCGTGGACCGGGCCGGTCTGCACGATCGTGCTGCGCGGCGCGGTCAGCCAGCGGAACCTGCCGCCCAGCGACTCGCCCGACAGCGGGCCCGCCTCGTCGCCGCAGGCCAGCTCGTAGGCGCCCAGCGCCTCGGCGACCCGTTCGACGTCGGCTTCGGGGTCGAGGGCGCGCAGGCGGGAGGCGTCCAGCTCCACCCGGGCGCACAGGTAGCCGCGCGGCTGGCAGTAGAGCAGCACGCCCGCGTTGATCAGCTCTCCCCGCTCGACCCGCGGCACCACCCGGATCGCCGCGTACTCGTAGACGTCCCTGCTCACCCGCGCTCACCTCGCCAGAACGCGCCGACCGACCCCGGCCCGGACCGGCGCGCCTGCGGCGCCGCCCGCGTCAGCCACCCGCCGGGGCCGTGCGCGCGCCGCGACAGATGGTCGACGTACGCCTCGCGCACCGCCTCGGGCGAGGCGAAGCCCGGCTCCCCGTCGAGCCACTCGTCGGGCACCAGCGCGGTCACCTCCGCCAGCAGCTCGGGGATGATCAGCGCGGACAGCTCGGCCGCCGCCTCCTCGACCCCCTCGGCGAACGGGGCCAGCACGTGGTCACCGGCGTCGAACGGGCGCAGCGGGTCGGCCGTCCTCCAGTTGTGGTGGAACCAGAGCGCCGCGCCGTGGTCGATCAGCCAGCTCTCGCCGTGCCAGAGCAGCAGGTTGGGGTTGCGCCAGGTGCGGTCGAGGTTGTGGATCAGGCCGTCGAACCAGACCAGCCGGGCCGCGAACGCCGGGTCGGGCGACCAGGCGAGCGGCTCGAAGCCGAGCGCCCCCGGGAGGAAGTCGACCGCCAGGTTGCGGCCCGCGCTGGCCTTGAGGAGGTCCTGCACCTCCTCGTCCGGTTCGCGGGCGCCGAGCTGCGGGTCCAGATCGATGAGCTTGAGCTCGGGGGTGCGGAAGCCCAGGCGGCGGGCGAGCTCGCCGGCGATGATCTCCGCGACGAGGACCCTGCGGCCCTGGCCCGCCTCCCGGAACTTGACCACGTACGTCCCGAGGTCGTCGCCCTCGACCACGCCGGGCAGCGACCCGCCCTCACGCAGCGGCGTCACGTAACGCGTCGCCACAACCTGTTCCAGCACCCGCAAAACCTATCGCGCCCCCGGCGCGCGCCGACGCGTGGCCGAGGGCGGCGTGCGACTGTCAGCTTAAAAAATGTCATGACAGTAAGTGTCGTCACAGCTATTGTGGCGGGATGACTGATCCCTCGATCGCCCTGGTCCTGGGCGGTGGTTCCCTGCTCGCCCTGGTCGGACGGGAGCTCCACACCGAGACCGAACGCCTGTTCGCCCCGTACGGCCTGACCTCGCAGCAAGCGGCCCTGCTGCTGAACGCCGCCCCCGGCAACGCCACCCCCAGCGACCTCAAGGGGCGGCTCGGCACCGACACCGCGGGCATGACCCGGCTGGTGGACCGGCTGGCGGCCAAGAGGCTGCTGCGGCGGGTCCCGCATCCCGGCGACCGCCGGTCGGTGGTCATCGAACTCACACCGGAAGGTCTGGCACTGGTGCCGGAGCTGGCGCCGGTCTTCGGCGCGATCAGCCGCCGGATGCTCGCCGGCTTCTCGGCGGACGAACTGGCGCAGCTGGCCGGCCTGCTCCAGCGGATGCTCGGCAACCTCAAGGGCGACGGGACGCCATCCTCCACCGAGGAGGCGGCGAACGGCGGGCTTACATGATCCCTGCAATAATGACGCTCCATGTCCGAGCTCCGAGCCGATGACCCTCGACGGCTGGGCGCCTACCAGCTTTCGGCACGGCTCGGCCACGGCGGGCAGGGCGTCGTCTACCTCGGCCACACCGGCCAGGGCGCGCGGGTCGCGATCAAGCTGCTGCACGCCAGCCTGTCGGCCGATCCGGTGGTGCGGCGGCGGTTCCTGGCCGAGATCGAGGCGGTACGCAGGGTCGCGCCCTTCTGCACGGCCCAGCTCCTCGACGCCGATCTCGAAGGCGACCGGCCCTACCTGGTGAGCGAGTACGTCGACGGCGTCTCGCTCCGCGAGCACGTCGCCGACCAGGGGCCGCGCACCGGTGGCTCGCTCCACAGGCTGGCCATCGGCACCGCCACCGCCCTGGGCGCCATCCACCGGGCGGGAGTCGTCCACCGTGACTTCAAGCCCGGGAACGTGCTGCTCAGCCTCGACGGGCCGCGCGTCATCGACTTCGGCATCTCCCGGCTGATGGACGGCGCCGCCACCACCGGCAAGATCCCCATCGGCACGCCCGCCTACCTCGCCCCCGAACGCATCAAGGGCGAACCCGCGGGACCGCCCGCCGACCTGTACGCGTGGGCGCTCACCGTCGCCTTCACCGCCACGGGCCGGCACGCGTTCACCGGGGTGACGCACCAGGAGGTCCTGGCCCGCATCCTGTACGGCAAGCCTGACCTGGGCACGCTGTCCGGCCAGCTCCGCGCGATCGTCGACGCCTGCCTGGCGCCGGACCCCGCCGACCGGCCGGACGCCGAGGAGGTGCTGCGGCGGCTGCTCGGCCAGGAC
>NZ_JAPNNL010000019.1 GCF_027620315.1 Nonomuraea corallina | reverse complement strand
GGCGTGCCGGGAGACGTTGGTGAGGGACTCCTGGACGATCCGGTAGGCGGTCCGGCTCACCGCGGCCGGCACGTCGTGGCGCTGCCCCTCGATCGTCAGCGTCGTGTCCAGGCCCATCGCCCGGGCCCGTTCCACCAGCTCGGGGATGTGGTCGAGGTCGCGCGGCGGGGCGGTGTCGTCGTCGCGCAGCGCCCGCAGGGTCGCGCGCAGTTCGCGGGCCGCCTCCCGGCCGGCTTCCTGGATCGCCAGCAGCGCCTCCGGCACCGGCTCGCCGCGTCTGCGGGCGACGTGGACGGCGACCTCGGCCTGCAGCTTGATGATGGAGATCTGGTGGGTGAGCGAGTCGTGCAGTTCTCGCGCGAGGTGCAGCCGTTCCTCGTCGGCGCGGCGGCGCGCGGTCTCCTCCCGGGTGCGTTCGGCCTCCTCCGCCCGCCGCTCGGCCTGCCGCAGCGCCTCGCCCGCCGCTCCGGCCGCGACCAGCCAGGCGATCTCCAGCACGCCGCGGGCCTGCGCGAACGCCTGGCCGGTGTCGTACGGGCCGGAGATCATCGCCGCGACGGGAAGCGCGGCCAGCAGCGCCACACTCGCCGCCACGGTGACGGCGCGGTGCCCGGCCCGTACGGCGGCGTAGACGGCGAACAGGAAGGCGACGGCGGGCACGTCGAAACCGGCCGCCTGGTAGCCGGCCGCGCACACCCCGGTGACGACCAGGACGGCGACGGGAGCCCGGCGGCGCGCGGCCAGCGCCAGCCCGCCGGCCGCGAGCAGGGCGCCGCCGAGCAGCCCGGCGGCCGTGGCGGGACGAGCCTCGGAGAGCCCGGTGACCAGCAGCGCCGCCGTCACGCTGACGGCGATCGCCCAGTCGGCGGCGACGGACCGGCTCACACTCATGCGCGCACCCTAGCCCGATGTCCGCGCGGGCGACTCCTGCGTGCGGATGAGGACGCCCCTACCGCGCCCGCGGTACCCGCGCGGGTCACACCGCGGCGGCGGTACCCGGCTGCGGCGCGGGCGGCAGCGCGAAGTGCCCGCGTGGGCGGGACGACCGGCGCCGGGGCCGGCGGTCACCATCGGGGGACACGTCCCGTCGTCGGAGGAGAGACTCATGCCGACCAGATCTGCGCTCGTCACCGGAGCCACGCTGCTCGTGGTCCTGGGGTCAGCCGTACCGGCGCTCGCGCACGCCGTGCTCCCGGCGGAGCCGCCCGGTGCGTACGCGCACGCCGTGGCGTCGGTCGAGCCGACCGGTGCGTACGAGCTGACCCCCGGGCGGTTCTGGTCGCTGGTGGGAACGGGGCTCGGGCTGGCCGGCGGGGTCTCCGGCGGGCTCGCCCTGGCCCGTTCGGGCCGTCGCGCCGGCGCCGGGAGGAAGGGAGCCATGACGGCCCTGGCGACGGGGCTGGCGGGGGCGGCCGCCGGCGGGCTGGTCGTGGCCGCGGCCGAGGGCGGTCCGGGCACCGGCTACGGCATCGTGGGCGGCTACCTCTCGGTGGTGGTCGGGCTGGTCGCGACGGCACTCGGCGGGCTGGCCCTCACCCGCGCCCGCCGCGTCCACCGCGCCGGCTGACCCGCGTCCGCCGCGCCGGCTGATCCGACAGGCCGCGCGAACCGGCGCTTCCCCACACCCGGCCGTACGAGCCGACCCTCACCCGTCAGCCCGCGCCGGTCGTTCGGCCGGGCCGGTGAGCCGGGTGCGGTCGTCCGTATCATCGCGGCATGGTGCTGAACCTGCTCAGCCGCCGGGCGGTGCTCCTGGCCGCCGGAGGGCTGCTGGCCGGCTGCTCCCGGGAGCGCGAGGCCGGCCGGGTCCATCTGCGGCTGGCGACGGGTCCGGCCGGGGCGGTGTACCGGCGCATCGGCGGTTCGGTGGCCGAGCACATCGCCGAGCAGGTCCCCGGCGTCACGGTGAGCACGGTGCCGAGCGGGGCGTCCACCGACAACATCCGGATGCTGACGGCCGGGGAGGTGCAGCTCGGGCTCACGAGCCTGGACGCGCTGATCCTGACCGACGGCAGCGCGCCCGAGGAGCTGTCGGCGGTGTGCCGGCTGTACGACAGTCATCTGCATCTGGTGGTCATGGCCGGGTCGCCGATCGAGGAGTTCGGCGACCTGCGGGGCAGGCGCGTCTCCCTCGGGGCCCGCGACTCGGGCACGGAGTTCACCGCGCTGCGGATGCTGGAGCTGGCGAAGATGGACGTCGACGGCCGCTATCTGAGCCAGGCCGCGTCGGCGGCGGCGCTGCGCGACGGGGAGATCGACGCGATGTTCTCGCTGACCGGCGTCCCGACCCCGGCCGTCATGGAGCTGGCGACGGCGCGCCCGATCCGGCTGATCCCGCTGGACACGCAGGCGGGCCGGCTCTTCAGCGCGTACCCGGGCCCCTACGCCCCGGCCATGATCCCGGCGACCGCCTACGCGGGCGTCGTGGCCACCCGCACCGTCGCGGTGCCGAACGTGCTCCTGGTCCGGGCCGACCTGCCCGCCGACCTCGTGTACGCGATCACTGACACGATCTTCACGCACACCGGGACGATCACCTCCGCCGGGCGGGAGGACGCCGAGGCCGTGCCCGAGGCGTGGCACATCAACGTGCGCACCGGGATCTCGACGGCGTCGGTCCCGCTGCACCCGGGCGCGGCGGCCTGGTTCCGCGATCACAAGCGCTGAGGTCGTCAGTCCGGCGGGACCACCGGCAGCGTGACCACCGCGGCGAACCCGTGCCCGGACCCGTCGGGACGCGGCAGGCCGTCCTCCAGCCGCAGTTCGCCTCCGGCCGCGCCGACCAGGTCGGCGCAGATGGCCAGCCCCAGGCCGGTCCCGGTGACGTTCTGGTGCCGGGGCGCGCGCCAGAACCGGCGCAGCGCCTGGGCGCGCTCGGCCGCGTCGATGCCCTGGCCGTCGTCCCGTACGGCGATCATGACCTCGTCGCCGGCGTCCGTCACCCGGGCGGTCACCTCCACCAGCCGCGCGCCCGACAGCCGCAGCGCGTTGCTGATCAGCTCGTCCAGGATGCTGCCCAGCCCGCCCGTCGGCTCCAGCAGCCGCAGTCCGGGCGGCACCTCCACCGCCAGCGTCTGTCCCGCGGTCGCCGTCAGCGCCCGCCAGCGCTCCACCCGGGTCGCCAGCACCGCGTCCAGCTCCACCGGCGACGCGGTCCTGATGCTCTCCATCCGGGCACTGGCCTGCAGCGAGTTCAGCAGCCGCTGCATCGCCTTCAGCTCGTCCACGGCGATGTCGTACACCTGCCGTCCGCTGTCGGCGGCGCGCAGGTGGGGTTCCAGGCTCTCCACGGCGAGCCGGAGGCTGGTGAGGGGGTTGCGTAACTGGTGCGAGGCGTCGGACACGAACGCCCGCTGCCGCTGCACCGCGTTCTCGACCGCGTCCATCATGGTGTTGAACGACTCCGCCAGCCGCCGCAGCTCCGCCGGCCCCGCCTCGGCGTCGGCCCTGATGGTGAGGTCGCCCTGGGAGATGCGCGAGCTGGCCGCGTCGAGTTCGCGCACCGGCCGCAGCACCCACGCCGACACCGGCCAGGCGACGGCCACGAGCGCGACCAGGGGCAGCAGCCCGAGCCCGGCGAGCTGGGCCCAGCGGACGAGGATGCGGTGGCGGGTCTTCGACAGGTCGGAGATCGTCACGACGGCGCCGACGACCTCGCTGTCGCGGCCCACCGGCTCGGCGACCACGAGCGCGGAGTCGTCCCACGGCGCCCACTCCCCCGAGGGTTCGGGCCGCGCGCCGGCCAGCGCCGCGGTCATGATCCGGGGCAGCGCGGGCTCGTCCCGCGCGGCTTCCTGGTAGGCGTCCTGGGGCCCGAGCAGCACCGTGCCCGAGGAGTCGATCACCGCGACCGGGATGCCGTAGAGGTCGTGGTAGCGCGACAGCTCCCGCTGGAGCGCCTCGCTGCGGCCGCTCGACAGCGCGGTCTCGGCCAGGGACGCGAACCGGCCGACGTCGTTGAGCCGGTCGACGTACGTCTCCTGCATCTCCCGTTCGGCCACGGTGACGCTGAGCGGCACCCCGAGCGCCGTGACGAGCAGGACCGCGAGGGGGACGAGGACGATCAGCAGTCGGCGGTGCACGGCACGTCAGCCGATCGGCTCCGGCCGGTCGGCCGGCAGGCGGTAGCCGACCCCGTGGACGGTGCGGATGACCGCGGCCGGCCCGATCTTCTGCCGCAGCGCGGCGATGTGGGTGTCGAGGGTGCGGCTCGACGACTCCCAGGTGGCGCCCCAGATCTGGTCGAGGATGACGTCGCGGCTCACCACGTCCGGCGCCCGCCGGGCCAGCAGCAGGAGCAGCTCGTACTCCTTGCGGGTGAGGGTCACGGGCGTGTCGTCGACGGTGACCTCGCGGGTGGCGGTGCAGATCCGGATCGGGCCCGCGAGCACGGGCTCGTCGCGGAGGGTCAGCGCGCGGGCCACGCGGGTGCGCCGCAGCACGGCGTCGATCCGGGCCAGCAGCTCGGGGATGCCGAAGGGTTTGACGATGTAGTCGTCGGCCCCGGCGCGCAGGCCGCGGACCCGCTCGTGCTCCTCCGAACGGGCCGTCACGGCGATGACGGCGGTCTCCGGGCGGTCGCGCAGCTTGCGGATCACGTCGAGCCCGTCGCCGTCGGGCAGGCCGAGGTCGACGAGGACGACGTCGGACGGCGCCGCGCGCACGGCCTCGGCGGCGGTGGCCAGCCGGTGGACCTCGAAGCCCGCCTGCGCCAGCACGGTGACCAGCCCGCGGGCCACGCGGTCGTCATCTTCGATGATGGTGATCCGCATACCGGATTGTACGACCCGGCCTGACTTCTGTGTTGACCCACTTTCTTGGGATTTCCCTGACATCTGGCGCATTCCTTGGGATTCCTCTGACACCATCCGCGCCTCCGCCGCTCCAAACTGAGGCCGCGCACTCGCCGGAGAACGCGAATGTGATGAACGAGGAGGCCCCCCACATGAGCACGTCCCCCAGATACCGGGCCGCCGCGCGGATGATCGCGGCCATCGGAGTCGTCTCGCTGGCGGCCGCCTGCGCCGGCGCCGGCACCGGCGGCACAGGCGGCACAGGCGGCACCGCCGGCGGTGAGACCGGAGGCTACCCCGGCCAGAACATCACGTTCGTCGTGCCGTTCAGCGCGGGCGGCCCGACGGACACCGTCACCCGCATGATCGCCGAGCCGATGGCGGCCAAGCTCGGCGGCAAGGTCGTCGTGCAGAACGTCGAAGGCGCGGGCGGCACGGTCGGCGCCGGCGAGGTCGCGCGGGCCGAGCCCGACGGCTACACCGTGCTCATGCACCACATCGGCATGTCGACGGCCCCCGCCCTCTACCAGAACCTCGGCTACCAGCCGCTGGAGAGCTTCGAGATGGTCGGCCTCGTCACCGAGGTGCCCATGACCATCATCGCCCGCAAGGACTTCGCCCCCGCCACGCTGCAGGACCTCGTGACCCACGTCAAGGCGAACGCCGACAAGGTCACGCTGGCCAACGCCGGCATCGGCGCCGCGTCCCACCTGTGCGGCCTGCTGTTCCAGACGGCCACGGGCGTCAAGGTGCAGGAGGTCCCGTACGAGGGCACCGGTCCCGCGCTGACCGACCTCGTCGGCGGCCAGGTCGACTTCATGTGCGACCAGACGACCAACACCAGCGGCCAGATCAGCGCGGGTGAGGTGAAGGCGTACGCGGTCACCACGCCGGAGCGGGTCAAGAGCCTGCCCGACCTGCCGACCACGGCCGAGGCCGGGCTGCCCGCCCTCGAGGTCAGCGTCTGGCACGGCCTCTACGTGCCGAAGGGCACGCCGCAGGACGTCGTGCAGAAGCTGTCCGAGGCGCTGAAGACGGCGCTGGCCGACCAGAAGGTCGTCGACCAGATGGCCAAGCTCGGCACCGCGCCGGTCCCGGCTGAGGACGCGACCCCGCAGGCGCACCGGACCAAGCTCGAAGAGCAGCTCGGCACCTGGGCGAAGGTCATCGCCGACGCCGGGATCAAGGCTTCCTGAGGTGGAGCGCCACCGTTCCTTCCCCGACGTCCTCGCCGGGGGAGTCTTCATCCTGCTCGGTGGCGCGTTCGTGGTGGGGTCGCTCGGCTACGAGCTGGGCACCCCGCTGCGGATGGGTCCGGGCGCCTTCCCGCTGCTGGTCGGCGCGCTCGTGACGGCTCTGGGCCTGGGGATCGTGGTCAAGGGTCTCGTCGCCGGCGAGCTGATCGAGTTCGGCAGGGTCCCGTGGCGCGCGGTCGGCGTGATCGTGGCCGCGCTGCTGTTCTTCGGGTTCTCCGTACGGGGTCTCGGGTTCGTCCCGACGTCGGCGGTGACCGCCCTGCTCACCACGCTGGCCAGCGAGCGGATGCGTCCGCTGACGGCCCTGGCCGTGGCGGCCGGGCTGACCGTGGCCGCCACGCTCATCTTCGTCGTCGGACTTCAGCTGCGGATCCCGCTATGGGGCCCATGGCTGGGCTTCTGACGCGGCATCCGGACTGAGACATGGAACTTCTCGACAACATCGCACTGGGCCTCTCCACCGCCCTCCTGATCACGAACGTCCTCTACTGCTTCCTGGGAGTGCTGCTCGGAACGGCCATCGGCGTGCTGCCCGGCATCGGGCCGACCGCGACGGTGGCGATGCTGCTGCCGATCACGTTCAGCTTCGAGCCGGTGACGGCGCTGATCATGCTGGCCGGCATCTACTACGGCGCCCAGTACGGCGGCTCCACGACCGCCATCCTGATCAACCTGCCCGGCGAGTCGTCGGCGGCGGTCACCGCGCTCGACGGCCACGCCATGGCCCGGCAGGGCAGGGCCGGCGCGGCGCTGGCCGCCGCCGCCATCGGCTCCTTCGTCGCGGGCACGCTGGCCACCGTCGCCCTGGCCGTCGCGGCGCCGCCGCTGGCCAGGGTCGCGCTGCGGTTCGGCCCCGCCGAGTACTTCTCGCTGGTGCTGTTCGGCCTGATCGTGTCGATCGCGCTGGCGCGCGGCACGGCGCTCAAGGCCCTGGCGATGATCTTCCTCGGCGTCCTGCTCGGCACCGTCGGCCAGGACATCTACACCGGCACCCCCCGGTTCACCTTCGAACAGCGCGAGCTGTACGGGGGCATCGACTTCGTGTCGGTCGCCGTCGGCATGTTCGGCGTGGCCGAGATCCTGCGCAACCTGGAGAACCAGCAGACTCGCACGGCCATCGTCAGCAAGGTCAAGAACCTCTGGCCGACCCGGGAGGACCGGCGCCGGATGGCCGGCCCGATCCTGCGGGGCACCGGCCTGGGCGCCGCGCTCGGCGTCCTGCCCGGCGGCGGCCACGTGCTGGCCTCGTTCACCTCGTACGCCGTCGAGAAGCGCATCTCCAAGCGGCAGCAGGAGTTCGGGCACGGCGCGATCGAGGGCGTCGCAGGACCCGAGTCGGCCAAC
Source organism: Nonomuraea corallina (assembly GCF_027620315.1). GTDB lineage: Bacteria > Actinomycetota > Actinomycetes > Streptosporangiales > Streptosporangiaceae > Nonomuraea > Nonomuraea corallina. The sequence goes on along the minus strand of NZ_JAPNNL010000019.1, from coordinate 55,807 downwards.
AACGCGGCCGCGCAGACCTCGTTCATCCCGCTGCTCACCCTGGGCCTGCCCGCCCACCCGGTGATGGCGCTGATGGTCGGCGCGTTCATCGTGCACGGCATCACCCCCGGCCCGAACGTCATCACCGAGGAGCCCGCGCTGTTCTGGGGGCTGATCGCGTCGATGTGGATCGGGAACGTGCTGCTGGTGCTGCTGAACCTGCCGTTGATCGGCATGTGGGTGCGCATGCTGCGCATCCCGTACCAGGTGCTGTTCCCGATGATCATCCTGTTCGCCTCGATCGGCACGTACTCCCTGGGGTTCAACGCCTACGACGTGTACGCGATCGCGATCTTCGGGCTCCTGGGCTACCTCCTGATCAAGTGCGGCTGCGAGCCGGCCCCGCTGCTGCTCGGGTTCGTCCTCGGGCCGCTGCTGGAGGAGAACCTGCGGCGGGCTCTGATCATCTCGCGCGGCGACGCGTCGGTCTTCTTCACCCGGCCGATCTCCGCGGCGCTCCTGGTCCTCACCGTGGCGGCCCTCGTGATCACGGTGCTGCCGGCCATCCGCAGGCGCCGCGAGATGGTGTTCACCGAGGACGAGTAGAAGCTCTCCGCGCGATCCCGGTCGCGATCAGGAGGGCCAGTCGAGGCGCTCCACCAGGAGCGCCTGCTGGGCGGGGTTGGCGGTCAGCGCCAGCGCCCGCTCGTCGGACCGGCGGGCCTCGTCGTGGCGGCCGAGCGCCCGCAGCAGCTCGGCCCGGGTGGCGTGGAACAGGGCGTAGCGCTCCAGCGCCAGTCCGGCCAGCTCGGCCAGCGCCGCCTCCGGCCCCCGGACGTGCCGCAGCGCCACCGCCCGGTGCAACCGGGTGACGGGCGAGGGCGCCAGCCGCAGCAGCAGGTCGTACAGGACGAGGATCTGCGCCCAGTCGGTCGCCTCGAAGCTCTCGGCCTCCGCATGGCAGGCCACGATCGCCGCCTGCACCTGGTACGGCCCCGGCCGGTGATGGGCGCGGGCGGCACGCATCAGGAGGGCGGTGGCCTCGGCGATCGCGGGGCGGTCCCAGAGCGAGCGGTCCTGGTCGGCCAGCAGCACCAGGCGCCCGGCGCGGTCGAACCGGGCCGCGGCGCGCGCCCGGTGCAGCCGGACCAGGGCCAGCAGTCCCGCCGCCTCCGGCTCCCTGGGCATCAGGTTCACCAGCAGCGCGGCCAGCCACTCGGCGTCGTCCACCAGGTCACGCGCCTGGGTCCGCTCCGGCGTGCTCGACAGGTAACCCTCGTTGAACAGCAGGTACACGACGGCCAGCACGCCGTCCAGCCGCTCGCTCAGCTCCTCCTCACCGGGCATCCGGTACGGGATTCCGGCCTCACCGATCTTCCGCTTGGCGCGGGTGATGCGCTGGGCCACGGTCGCCTCCGGCACCACGAAGGCTGCGGCGATCTGGGCCGTACTCAGCCCGCACACCACCCGCAGGGTCAGCGCGATCCGCGCCTCGGGGGACAGCGCCGGGTGGCAGCAGGTGAAGATCAGCCGTAGCCGGTCGTCGTGCGGCCCCGGCTCCGGCGGGCGGAGACAGGCCAGCTTGGCGCGGTGGTTCGACTCGCGGCGCAGCACGTCCAGGCCGCGCCGCCGGGCCACGGTGAACAGCCACGCGTCCGGCCGCTCCGGGATGCCGTCGGCCGGCCAGCGCCGCAGCGCGGTCTCGACCGCGTCCTGCACCAGGTCCTCGGCCGCGGCGAAGTCGCCGAGGAGCGGGACCAGGGACGCCGCCAGCCTGCCGGCGTGCTCGCGCACCACGCGCGCCAGCGCGTCCCGGCTCGCCTCCGTACCGCCGCTCACCGGACCGGGCGGATCTCCACGATCGGGCAGGCCGGCCAGCCGCGGGCCATCCTCAGCGCCTCGTCCAGGTCGGCCACCTCGACCTCGGCGAACCCGCTGACCACCTCCTTGCCCTCCACGAACGGCCCGTCGGTGACCACCGGGTCCCCCTGGTCCAGGCGCACCGTGGTGGCGGTGTGCACGGGTGCCAGGTGCGCCTGGTGGGTGATCTTGTCGGCGTGGTCGGCGAACCACTTCCCGACCGCCGCGTAGGCCGCCTCGCGTTCCAGCTCGCCCATGGCCTCCAGCTCCTGGGCGAACTCCTGGGTCTCGACGAACATCAGCACGTACTTCACGGCATCCTCCTGGGTTCCCTGCCCTGGGGCGTGCTCATCGCCCTCTTACCCATCAGACGATCGGCGACGGCCCGGATACGACAGGAACCGCGCGCCGGCTATCGGCGAACCCGGTGGAGCAGGTGCAGCACCCGGTCACCCTGGATCACCACGTGCGGGTCTTCGAGCAGACGCGGGCCGTCCGCCGACCCGAAGTAGCGCCTGCCCGAGCCGAAGACCACCGGCACGACGTCCATCGCGACCTCGTCCACCAGCCCGCGGGCGAACGCCTGCCCGCCCACCTCGCCCGCCGCCACGGCCACCAGCCGCTCCCCGGCGAGCTCCTTGGCGCGCGCGACCGCCTGGTCCACGTCGCCGACGAACTGGTAGGACGCCTCGGGGTGCCAGCCCTCGGGCTTGGGCCGGTGCGACACCACGACCACGTGCTCGCCGGTCGGCGGCCTCCCCTCCCAGCCGTTGGTGATGTCGAACAGGCGACGGCCGATCACCATCGCCCCGATGCCGTCCCAGAAGGGCCGCACGTAGCCCGCCGAGACCTCCGAGATCCTGATGCCGCCGCCCTCACCGAGCGGGACGTCGCCGTTGAAGTACCAGTCGAACAGGGGACCGACCTCGTCGTTCGCGTCGGCGATGAAGCCGTCCACCGAAACCACGCAGTGCATCACCACGGTGCCCATCACATCTCCCTACGTCGGATCGGGCTCGCCGGGCGGGTGGCCGGTGGTGCCCGGCCGCCCGCCCCCTCACCCGTACGTCGTCCGAAGCGCGGCGGGAATCGACCCGGTGGGGAAGAATTTCCGAAGCCATGACACTCGGTCACCCTCTGCATGTCATGGCCTCGCCCGTCAGCGGAGTGGCGTCGCGGTGCCTGACCTCGTCCATCGCGGTCGGCGATGTCCCCATGGGCGCCTTTCCTGGCCGTCGCGTCTCAGGGCTCCGGCGATGCGGACTTGAGGCGCGGGCGGCTAACTTGTCTCGTGCGCGAGGGTCCGCGAGGTCCGCGCGGTCCGCGCGGAAGAGAGCAACGCCGACAGCGCCCAGCGGCCCGGCCCGAGCGCGGCGATGAGCAGGAAGCCCCAGCAGAACAGCGCGGCCTTCTCCCCGCCGTTCTCGATCGGGAACAGCGCCTGCGGCTGGTGGACGACGAAGTAGGCGTAGGCCATCGTCCCCGAGCAGATGACGGCGGCGGCGCGGGTGGCCAGGCCGAGCATGACCAGGACGCCGCCGACCAGCTGGATGACCGCGGCCCACCAGTCGGGCCACTGCGCGAAGCCGGGCACCGCGCCGTGGGGGCCGCCCAGCACGTCGAAGAGCGTCGCCACGCCGTGACAGGCGAACAGCAGCCCGATCACGATCCGGTACAGAGCCAGGAAGAACCCTTGATCTTTGACCAGCGATTCCACAGAGGTGTCCTTTCGACGAGGGGGGCGGTGCCGTTCTCCGGGACGCTTTGGGAGCGCTCCCAAGAGGCTCTCGGGTGCCGTACCAGCCCGTCAACACCACCCCTCCCATGGCAGATTTCCGCCGGACGTCGGCAACCGCCTCACATGGCGGAACACCCCGACCACGCCCGGCACATGCTTGAAATTTTCATCACTTCGCTGATCACGCCCCTCACCGAGGAGTAGAACGTTCGCCGGCCATCCCGATGATCCCGCGCGAAAAGGCCTGCCCCTTTCACCGCTTTTTCGTTGACGAATCAGCGCCCGGCTTGACCGGTATCACGACAGGTAATGATTCCTTGTCGTGCAGGCGCCGCCGGGTATCATGAGGGAAATCCCTCCGCCTGATGGGCATTCAGGCCGACCTGGCGCTTCCGCCGTTCGCCCGGACCGGCTCCGCTGGGAGGAAAAGTGCACGACAGATCTCATGCCGTACCCGTGGCTTTGCGTGATGGCAGCGTCGTCCATGTCGAAATGTCCATGGGCGAGGAATTGGTGGCCAGCCGATTGTTCAATTTCGGTGATGTCGTCGGGAAAATCTCCGCGATCACCGAAGAAGTGGGCGACGCCATCAGAGCCGCCGCCCCCGATGTGGCGACGGTGGAACTGGGGTTCGAGATAGGCGTCGAGTCGGGTGGGCTCACCGCCATCCTGGCGAAGGGCACAGGAAAGGCCAATCTCAAGGTCACGTTCGAATGGCGCCGTGCCGAACATCCCACCGCGGCCGGTACGCCCGAGATCGCGCTACCCGCCGCGACGCCTGACCCCAACGGCGGGCGATCGCAGCTCGATCACGATGGATGACGCACAACTACGGGTCGCCACCGTCAAAGTCGTGCCCGGAGCGCAGCAGTTCGGAACGGGCCTCTTCGTGGGCACCGGACTCGTCCTGACGTGCGCTCACGTACTGGAGGGATGCCTTTCCCCCGAAGCCGAGATAACTGTCGTCTGGCAGCATAAGGAGTATCCTGCTCGAATTGTCAGTATCCGCGACCAGCCGTATCCCGATCTCGCTCTGCTCGGTATCGGATTGCGCAATCATCCGGTCATCGAGCTGCACCATGAAGTCGAGCTGGGTGATCGTACGTATGCCTACGGCTATACAGATATCTACGGTGAGGGAGACTCTCTCACCGCCTCGTACGAAGGCTTGACGCGGGCCGACCGGCCCCTGCTGAAGCTCAAGGATGGCCAGGTGAGGCCAGGGATGAGCGGCGCGGGCGTGCTCAACATCCGCACCGGCGCCGTGTGCGGCATCCTCGTGGCGACCAGAGACCGGAACAGCGACCTCGGCGGCAGAGCCATTCCCGTCCGGACGGTCTTGTCGGAGTTTCCCGGGCTGGTGCCCCAGTCGGATGCCCTGGGACCCGCCGGGATCACTCCAGAGTCGAGAGCACTCTCGTTCCACTCCACACCCGCTTTGGAGGCGGTCTGGGAGAGGAAACTCCGGGAACAGCGGAGGCTTCTCGCTCGTGGCGTGCCCGGATCGTCGCGGATAACAGTCGGTGACCTGCTCACCCGCTCAGAGCTTCTCGTGCCGGCCCCATGGCGGGTGAGTGGTCGAGACGCGGAACGCGGAGGGCTCGTCACCGAGCTCGTCGGAAGAGTCCGTGAGCAGGTGACGGACGACACCCCATCACCACGTCGGGTGCTCCTGCTCTCCGACCCCGGCATCGGGAAGACCACGCTGACCTACTGCCTATATTCGGAGCTGCTGCGGACGTGGTCCGCCGGAGTCCGGAAGGACACCTTCCCGGTGCGCATCGACCTGCGAGCTGTCGCGACGCACGCCATCGACGAAGACTTCGGATCGGCGGAATGGCTGGCACGCTATTTGGATCGTTCGGCTCTCGGGTGCGAACCGATCTCCTGGGTCGGAGTGGAAGATCGTGACGGAATTCCGTTACGACCCGTCCTGATCCTCGACTCCCTCGATGAACATCTCTCTCGGCTGGCCTACCCGCGCATGCTGAACGAACTGAACAAGTTCATCTTCGGGTACGCGGCCCTTTCCTGCTGCCGGACCCAGTATTTCAACAGGTTCCTGGCCCACTCCCCCTTCGCCGACGATCTCGAACAGATCGAACTCATGCCGTGGGGGGAGCAGGAACGCAGACGGTATGTGCACGCGTACGTCAGCTACTGCTTCCCCGAATACCAGGAGCAGGAGACGAGGAAGGTTCGCCTGCGCATCGAGTCCAGACCGGTGCGCGATCTGTGCCAGACGCCGTTGCGCATCAACATGGCACTGGAACTCATGTTCAAAGGGGATCTGGAGAATCCCGTCATCAACGACACGCTGGGCCTGTATCACGCCTATGTCGCGCAGTTGCTCCAGATAGAGTCGGCGAAGATCGGCAGCACCTTGGGCATCGAGCAGAAGCTGGACCTCCTGACTCGGATCGCCTGGCACTTCTACGACGAAGGGGAGGCCCGCAGTCAGGGGGCACGCTTGTTCACGCTGCGCGAGCTGCATGATTTCATCTGCGTCGACCTGCGAACCCCGGAGGATGACGCGCACGCGATAGTCGAGGACCTCGTGTCCCGTTCGCTCCTCGCCATAGACAGCGATCAGTTCGATCTCTTCGAGCCCACTGTCGTGCGGTTCGCGCACAAGTCCTTCCACGAATATTTCGTGGCCCGTCATCTTTTCGGATGCATGCAGACGGACGCGACCGCGGCCGCGACCGCGTTCCGCAGATTCATCTCCGCCGAGGTCTCGGAGTTCGTCAAGGAGTATCTCGACCGCGCCAACGTCAACAGCCGGATCCTGGCGCGTGTGTGCGACGTATGCATCGACGCCTACTTGGCCAACAGGGCCGACGACGCGCGGGCTCGCGTGGCCCGGCAGCAGCTCGCATACTACCTGGGCAACCTGCGGTCGGCCCGCGTCGTGCAGTTCCTGGAGGAGGCCCTGCTGAACGAGCCGGACTTGTGGATCCAGCGCGGGATCATCCTGGGCCTGGCGTTCGGAGGAACCGCACGGCCCTTGGAGGAGTACGTCGACAGACTGCGCGACAACCGCGTCACCGGACGAAATAGCGCGGAGAACGACGTCAACCTGGGTTACACCCTGACGTTCTTCGGCGATCAACCCACCGATCACCTTCACCCCGAGGTCGACCAGGGCCTGGAGAACTGCGAGGGCACCATCAGAAGGATCACCTACCTGGTCGGCACGGAGACGGACCAGGAATGCTGGCGGCTCGACCTCCTGACCTTGGTGGAGCTGTGGCGGCATCGCCCGGTGTCACGGGAACGCTATGTCATCACGATGCGGGAGTGCGCGCCGGAACTGTCGATGGTCCTGGACGCGTTCGAGCACAATCCCGAGTCCGCCGGCTGGCCCGAGATCGAAGAACTCCGCGAGATCCTCAGCCTCATCGGAGACGGCGGGACGGCAATAGATGGATGAGCGTGAACAGCGATTCAGGATCAGTGCCGTACGCGACGGCCGGAACGCCAACCTGGCGTTGTACGCCGGAGGCGAGGAGGTACGCGGCTACTTCACCGAGCGCTATCACGCGGTGCGCGTGCTGCTGGCTCGCAAACAGCTGGGAAGGGCCTTGGAGAAGGCCGATTTCCCGGCCGGCGCACCCGTCGTCGAGCTCGGTGCGGGCGGCGGACGGATCGTGGGGGGAGACAGGCTCCTGAGCGTTCTCGGGCCACGACGGGTGGTCTATGTGGATTTCGATCCGGCCGCTCTAGGCCCGGTCAAACTCCAGCAGCACCGCCGAGTCTGTTCGGACGCCGCGGCCACGCTGCCCTTCCGCGACGCCACGGTCTGTGCCGTGGTCCTGGGAGAGCTGATCGAGCACATTTATGACACCCGCCGTCTGCTGGAAGAGTGTCACCGGATCCTGACCCCGGGCGGTGTGGTGGTGCTCACGACTCCCAACCTCGCGGCCCTTCAGGATCGGGTTCGGTTCATCGAGGGCCGCTCCCCTCGGCATGTGAATCCCCTGCACCGGTATCTGTGGCTCCACATCAGGCCCTTCACCGCAACTTCGTTGAGAGATACCTTGGAGGCGACGGGCTTCGAAACAATCGATCTCGAGTCCAATTTCGTCGTATGGCGGAAGAAATCCGGCGATCGCCTTCAGTCGAGATCACTCGCTCGGCTCTTCCCCGGACTCGGCAGCATTCTCGTCGCCTGCGCGCGTAGAACTGAACGGTCGTCAGGTCCCTGAAGCTCGATGGAGCGATCGCATGGAGACGATGCGTGAGTTGATTGACCTGCTCAACACATCATTCGACGCGTCGGCGCCGAACGCGGGGATTCAGGCCCGGCAACTGCTCCGCGATATCATTTCGAGCGGTGAACTCCCGGCGCTCCTTCAATCGGCACTCAGGGACGAGGCTTACCTGGCCCGGGTCGCGGCCGACTCATATAGGCACAACAACGGGTTCGACAAGATCGTTCTGGTAGCAGGGCCGGACAATCGCTACAAACTGCGCCTGCACATCTGGTGGCCGAATCGGGACCGGCACAGCGAGCACATCCACAATCATCGGTGGACTTTCGCGTCCGTCATCCTCGCAGGCGAGCTGGAGATGGAGTTCTTCGCCCTCACGCCAGGCGGCCGGCCGATGCAGCGCTATCGATATTCCCACCCGCCCGGTGGGACGCACTTCGTCCGGGACTGGCAGGACAGCGTCGAAGTCCAGACCGTCTTCGCCGAAACGGTCGGTCCTGGATCGAGCTACTGGCTGGGTGAGACCATGCTGCATCGCATCCTCGTCCACGGTCGGTCGCTGACCGCCACTCTCATACTCCAGGGAGCGTCGCTCAGCCCGGCCTGCGATCTGCTGAGCGGAGTCCCGCTTCCGGATCAGCCGATGGTCAAGGTGAGACAGTTCACCGTCGGCGAGCTGTCAGAAAAGATATTTTCGCTGCTCAGTGCACCCACCGCGCTGATCGGTCATCGGTTCCCAGACCCGACAAAGGATGGCAATCCCTATGGGAGTTAGAATTGTCTCAGGCGCAAATGCCGGAGTTGCCCCAATAGATCATTCAATGACCATTTATCAATATTTTTCCGAGTCCGACAGCCCGCATGCCAGCCTGGTGACCGCCGATCTCAACGGCCTGCACTCCCGCCGCATGAACCGGCGCAGCGTCAAGCTCTATTTCGTACTCAGCGGCAACATCCGGATCAAATCCGACGGCACCGAACATGAGATCGGGCCACTGGGCGCGGCGATGATAGATCCTGGCACGTGGGTGGAGCTGGTCGGCGAGGCGGCGAGAATCGCCATCCTCTACAGCCCGGCTTTCAATCTCGACGACGAGATAATCGACGAGTGATATCTTCCGAGCCGCGTGACTCCCTATCCCTCGTACGCGACAGGAACGTCAATGAAGCTCGCTGGCAGAACCGCCCTGGTCACCGGGGGATCGCGCGGAATCGGCCGCGCGACGGCCCGCCTACTCGCCCAGCAGGGCGCCGACGTGGTGATCACCTATCGTGAGAACGCCGCGGCGGCGGAAGAGTCGTTGCGAGAGTTGAAAGACCTCGGGGCGACCGCCCGTGCGATGCGGTGCGACGCCGCCTCCCCCGAGCAGGTCCGCGCCGCGCGCGTCGAGATCGAGCGAGACCTCGGCCCGGTCGACATCCTGATCAACAACGCCGGAGCCATCTCCAGGCCGGCTGATTGGTCCCAGCAGAGCGACGAGGATCTCCATCGCACGATCCAGGTCAACCTGTTGTCCGTCATCCACGGCATCCGCGTCTTCGCGCCCTCGATGGTGGACCGTGGATGGGGCCGCATCGTCAACTTGACCTCGACGTACTCGTTCAACGGCGGCGCCGCGGTGCTCGCCTACACCGCGGCCAAGGCGGGGGTGAACGCCGTTACCACCGCCATGGCGGCGGAGCTCGGCTCGCAAGGCGTTCTGGTCAACGCCGTCGCCCCGGGCAACATAGACACCGACATGACCCGCGCGGCGGGACAGGAAGTCGTGGACTGGGCTGTGCGCACCACACCGGTCGGCCGGCTGGGCACCGTCGACGAGGTCGCGACAGTCATCGTGCACCTCGTGCACACCGATTTCGCCTGCGGGCACACGTACGTCCTGGACGGTGGGCAGATTCTCCGCATCTGATCCCGGCCGGTCAGCGCAGGGTGGCGATGAAGGTGCGGCCGTGGGCGTGGCGGGTCGTCGCCTGGATCAGCGTCCCGCCCGGCACCCGCCGCACCTTCACCCCCTCGTCCGCCGAGTCGGCCCGCAGACGCGGCCCGTGCAGCACGACGCTGACCCGGTCCCGCTTCATCGTCGGGTCCGACAGCGCGACCACCGTACGCTCACCCGACCGCACGATGACCGAAGCGGGCCCGTCGACCAGCATCCGACCGGCGAGACGCGGCCCGTCCGAGAAGACGTTGGCCGCCACGATCCCGAGCCCTTGGTGCTGGATCGCCTGGACGTGCCGGTCGTTGGCCAGCACCCGCAACGTCCCGCGCGTGTACCCGCGCAGCCCGGCCTCGGTCGCGCCGGGCACCAGAGCGTAGGCGAGGTCGGCAACGTGACCGCCCGCGGGATGGGTGACCGACGCGGTGAAGACGTGCTTGGTTACCGGAGTGTCGGGATTGCCGGTACGCACGACTCTGCGGCTGCGGGTCACCGTCTCCACCCCCGCGGTGACCGGCTGCCGGGTGAGGAAGGCGTACCCGACGGCGGTGCCGCGGGTGTCGTTGGCGTAACGCAGCCAGCGGGGCGCGCCCGTGTCGCCCGGCTCCCAGGCACGCCCGTCCCAGCGCTCCCCGGTCACGGCGACCGCCTCCCCGGGAGCGGCGATGCGGCTGTCGACCGTGGTCACCGCCGCCCGCCCGTCCTGCCCCGAGACCCCCGCCACGAGCACCACGATCTCGTCGTCCAGCATGAACCACGACTTGGTGGCCAGGGCGTTGCGGTACGTCACGAAGTCGTCCGGCAGCAGCCCTTCCCGCTTGGCGGCGAAGGCCACGTCATCGGACTGGACGAACCCCGCCACCCCGTACGCCCCTAGCGTCGCCCCGCCGGAGAACGCGTTGCGCCCGCGCGGGAAGTACACGTACGTGTTCTGCGACTCCGACGACGAGGTGAAGGCCAGCGGATGCCCCGGGTTCTCGTACCAGAACCGCCCGTACAGCTCGGGCACCGTCCGCCGCTCCTCCACCGGCGCGGTGACCCCCGCCAGCCGGTACGGCGACACGACGGTGACGTAGTCGACCCCGAACGCCTCCCGCTGGTCCTCACCCGCCAGGTAGAGGTAGGAGGCCCCGTCACCCTGGAACCAGGGCATGAGGTTCTCCCCGTTCATGTACTCGTACTTGCTGATCCGCTCCGAGCTGCGGGCCAGCGCGAACGCGTACCCGGGCCGCCGGTGCACAGCCCGGTCCATGGCGTTGAAGGCCACGGACCGCGCGGGCGGGTTCAGGTCTTCGGCGGGGATGGCGGGATCGGCGCGGATCTCCTCGTAGCGGGCGACGCTGACCGGGGAGACGAACGCGCCGGTGTCGGCGGCGGGCAGGTGCTTGACGTACTTGCGCAGCGCGAGGGCCCTGTCGTCGCCGACGTGGTCGGCCAGGTCCGCGATGGCCTCCACGATCACCCCCACGTCGGCGTACCCGGTGGTGGTGCGGGAGACCGCGCGGCCCTTGACGATCTCCATCATCCAGCCCTCGAAGATGAGCGGGGCGAAGCCGTCGGTGATCCACCGGTAGACCACCTCGCCCAGCCCCGACCCGGTGGTCACGCCGTCGAGCGTCTTGAGGGTCTGGACGACGCGGGTGAGCAGGATGCGCCCGTAGGAGCCGGTGTAGGCGACGGAGTGGTGCTGGATGAACGAGCCGTCCTCGTAGTAGCCGTCGGTGACGCCGTGCCTGAGCCGGTACGGGTCGATGGTGGCGAAGACGGTGGCCTGGTCGGCGATGGCCTTGGCGACGCGGGCGTCGTCGGCGGTGAGGGCGCCCTGGAGGATGCGGTTGGCGGTGATGTCGGCGAGGTTGGCGCCGGTGTGGAAGCGGGAGTCGAGGTCGACGTCGCCGTTCTCGCCGTTGCGCAGGTAGCCGTCCATGGTGGTGACGTACGTCGGGATCAGGTCCGGGTGTTCCTCGCGTAAGCGGTCGGCGAGCAGCACGAGGGTGCGGCCGGCGTGGGTGGGGATGCCGATCTCCCAGGTGTGCCAGTTGCCGTAGTAGCCCGTCGTCTGGTCGCCGAAGTGACGTTCGTGCAGCCATTGGAGTCCCTCGACAACGCGCCGCTGGACGGTGGCGTCGCCGTCGAGTTCGCCGCCGGGGGTGCGGGTGGCGAGCGCGATCTCGTACAGGTACTGGAAAGCCTGGCGGAGTGCGGCGTCGTCGGCGCCGAGGGTGAGGCCGGCGAACAGCTCGCCGTCACCTGCCCGGTCCATGGCGGTGAGACGCTGCCTGGCGGTCCTGAGGATGGCGGCGAGCTTGGCGGCGACCTCGGGCCGCGTGTTGCTGTCGGGAGTGCCGGCGAGCATGGCCACGGTGTTGGCGATCAGCCGGGCGTGGTCGGCCCCCGAGGCGGCGGCGCGCGCGGGCGGCGCCGCGGCGAGCAGGCCGGCGGCGGGAATCAGGGAGAGAACCTGGCGACGGGACAGGTGCGGCACGGCGGGCTCCAGGCGGTCGGGTGGCACCTCACATGATCCCCACTTGCCGCCCTGAAATCTATGGCCAGCTCCTCCTATCCATGCGAAGGAATTTTTCATAAGTGCACTTATCATAAGTACGCTTATGAGGGGTGCCGGAGACCATCGAGGAAGCGTCGGGCGATACTTGACGTCAACCGGACTTCAGGTTGCACCGTACGAGCATGAACAGCTTCGAGATCGGCGTCATTCTGCCCGGGGTCGGCGTGCAACACGACCAGGGCATCGACCTGCGGGAGGCGGCGCGGCACGCGGAGGACGCGGGGCTGGACGGCGTGTGGCACGGTGACCACCTCGCCGTCGGCGCCCCCACTCTGGACGCCCCGATCGCCCTGGCCACCGCCGCCGCGGCCACGACCCGGGTCAGGATCGGCGCGAGCGTGCTCGTCCCGGCGATCCGCCCGGTCGTCTGGGCCGCCAAGCAGGTCGCGACCCTCCAGTACGTGTCCGGTGGGAGGCTGGTGCTCGGGGTCGGGTCTGGAGGCGGTGCCGGGCAGTGGGCCGCCGCCGGGGTGCCTTATGCCGAGCGCGGGCCCCGTACCGACACGGCGCTGGAGCTCCTCCCCCGCCTGCTGGCGGGCGAGCGGACCGAGCTGATGGACGCGCCGCCGGTGCCGATGCCTCCGGTCTGGGTGGGGAACGCGTCCATGGCGGCGATCCGGCGGGCCGCCCGGCTGGGGGACGGCTGGTTCCCGTCCCTGATCTCCCCGCGCGAGGTGGCCGAAGGCGGCGCGCGGCTCGCCGAACTGGCCGCGGAGCACGACAGGCCTGCCCCGGTCATCGCCATCGGGGCCACCGGCGCCCTGGGCACGGGAGTCCCCTCCCGCGAGGAGCTCGCCCGAGGCGTCGGCAGCGCCTACGGGCGTCCGGTCGAAGAGGTCGCCGACATCCCGCTGACCGGGCAGCCGAAGGAGGCCGCCGAGAAGCTGGCCGCCTACCGCGAGGCCGGGGCGCGGCACGCGATCGTCGGGATCGCGGGAGGCGACTGGCGGGCGCAGGTGGAGCTGCTGGCAGAGGTGCGGGTCCTGGTCAACGAACAGTGATCATGCATGTCGCGCATTGATGCGCGTTGTGTATGTTTGTCGGCGTAAGGTCCCCTCCACGACGAGCGGCCCCGGCTCGCCCGTGAACAGGATGTGCCGATGAGCGACGACACCCCGCAGGCCACGACGGACTCACCTCGTTCCAACCCCACGGCGATGCGCCAGATCATCCCCGCGGACCTGCTGGAGCGTGGGCAGTGCCCGTTCGACCCGCCGCCGGGCCTGCGGGGGCGGCGCGGCCAGGGAGCCGTGCAGCCGCTGCCGCTGCGCAACGGCGCGCAGGCGTGGCTGGTGACCGGCTTCGAGGAGGCGCGCACCGTACTGTCCGACCGCGGTTCAGCGCCGACAAGATGCGCCACCGCGACGCCACCTCGATGCAGCCGCACGAGGTGGACGCGTCCACCACCCCCGAGCCGACGGCGACCCGCGAGGACGGGTTCTTCGTCTTCGTGACTCCTCCGCTTCCTCAAGGAAGCGGCTTCTCGCTTTCCCCTGCTGAGGGTAGGCGACGGACAAGCCCTGCCCGTTTCGAACAAAGAAACTATAACAGGGAAGCGATTCCCCTGCCGGGTGAACCCGGCAGTCCCCTCGCTAGATCTGATGGACCCGCCCGAGCACACCCGCCTGCGACGGCTGCTGACGAGTCAGTTCACCGTGCGGCGGATGAAGGCGCTGGAGTCGCGGGTCACCGAGATCGCCGTCGAGCACATCGAGGCGATGAAGGCGGCCGGCGACGAGGCCGACCTGGTGCCGGCGTTCGCGCTGCCGCTGCCGTCGCTGGTCATCTGCGAGCTGCTCGGCGTCGACTACGCCGACCGGGCCGAGTTCCAGGAGCACACCTCCGTCGCGCTCGTCCTGCTCGGCGCGGGCCATGAGACGACCGCCAACCAGCTGAGCCTGAGCATGTTCGCGCTGCTGGAGAACCCCACCCAGCTCGCCGCGCTGCGCGAGGACCCCGCGCTGATCGACAACGCGGTCGAGGAGCTGCTCCGCTACCTGAGCATCATCCAGCTCGGCGTCAGCCGCGTCACGACCGAGGCCGTCACGCTGGGCGGCGTCGACCTCCCGCCCGGCGCCACAGTCGTCGTCGCCACCCCGGAGGTCAACCGCGACGCCCAGCACTGGCCCGAGCCCGACCAGCTCGACGTGCGCCGCCCCCGCACCTCCCACCTCGCCTTCGGCCACGGCGTCCACCAGTGCCTGGGCCAGCAGCTCGCCCGCGTGGAGATGCAGATCGGCCTGCGCGAGCTGATCACCCGCCTGCCGGGCCTGCGCCTGGCCGTCCCGGCCGAGAAGATCCCGGTACGGAACGAGATGCTGATCTTCGGGGTCCACTCGCTGCCGGTGACCTGGTCATGACGGCGCTTCTGGGACGGCGCGAGCGGAAGAAGCAGGCCACCCTCGCCGCCCTGCGGGAGGCCGCGCTACGCCTGTCCATCCGGGACGGCGTCGAGAACATCACCGTCGAGCGGATCGCCGGCGAGGCCGACATCGCGCTGCGCACCTTCTTCAACTACTTCTCCAGCAAGGAAGAAGCGGTGGTGGCCACCGTGTCCTCGGCCGCCGAGGCGCTCATCGCCGAGTTCCGGGCGCGGCCCCGTACGGAGTCCGTGCTGCGGGCCTTCCGTGAGGCGGTGCTGGTGATCCTGAACGAGAGCGACGCCGCGAACCGCGACTACCTCGCCGTGGTGCGGCTGATCCAGCGGACACCGTCGCTGGTGCCGCACCAGCTGGCCGTGCTCGCCGCCCAGGAGAAGGCGCTGGCTTCAGCGATCGCCGAACGGGTCGGCCCGCCCGGGGACTCGGTGTATCCGGCGGTCTGCGCGTCCGCCGTGCTGGCGGCGCTGCGCATCGTGGTGAACCAGTGGATGGAGCCGGGACGGGAGCCGGACGCGGCGGTGCTGGGCCGGCAGGTCGACGCGGTGATCGCCGAACTCGCCGCCGGCCTGGACCGGCCCGGCGTCATGCCGGCGTGAAGGCCTTCCGGCTGTGCGCCAGCGCCTCCCGTACGGCCGGGCTGTGGGTGTTCTTCCAGACGAGGGCGAGCCGGGCGGGAGCCTCGACGTCGTCGATGACGCGGGCGGCGAGCCGGTCGCGGTGGTGCGCGGCCATCGACTCGCTGAGGATGCCGACGCCGAGCCCCCGCGCGGCCAGGTCGGCGACGGCGTCCCCGGCACTGGCCTGGAACGCGATCACCGGCCGACGGTCTCTCGCGGCGCAGGCCCGGTCGAACACGGCGCGCAGGCCGGTGCCCTCCGGCATGCAGACGGTCGGGTACGCGGTCAGCTCGTCCAGGGTGACCCGTTCCCGGTCCGCGAGGGGATGGCCGGGCGGCACCGCCGCGACGAGGCGTTCACTGATGATCGTCATCGTGTGGAGCCCGTCATGCTCGCCTGTCCCCGTCCCGATGAGGGCCAGGTCGATCGTCCCGGTTCGTACGTTCTCGGCGAGCCGGTCGGAGTTGCCCTCCAGCAGCGAGATCTCCACTCCCGGATGCGCCCGGTGGAAGGCGGCGAGGGCGTCGAACAGCGGCGTGACGGTGCAGCCGATCACCATGCCGACCGTGAGCCTCCCCCGGATCAGGCCGGTCACCTCGCCCACCGCCTGCTTCACGGCGGAGGCGGCGGCGAGCGCGGCGCGGGCGTGTTCGAGCGCGGCCTTGCCGGCGACGGTGAGGGTGACCGTCCGGGTCTGGCGGTCGAACAGGTCGGCTCCGAGCTCGCGTTCGAGCTGGCGGATCTGGGCGCTGACGCCGGACTGGCTGATGTGGACCCGCTCGGCGGCGCGGGTGAAGTTCCGCTCCTCGGCGACGGCGACGAAGTACTCCAGCTGCCGCAGTTCCATAACTGCTGATTTTAGTTTCGATGAGAACCAGCTGTTGGACTTCTGGCAAGAGAGGTGGGGATGCTGAAGGCATGAGCGAATATGAGAAGGCCATGCGACCTGAGGACATCACCCGCCTGTTCGTCGAGCGGTCCAACGCCGGCGACGCGGCCGGGGTCGCCGAGCTGTACGAGGAGGACGCGGTGCTGGCATACCCGCCGGGAAGCCAGACGGTGGGACGGGAGGCGATCCGCGAACTGTGGTCGAAGGTGCTGGCCGGACGTCCCCGCTTCAAGCCGGAGGAGCCGTTGCCCACGTTGATCAGCGGCGACCTCGCCCTGACCTCGACGCCACCGAAGGACGGCTCCGGTGCTCGCGCGCAGGTGGTCCGGCGTCAGGCTGACGGGAGCTGGCTGCGGGTGCTCGACCAGCCCGAATTCGTGCCTCCGGCCCGCTGAACTCAGGACGGGCGTGGGGCGCGGCGGTCCTGGCGCTGGGCGAGCTCTTCGTCGTCCACCAGCGTGAGCATCGGCTTGCCGGGTTCACACAGCATGGTGACGGTGAAGCGGAGCCGGATGTCGTCGCGGTGGTTGCCGTCCTGGTAGTGGATGACATCGCCGCCCGGCTCCCAGAACACCTCACCGGCCCGTACCACCCGCTCCGGCTCGCCTTCCAGCTCGAACAGCATCTCGCCTTCCAGGACGTACCCGAACGCCGGACCGGTGTGCCGGTGCGGCGGCGTGCCGGGGTCACCGGGCGGGAACTCGATGAGCACGGTCATCACGTGCGCCCCCTCCGGGATGAAGGGCGGCTCGACCTCCTGCAATGTGGTGAGCGCCGTCTGCCAGGCGGCCTCTGACATAGGACCTACCTCCAGTCCCGGTAACGGATCTCGCCGAGGGCGGCGCCGTCATCCGGCACCAGCGACCGCTCGCGCAGCTCGGAGCCGAAGTAGCGCGCGTGTGGGTCAGTGACCACGTCGCGCGGGTCATCCCAGGAGGCGAGCGCCTCCCGGAAGAACTCGTCCATCCGGAACTGCTCGGGCCCGGCTGTTTCGACCCTGCCGTTCAACGGCTCCCCCACCGAGACCCGGCCGACCGCCCGCGCGACGTCGTCACCCGCGATGGGCTGGAAGAGCACAGGCGCCATCCGCACTTTGCCGCCGTCGGTGGCCTCGTCGGCGATGCTCGGGACGAACTCGAAGAACTGGGTGGCGTGGACGAGCGAGAACGGAATCGACGACTCCTCGATCAGCTTCTCCTGGGCGGCTTTTGCCCGGAAGTACGGGTTGCCTGGCGGACGCTCCGTGCCCACGATCGACAGCGCGACATGATGGCCGACGCCGGCCTTCGCCTCGGCGGCGAGCAGGTTGCGGGTGGAGGTCTCGAAGAACTCCCGTACGGCGGACTCCTCGAAGGAGGGCGAGTTCGACACGTCGACCACCACGGACGCGCCGTCCAGTGCTTCGCTCAGGCCTTCGCCAGTGAGGGTGTTGATGCCGGTGCGCGGGGACGCGGCCACCGTCTCGTGGCCCTGGTCGCGGAGATTGGCCACGAGCTTCGACCCGATCAGACCGGTCCCGCCTACTACGACGATCTTCATGCCCGACCTTTCCCCTGTGCCCTTGGCCTCGCGGCTGCCGGTTAAGACAGGACGGCTTCCTGGGCTGAGTTGCTTTTTGACCTCGTCCTTGAGCGTCCCTCGTGCTGTCTCTGCTGCCACGTACAGGGCGGCAAACTTTCAGCAACCACCGCCGGGGTTTCTGGTTGTGGGGGTTCGTCGGCCTGTTTGCGTCACCGAGCGCGGCCGGTCACGATCTGCAGCCACAGTTTCTCGGCCGCGCGGGACGTCCAGGTGCTGTCCACGATGTCCCCGAGGTCCTTGACGGGGAGGCGTCGGACGAACCACAGGCCGAAGGCTGTGCAGAGCTCGAACGCGAGATATGTGTGGGCACGTGGAGGCCGAGGCACTCAGGGTCCAGGGGCGGACGGCTCACGGCATCACCGCCAGGTGGTTCTGTTCCTGGAGCAGCGACACGAAGGCGTACGCGTCCTCCGCGCTCACCGTCTGCCACAAGCCCTGGTCGAGGTCGGCGCCCCGGAGGTGGACGCCGTCTGACGCTGTGCCTCACACGAAATCGCCGCCCTCTCCAGGGAGAGAGCGGCGCCTATGTCCTCTTCTTTCAAGCCGACAGCACGTCGAGTTCTGCTTTCGCCGCCTCAACCCCTGCCAGCTTCACCCGGATGCGACGCTCTTGCCCATCCACACTGTTTACGCTCTTGATCACCGTATTCAGCGCACTCTCAAGCGCCTGCGGCAGGCCACCGGAGTTGATGATCTCTCTCGTCCAGAGGCCGATGAGCTCGTCGCTGTCCGCAAGGGCGATCACTACCTCTCGGCCGGCGAACCTGTCTTCAACAAACGCGTCCATCTCATCCAGCGAGGCGAAAACGGCGTTCTCTACGGAGTCAGCATCAACTGGGTCGATGCACACGTACGCCCACGCGCTTCGCTCTTCGGTCGCAGCAGCTACTTGCGTAAAGAGGATGAGATCTCCGTTGAGATGAAACGTGCCCGTTAGCGGGATCTCGTACTCATGCCACACGTCTAGATCGGATGCTTCGGGTCGCGGGCGCCAAGGAGGAAGACCCCTCTTGATCAGATAGTCTAGGTTCACCGCCCCTACCTCCGCTCGTCTCCATACCCATTGAAGCATCGGATGAAGCTTTCCGTCACGTCGGGATCCCAAGGGATGTCCTGTCTTTGGATGGGATCATCAGCCGGCCAGATCACTGAGACGTGGCTCAGATCGCCGTCGCAACCTGCGGAAATGCGACCTGGGGTATGCAGGACGGCAAACCCCACCTTCCGTAGCTCCCCCGCCGTCGTGTACCTTACGCTGGCACGCTCGATATCTCTAGCAATTACGGAACGAAGTACGTAGCGAGCCGCTTGCTCGACCATGAGCTTCCCAGTCAAAAGGGACAATTCGCGCTCCCGATCATATCGCGGCTCATCCAGATACTTGTTCTCATTCCGGGAGAACTGAGTGAGCACCTTTTCGTCCGCTATGCAGAGCCAGGGCTTCTCAGCCTCACGGCAAACACGGCTTCGCACGTAGGACGAATCGGATTCCGGCATGGCTTTGAGCCTATATAACTGGCCGCAGCCTGTCACGTAAGGTTCAAAACATTACCTTCACTCCTTTTGGCGCCAGCCTTTGGATGAATATCGGTCCACCAACGTACAGCCGCACACCAACACGCAGGTCCTCGGACATCGTCCAGTCGACTCCCTATGGACAGCGTGACCTGCCTAGATCACAGCGTCCGCCCCGCACGGCGAGTGGTGGCATCAGTGCCTCAACTGCAGACCGGCACATCGATCCCCTGGCGCCGCGAGGGGGTTCAAGTGCCAGCGGATACCTGGGGCCCGACAGCGGGTGCGAACCACTCAACACTCATCATCGAGGAAGGCGCTCATGCTCCAAGTACTGCCACGTCTCGACCTCAAGGAAAATCAGAGCAGCGCACCCGTTCCGCAGATCCAGAACCTCGCGCGTATACACACGCGCCGACCAGGGTGCACCCATAGCATGCCAGCCCTAGGCTGACGAAACGACACACTGGAAGCCGCTACATCTCATCCGGCATTAGAAACGAAGGCAGCCGCGAGGGGGCCCGAAGGCGAAGCAGGAATCCGGTCAGCCGCATGACCAGATATCGGATCTGTCTCAATTATATGATACGTACTAGAAATCAGACATTCTGAACCTATTTCATAGATGTAGTATCAAACTACGCGCTTCGTAATCCGGAGGACCCGGGCTCTCAGTAGAGCCACGATTCATTCATCCAAAGCGGTAACTCGGCCACATCTGACGATCAACGGACCCCACGTCGAACATGGCCAGGTCGTCCAATCAGCCTGCAGACACGCCAATACGGCAACATGGTGATCGTTTCCGATCCAGCCACACACCTGCCACAGCGAATCGCTTCATCTCCGGATTTGACGGGTCGAGCCGACCGTTCGTTCGGACGATCAACTGCGGGCGGGTGTGCGGAAGACCTGGCGGACGTGCCAGCCGATGTGGTCCGGCTCGACCGCGTCCATGCCTCGTTGCGGCTCCCGTGCCGGGCGTCCGGCCAGGGAGAGGACCAGGTCGCGGGATGCCGGGGACCGGCCCACGAACCTGGCCGAGACGGTGATGGTCCGTTCCTGGGTCAGCCCGAGGACGCCCTTGTCGAACAGCTTGTGGTGGATCGCGCACAGGCACAGCCCGTTGGCCAGGTCGTCCGGGCCGTCGAAGGCCCACCAGCGGACGTGCGCCGCGTCGAGGCCCACCGCCGCGCCGTCCAGCCAGCCGTCGTACGAGCAGAACGCGCAGCAGTACTCGTACGCCATCAGAACCTGGTCGCGGAACGCCGGGCCGCGGCGGACGGGCGGCGGCTTCCTGACCTCGCCGCTGGTCTCCGCCGTCTCCAGGTCCAGGCCGGCCAGCATGCAGAGGTCGGTGTGCAGGGACGGGGCGAAGTTGGCGTCGAGGAGGTAGCGGGCGATCCGTCCCAGCAGTCCGGGTTCCTCCGACAGGGCGCGGGCCAGGTCGGGGTGGAGGCGGCCGGTGGCCTGGCTGTCGCGCAACCGGCCCAGCTCGGGGCCGGGGCTGCCCGGGCCGTGCAGGGTCTCGACCAGCCAGAGACCGTCGCTGGTCAGGTGGTGGAACGGGTAGCCGGGGCTGGTGTCGCGGGGCGGGCCGTACTCCTTGAGCAGGGTCTTGAGCTCGGCCTCGGCGGCGCTGAACGGGATCGGCCGGTTGCCGTGACGCTGGAACCGGCCCAGGGCGTACAGGAGGAGGAGCGGCTTGTGCGGCGCGCGCTCGCCGCCTCTGGTCCAGCGCCGGATCTCGGCGACCCGCTCGATCCAGTCCACGATCGTCAGTGTAGGGCGATCTTCCGGTCCTCAGAGGGCTTGCTCGTCGGTCCGGTTCGCTGATCACAGCCGGCTTCAAGCGGATCGCAAGGCGCGCAGCCTATCTCTAGAGGTGATCACGTTACGTATCGTCCCGGAGTTCTCTCATGCGCCTGCTCGCCTTCCTCGCCGCCCTGGCCCTCCCCCTCACTCTGGCCTCCCCGGCCGCGGCCGACCCCACGTCCTGGAAGTGGGGGACCGTGTACTCCGCTGACGCCAAGGCCGGCGCCTGGGGCAGGGTGACGGTGGGCCAGTCCGGTTTCGTCGTCTCCGGCAACGTGCGGGACGTCCCCGGCAAGGCCTGTTCCTGGGTGATCCTCCGCGCCCAGAGCGCGAAGAACGGCCGCTGGAAGACTCACGGCTTCTACTACTGCAAGCCCGGCGTCGGCACTTTCCGCAGGACCTACGGGTACGTGCTGCAGATCAAGGTCCAGGTCTGCCGGGGCACCGCCAAGCAGCCCACCGGGTCGTGCTCGAAGTCGAAGATCATCTTCACCCAGGGCAGCTAAGGCACCGGCCATCGGTGGTAGCGGGCGGCGCGGGCCTCGTCCTCGGTGCAGAAGAAGCGGCTGTCCAGGGGGGTCACCAGGTAGTACTCGCTGCTGGGCACGGTGTAGCTCTTGGCTGCGGCGAAGTCCGTGGCGACGAGCGGCAGCCCGCCGCACCTGATCACGTGGATCGGGAAGCTCGCCATGGCGCTGGTGAGCGGTGTGACGAGCGCGATCACGTACATCACCATCGCTGTGACGAGCGCCCGCAGCCAGTCGGGCGAGAGCCCGATCAGTGCGAGGGGGATCAGGCCCAGGACGTAGGCCAGTGCCAGCAGTGCCAGGTACCAGCCCAGGAAAGCCGCGGGCTCGTGCAGCGACGAGGCCGCCACGGCCAGACCCGCCGTCGGGATGACCAAGAGGAACGCTGCCAGCCACGCACTCGCCACAGCGAATCGCTTCATATCTGGATATGACGGGTCAGGCCGACGGTTCGTTCGGGTCGATCAGCCACGGGCGGGCGTCGGAGCCAGCGGCGCCGATCTGCTCGCGCACGAACGAGGCCGCGCCACGGGCCGAACCGGCGCTGCCGCCACGCAACCCAGCAGAAGCCGGCGGTCATGCGGGCGGTGCCCGGCTGCGCGCCGAGGAACCCTTCGAGCTCGTGCGGAGAGCCGGCGAGCCGCAGCTCGAAGTCCTCGTCGTCCCACGCCATCGGGCCACCTGGTGGTCGTCGAGGAGGAAGACCGGCACCCGCGCCGCGGACATCAGCTCGTCGAGCTGACTGCGGCCGGTGCGCTTGGCCGCGGGGGTGAAGCGGTTGGTGGAGGTTCGCGCTTGCGGCTCTTGAACGCCGGGTCCTTGTTCGCTTCCCGCACCGTGACCAGCCGCCCGTCCCTGACCGTGAGGTCCGGGCCCAGGATGACGCCGTTCCAGTCGTACTCGAAGCCCTGGGCGGTGTAGACGCAGCCCACCTGCCCGAACCCGTTCGGGTCGCTGGCCCAGTACATCCGGGGCGGGCAGTCACCCACGGCGCGGTCGTTCTTGACGTTCCACGGTCGCGCCCAGTCGCCGATGACGACGTCGCGGCACGGTGATCCACGCGGTGGACCCTGAGCTGCGAGACTTTCTCACCCGGGTCGCAGCCTGACATCTTTATGGCCCTGGAGTTTCGCGCCTTATGACACCGAAGGCTCCGGATCTTGCTTGCCTAACTGTTCTTGATCATGCGGTCGCCACCGAGAGCGAGCAGGAGGAACATGTCGAACTGATGAAGGTCGGCCTTGTCCATTCGCCTAATGGCCTCGATGCCGGAACGAGCCGTGTTGATGTGACCGAGAGTACCCAGACGGGTTGCGTCGAAGGCAGGGTCGTAATCCGCACCGTGTCGAGCTTCCAGAAGCTCGTTGAACGCGCTGGCCAGCACTTCCAAATCCGCTGGCACGCTCCCGGTGAGCGGATCGATCAGAAGGAGCCGGACAGGGTTGGGTGGCGTGCGGCCTGCCGCAATGTCCTCCACCCATCGGGCGGCTTTCTTGAAGTTGCCGTGGGCGTACCAGCGGCCGATGGCCTGCTGATGCTCGATCGGCCCGTTCCTCGCCGCGCGTCGTGCGCCATGCTGGACAAGCTCATGGAAGAGCGCGTAGTAGGCAGTTGAGGTGGCACGCCTCAGGTAGGCGGTCCGAGGACGGCCGCGCCCTGCGGTACGACCCGCGAGGGTATCGGCTAGATGGAGATAGTCGTCTGCCTTGAAATCTCACCTCACGGCCTGTCCTGTTGGTCCCGGATCAGGGTCTGGTCAATGGTGCTCGTGCTGTTGCCTTCCACCGACTCGTCCACGTCTTCCCGGGCTTCGAACTCTTCTCGAGTGAACAGTGTGACGTACACGTGCTCATCGATGTGCCGCTCGGCGGCAAGTCTGTTCACTTGCCTTCGCAGCGCATGAGTGAATTCGGCCGACCATCCTTGCTCGTCGCCCGAGTCGTCGACAATGATGAGGGCTTTGAGTGCCGCCTCGCCATCGGCGTCAAGATACGGCTCGACCGAAGCCTGCTGGATGCGGGGAGAGTCTGGAATGCGCATGCGCCTGATGGCCTCGGCCAGTTCGTTCAAGACTTCGCCCTGCCGTTTCATGCTCATGACGACCATCTTCGCACTCCCGACTGCGATCAGAGGGCGGCCAGGGCTGCATCGCCGAGCGCGCGTCCGTCCTGGTTGAACGACGCTCATCGTAACGCTGCGTGTAGCTGGCTGGCCCTGAAGCGGCAGTTCCGCTCACTTCTCGCCCGTCTGATGCGTCGACCACAGCCGCTTTCCAACGGATGCGGTCAAGGCTCTGGCCATAGGTGGTATCTGGCGGCGTGGGCCTCGTCCTCGGTGCAGAAGAAGCGGCTGTCCAGCGGGGTCACTACGTAGAAGTCGCTGCCGGGCATCCGGTAGGTATAGCCGGCGGCGAAGTTCGTGGCGACGAGCGGCAGCCCTCCGCACCTGATCACGTGGATCGGGAAGCTCGCCATGGCGCTGGTGAGCGGCGTTGCGAGCGCGATCACGTACATCAGCACCGCTGTGACGAGCGCCCGCAGCCAGGCGGGCGAGAGGCCGATCAGCGCGAGGAGGATCAGGCCCAGGATGTAGGCCAGGGCCAGCAGCGCCAGGTACCAGCCCAGGAAAGCCGCGGGCTCGTGCAAGCGACGAGGCCGCCACGGCCAGACCCGCCGTCGGCATGACCAGGAGGAACCCTGCCAGCCACGCACTCGCCATAGCGAATCGCTTCATATCCGGATATGACGGGTTGGGCCGGAGGTTCGTTCGGGTCGATCAGCCACGGGCGGGCGTCGGAGCCCGCTCCGGCGGTCAAGGACGCGACCCGATGAACACTTAAAGTAATTGAAGTGTCACAATGAGTGTCATGCCGTCCCCCCGACATGACGCCCTCATCCAGCTGGTCAAAGACCGGCCCGAGCTGGCGGTGGAGATCTTGCGCGACCTCAAGGGAGTGGAGATGCCCACCACTCCGCTGATCCGCGTCGCGGACAGCGCGTTCAACAACCTCCCCTCAGGTGATCTCGAAGCTGATGTGGTCGTCGTCCTAGGACCACCCGACGAGCCCGCGCACGCCATCGTCGTGGAGATCCAGCACGACGAGTCCAAGGACCCGAGACAGCTCGCCCGCTATGCCGTCGCCCTGTGGCTGCTGCTGCGCTGCGACGTCACCGTCCTGGTCATCTGCCCCGACCGAGGGGTCGCCGCCCACTACGCCACGCCGGTCGATTCCGGGTTGCCCGGCTACCGCCTGCACCCCCACGTGCTGGTGCTGGACGACATCCCGGTCATCACGGATCCGCGTGAAGCGTCGGCTCAGCCCGCCCTCTCGGCCCTGTCGGTCAAGGCCCACGGCATGAAGTCCACCGCCTGGCCCGTCTACAGTCCCTTCGCACGCGAACATTACGGCCGCGGCTTCAAAGACGGCCTAGCCCTGGTCGAAGCAGAGGGCAGGGTGGAAGAAGCCGCTCGGTTGGTGATGCTCGTGCTCGAAACCCGTGGCTTCACGCTTCCCGACGACACTCGGGCCCGCATCACCGCCTGCACCGACCTGGACCGACTCGAAACCTGGATCATCCGCGCGGTCACTGCCCAGACCCTCGACGACTTGTTCGACGAAGCGGAAGACCAACGTAAGGACGCGCGGACGGCCTAAGGAGCACTGAGCGGCTCACCTTCGTACGCCTCGTGCAGCATTCGTACGAAAAACGGCGCTTCAGGCAGAGTGGTCGAGGCGATCTGCTGCACAGGCACCCCCGGCGTCCACGAGTTCATGACCACGGCCCCTGCCAGCTCCGGCAGATCGGTGAGCCTGATCTCCTGGACCCGCTGGGGGACGTCGAGGCGGTCCAGTTGGCGGCGGACGATGGCCATCGTGGTGCCGCCCAGCATCTCGGCCTCGGGCCACACCACCGCCGCCCCGTCCCAGAAGGCCAGGTTCCAGATGGACCCTTCGCTGAGGCGGCCCCGGCGGTCGACGAAGGCGGCGTCGTCGAAGCCGCGGGCGACGGCCTGGCGCAGGAAGTACGTCTTGGCCACCTCGCCGACGTGTTTCACGGCGGGCAGGACCCGTTCGTGCTCGACCGCCGCCAGCGAAAGCGGTCCCGGGGGGCCGGACGCGGGCGGGCCGGTGCGTACCAATAGCGAAGGCTCCAGGTCGGTCGCGGTGAACTCGCCCGCCGGGGAGTACACGGTGGCCGTCAGCGAGACGTCGGCCGGGCCTGCCAGGAGGGCCGACCGCAGCCGGGCCCGAACCTGATCATCGGGAAGCGCCCGGCCGAACAGCTCTATGGAGGCGGATCGCAGCCTCTCCAGGTGAAGGTCGAGACCTCGTACGCGACCTCCCCTGACCTGCATGGCGGTGAAGTGGGCGTAGCCCGCGAAGGCGAGCGGCGCGAGTTCTGCGGCGGTCGCCGGGCGGCCGTCACGGTGGGCGACGAAAGAGGACATGGCTTGCTCCAGCGGTGATGACGCGGGCCGGAATGCCCGTTCGACGAGGCGACGTTATGGCTTCACACCGATGGAAAGGTCAACTCATGCTGATCGGGGAGCTGTCCCGGCTGACAGGGGTGCGCCCGAGGATGCTGCGCTACTACGAGGAGCAGGGGCTGCTCGACGTCAGCCGCGCCGCCAACGGCTACCGCCGTTACGGCGAGGATGCCGTCGTCACCGTGCGGCAGGTGCGCGCGCTGTTGAAGGCGGGTCTGTCCACCGAGGTGATCCGTACGGTGCTGCCGTGCGCGCGGGGCGAGCGGCCGGAGTTCGACTGGTGCGCGGAGCTGTGGGACATCCTCAACGGGGAGCTGGCGTCCATGGACGAGCGCATCGACGACCTCCAGCGCAACCGGAGCACGCTGGCCGGCTTCCTTACGCGATAGGTAAACGAGCAGTAACCCTCCTGCATGGTAGGGAACAGGCCTCGCGCGGGCGGGGTTGTCGCGGGCATGGCAACTCTTGGATTGATCGGCAGTGGCAACATCGGCGGCACACTCGCCCGCCTGGCCGTGGACGCCGGGCTCGACGTCGTCCTGAGCAACTCCCGCGGCCCGGAGACCCTGGCCTCGCTCGTCGAGGAGCTCGGCCCGCGCGCCCGCGCCGCCACGCCGGCCGAGGCCGCGGCCGCCGGCGACTGGGTGGTGGTGACGATCCCGCTGCGCAGCATCGGCCAGGTGCCGGCGGAGCCACTGGCAGGGAAGGTCGTGCTGGACACCGGCAACTACTATCCGCAGCGCGACGGGCAGATCCCGGAGCTCGACGCGGAGGAGACCACGACCAGCGAGCTGCTCCAGCGGCGGTTGCCCGGGGCCAAGGTGGTCAAGGCCTTCAACAACATCTACTTCAAGCACCTGGCCTCGCTCCCCCGCCCGGCGGGCGCCGCCGACCGGACGGCGCTGCCGATCGCGGGGGACGACGCCGGCGCCAAGGCCGCCGCGACCGAGCTGCTGGACACGCTCGGGTTCGACGTGGTCGACGTCGGGCCGCTGGCGGAGGGGTGGCGGTTCCAGCGGGACACCGCCGCGTACGTGGTGCCGTACGCGCACGCGCCGCAGGGCGCCGGGATCTCCGCGGATGACCCGGGCTCCCCCGCCGGGGCCGACGAGCTGCGCACCGCGCTGGCCGCCGCCCTCCGTTACCGCGACATGGGGTGACTCACGGCCCGCTCTTCACCAGCAGTTCGCGGGCCAGGACGTCGCCCCACCAGTTTTCGACGCGGTCGGGTGACCAGCCGCGTTCGCCGGTGAGCACGGCGTAGACGTCGATGTTGCAGATGGCGGCGTAGACGTCGACGGCGGTCGCCACGTCCAGGCCGGACCGCAGGACGCCGTCCGGCCAGGAGGAGAACACCTGGACGCGGGTCTCGTCGGCGCGGCGGCGGCCGTCGCTGTAGAGGGTGGCCAGGTCCGGCTCCGTGCGGGCCGCTTCCCGTACGAGCATGATGATGTCGCCCGAGCGCTCGTAGAGCCGGCGGTCGAAGCCGGCCATCGCGGCGAGTTGCCGCGCCGGGTCCGCGGCGGGGTCTTCGAGTTCGGCCAGCAGGTGCGGCACGTCCCCGCTCAGGTCGGCGGCGTCGGCGAGGGCGCGAGCCAGGCCGGTCTTGTTGCCGTACGTGGAGTAGACGGTCGGCACGGAGACTCCGGCTTCGCGTGCCACGTCGCGCACCGTGGTCTGGGCCCATCCCCGGGTGAGGAAGAGGGTACGGGCGGCTCGGGCGATCTCGGCCCGGGTTTCCAGCGCCTGGGTGGTGCGGCGCAACGATTCGTAGCGGCGCCGCCCCTGCTCCTCACTCATGATCCTCCACTTCGCTTTACGGTGCTTATAATCAATATCAGTGGCGTCATAACACAGACGCCACGACGGCCAAGCTAGCGGAGGTGCGTACGTGAGACTTGTGATCTTCGGGGCCAACGGCCGGACCGGCCGGATCGCCACCGCCCAGGCGCTCGCCGAGGGGCATGACGTCACCGCGGTGGCCCGGCGTCCGGAGGAGTTCCCCCTGGAAGATCCCCGGCTGACCGTGGTGAAGGCGGACGTGCGGGACGGCGCGGCCGTGGACCGGGTCGTGGCCGGGCACGACGCGGTGATCTCGACACTCGGGGTCCCGTACGGCTCGGCGGACACCACCATGGCCACCGAGGCCGTCGGGGCCATCGTAGGAGCCATGACCGCCCACGGGGTCCGGCGGCTGGTCATGGTCACCTCGACCGGGGTGCCGATGAAACCCCCGCCCGGCGAGACGTTCTTCTACCGCAAGGTGATCGCGCCGTGGCTGGTCAAGCTGGGACGTCCGCTGTACGAGGACGCGGCGCGCGCGGAGGAGATCGTGGCGCGCAGCGACCTCGACTGGACCGTCGTCCGTCCCTCGGGGCTGTTCGACCGCGACGGCGTCACCGACTACACCGTCGGCCCCCCGCAGATGGTCGGCCGGTTCACCTCGCGCCGCGACCTGGCGGACGCGCTCATCCGGGAAGCCGTCGAGGACCGCAACCCGCGGGCCGTCGTCGAGGTCATCACCACCGAAGGCACCCCGAACCTCTACCGCATGCTCGCGAAGGAGGCGCTGCACATCGGATGACCCCGCAAACGCGACAGGCACGAACCTCGCTGACGAGGTTCGTGCCTGTTCGTCATCCCCGCGCCGGAGACGTCACGCTCCCCCCATGGAAACGACGGTTCCGGACGCGGCGCCGCGTGGACGTTCTACACGTCCTTGCACCACATCCAGCCGTGGTCGGAGACCCAGCACTGGTACCAGCCGTCATTCGGGCGGGCCTGGGCGGCGCCGGCGACGAGGGACAGGGAGGCCGCGGCGATCACCGTCAGGGCGGCGATGCGGCGGCCGGCGCGCGCGAAGGCGCCGGACTTCTTCTCGATGCTCATGGGAAGGATTCCATCGCACCCCACTTGTAACGATCTTGGATCCGACTGCAACGGCGATCAGATCCACCAGATCATCAGCAGGGCGATGCAGAGGGCCAGCGCCATGAGGCCGAGCGTCCGCGGCTGTCGGGCGGCCTCCCACAGGGAGGCCTTCACCAGGACGGCGATCATGGCCAGCGCCAGCACCAGGTGCAGCGCGTACCACCAGATCGTGCCCGCGACGTAGGCGCTGAGCACGTCGTCGGCGCTGGCGTAGCCGGCGATCCCGCCGGCCACGCACAGCGCCACCGCCGCGATCGCGTACCGGTGCCGGGCGAGCACGACCCAGACGCAGACCCCCAGGATGAGGACGAACAGCGACTTGTGGTGCAGCTGGCGCATGCGCAGGCCGCCGTCCACGTCGAAGCTGATCCGCAGAATGGAGGCGTAGGCGTCGCTCATGGGGGTGCCCCGCAGCGGCTCGTAGGCGCCGTCGTAGACGGTGAGGCCGTCGCCGGGGGTGAAGTGGAAGGCGAGGAAGCCTCCGGTGATCAGGGCGAAGAGAAAGCAGAAAAGCAGCGTCTCGCCCACTAATTGTCCTGCTCGATCCATTCGCCATATCCCACCATGAACGAGACGCTCGCACATGTGATTGAGAGGGCTGTACATGGACCGGTTTCCCCCGGCCCGGCCACCATGGTGACCATGCTCGTACTCCCTCTCATCGCCCTGGTGCTGCACGGCGCGCTCGCCGGCCTCTTCTACGCCTTCTCCATGTCCGTCATGCCGGCGCTCGACGCCGTCGAGCCCGCCAGGGCCGAGGAGGTGATGCGGAGCATCAACAGGAAGATCCTCAACCCCTGGCTCTTCCTCGTGTTCCTCGGCGCGCCGATCGCGGCGCTGGCGGCCGGGCTGTTCGCCGGCGGCCCGGCGGCGATCTGGTTCTTCGCCGCGGCCGGGGTCAGCGCCGTCGGCTCCTTCCTGGTCACCATGGTGATCAACGTGCCGATGAACAACGCCGTCGACGCCGGGACGATGCCGTGGAAGGAGTACTCGCCGCGGTGGACCCTGTGGAACACGGTCAGGGCCGCGGCGTCCCTGATCGGCCTGGCTCTGGTCGGCGTCGGCCTGATCAACCTGTGACGGCGGCGCTACGGTTCTCTGTATGACCGGCGACTCCCCTCATTGGGCCGACGAGATCACGGCGTTCGTCACAGCCGAAGGGCCTGTGCCTTTCGAGAAGCTGGCCGAGCGCGCGAACGTGTCGCGTTCCGTCCTCCGTACCTTCCTGGACGAGCATCCCTACCTGTGCCCCGACTCCGGCGGCGACTGGGTGAGCGGGCTGCGGCTCGCCGACGGGGTGGCGTTCCTGCACGAGCTGAGCGCCGCCGAGGTGGCGGCCGGAGTGCTCGCGGCCGATGACGATCTCGCGCTCTGGGCGCGGTTCGCCCAGGACGGGCTGCCCCTGGCGGGCGGCGGACAGGTGGGCGCGACCACGTTCCTCGACCTGCCGGCCGGTTTCGGCAACGGGCTGCCGCCCGGCCGCGGCGGCATCGGGCAGGTGCTGACGGGGCCGGACGGCTGGCTGACGGAGTTCTCCCCCGGCGACGTGCTCTCGGTGCGGCTCCGCGACGGCGGCCTGGAGATCTCCGCGGCCGAAGTGCCGGAGGAGACCGGCCGCGCGCGTCAGGTGCGCGACTTCATGCTGCTCGCGGCCACGGAAGCGATGCGGATCTACCTTGAGGAGGATCGCGAGAGCCCGATCGCGCCCTTTGACGAGTTGCTCGTCTCGCTGCTGAGGTCGGACCCGGAACTGCTCGCCGATCCGCTGCCTCCGCTGGCGCGGATGCTGCGCGGCGCGGGCATGGAGACCTTCGGCGGCAGCGTCGGCGTGCCGGGGGTGCCGTGGGATCTCAGCAGGGTACGCGGACTGCGCCGGGAGGAGGTCGTGGCGGGGGCGATGGCCGTCGGCATGCTGGTGCTCTGGGCCGAGGAGGATCCCGAGCACGCGCCGACTCTCCTGCGCGACTACCTGACGGCCACGCCGGGCGTGATCGGTTACGTCGCCGACGAGGTGGAGGTACGCGCCGCGGAAGGCGCCCGTTTCGGCGAGCAGCTTGCCAAGCTCGGCGCGATCGCGAAGACGCCGGCGGAGCGGGCGGCGGTGACGCTGCTCCTGGCGAGGTCGGCCGAAGGGTCCGGCGACTCGGCCGAGGCGGAGCGCCTGGTGCACGAGGCGCTGGCCGCGCAGCCCGCGCTGGTTCCGGCGCTGGCGGACGCCGGCGAGTACGCCGCCTGCCGGGGCGAGTTGCACGCCGCCGACGACTACCTGCGCCGCAGCGGTCTGGTGCCCGCCGACTCGTTGCGCAGGGCGATGCGGAACCTGCTCGTCCCGCCCCGTACCAAGACCGGCCGCAACCATCCGTGCCCGTGCGGGTCCGGCCGCAAGCACAAGCTGTGCTGCCTGAACAACGCCGTGCACCCGATCACCGAGCGGGCCAAGCTGCTCTACGCGCTGCTCGCGACGTACGTCCAGCGCGCGCCCGCCCGTGAAACGCTCAGCCTGCTCATCAGCCGCAGCGGCGCCGACGACGCCAGCGTGTTCCTCTGCCTCGACCTGCTGCTCACCGACTGCGGGTTCGCCGAGCGGTTCCTGCGGGCCCGCGGCGGGTGGCTCAGGGCCGACGAGCGTGAGCTGGCCGAGTCGTGGCTGGACGTGCCGATCGGGCTCTACGAGGTCGTCCAGGTCCGTAAGGGGACCGGCGTGACCGTGCGGCCGATGCCGGACGGGGAGCCGGTGTTCCTGCCCGATCGGAAGTTCTCCGGCTCGGTGCGTCGGCTGGACCTGTTCTGCGGCCGGCTCCTGCCCGACGGCGAGCGGCCTCGCGTGCTCGCGCTGCCCACGCTGGTCCCCCGCGACCAGCGGGCCGAGCTGGCCGGCCTGCTCGCCGGCGAGCACTCGGCCGAGCAGCTGGCCGAGTTCTTCGGACCTCGGCCCGAGCCGTACGTCCGCAACGGCGACGGGCACGAGTACGTCGACGCCGAAGCGGTCCTGAAGGTGACCGGGGGCGGCCGGGCCTGGGCGCGGCTGGCCGACCGGATGGTGGAAATCGACATCGATGTCCTGGAGTGGCACCGAGAGGTCGGCGGGAAGGTCGTCAGCGCCGGCCAGGTCACCGACGAAGGCGACCACTGGGTGGTGCGGGCGAACTCGGTGGAGCGGCTCACGGAGCTGGAGAGAATGGTCCGCGAGGTGGCGCCCGACGCCGTCGAGGTGCGCAGGAAGGCGGAGCGGCTCGGCGGCGGGCCCCATCCTCGGGCCAGAGAGTTGATTGTGGAGAGTTACGTGGTGAGGGATGCCGGCCAGGCGCTGCCGCGCGCCCAGGCCGAGTCCTGGATCGACGCGGTCCCCGGCTCGGGCCTGAGCCCGCGGGAGGCGGCGCGCGCGGGCGGCCGGGCCCTGGCGGATCTGGAGACTCAGCTCGACGACATGGAGTGGCACAACGATCGGAGCGTGCAGGCCGGGAACGGAGTCCTCATGGACGTCGACTGGATCCGCCAGGAGCTGGGGCTTCAGCGCCAGCGGGACTCGCCGTCGAGGTAGCGGCCGGCGTCCTCCAGGCTCTCCGGCTGGTACGGGGTGAACAGGTTGGGCGCGAAGCGGCTCTGGTAGCCCTCGAAGATCTGCCGGTACATGTCCCAGTGGATGTCCGGCTGGCGGTGCCTGGCGCGGTAGGCGGCGATGGGGATCTGGGCGACGATCAGCTTCTCGAACTTGCTGTCCGCCGCCGCGAGGGCGTTGCCGTGAGCCCGATGACCGTGGCCGTCGGGATGATCGCGTTGCGTGCGGTGATGCGGCGCAGGATGTGCCGCTCGGGCATGCCCATCGCACGGGCGAACGACACGTAGTCGGCCTGCGCGATGTCGATCATCGAGGCGGGCAGCGTACGGGCGATGATGGCGCCCGAGCCGAGGCCGAGGGCGAAGGCGGGCAGGATCACGGTGCGCAGGTTCTCCACCGGATCGTCCCCGAAGTGCACCCATCCGCTTGAGGGCAGCACTCCCTTGACGTAGAGGCCGACGGCGACCCAGAACACGAAGGCGATCAGGCTGAGTTCGAGGGTCACGGGGAGCCGCTCGGCGATGATGTCGATGACCGGGCGGTCGCTGAACAGCGAGCGGCCGAAGTCACCGGTCAGCAGGTTGCCGACGAAGGTGCCGTACTGCACCCAGATCGGCTGGTCGAGCCCGAGCCTGCGCTCGACTTCCGCCACCTTCTCCGGCGTGGGGTTCATGCCGAGGTAGGCCTCGGCGGAACCGCCGGGGGCGGCTCTGAGCATGAAGAAGACGAGCGTCAGGACGATCAGCAGGACCAGTGCGAGACCGGCGACCCTGCGTCCGACGTACCGGAGCATCGCAGGCCCCTCTGGCTCAACGCTGTTTCGCGTGGCGGACTGTCATTGCGGTGAGCGGAATACCAATCACGCATTCTGGGCATACGAAGAGATTTGCCGGACAATTCGGAACATCGTTCCGAGAACCAAGGTTCTTTGGGGCTACCGGGACGCCCAGAGCATGCCGCGTTCGATGATGGTGCGTACGGTGTCGTCCCGCAACACGTCAAGGCTGTGGCCGGGCGTGGTCACGAAGATCCGGCCGGTCCCCCAGTGCCGGGTCCAGATCGCCGGCGAGGTGACCTCCCGGTGCCAGGGGTCCCACGGGCGCACCTTCTGCGTGGTCGTGGCCAGCACGTCGACGTAGTCGTCGGTCAGCACCCAGTACTGCTCGGTCACGAGGTCGAAGTCCGTCAGGCCCTCGGTGATGGGGTGGGCGCCCGCCTCGGGGAGCAGGTTCACGGTGTACGGGACGAAGTTGTGCGCCTCGGCGCTCTCGTGCGGCTCGGCGGGGTCCTTGCCGGGATGGCAGGCGAACTGCCCGCCGATCAGGTGCAGGTAGTCGGAGGAGGCCCGGAAGGAGTCGGCGATGCCGCCGTGCCAGCCCGCCATCCCGGTGCCCGCCTCGATCGCGGCGCGCAGGCCGGCCAGCTCGTCCGGCTCGATCGTGCCCATCGTGTAGCACTGCACGACCAGGTCGACGCCGGACATGAAGGCGGCGTCCGCGTACGGCGCCGGGGAGCCGGCCCGGTGCACCTCGAAGCCGTGCCGTTCGAGGAAGGGGATGAAGAGTTCGGTGGCGGCGACCGGGGCATGCCCCTCCCAGCCGCCGCGCACCACCAGTGCCTTACGGTTCGTCATGCTCGCGCCTATCGCTCGGAGGGCCGACGACTCCGATCGTCACACCTCCGGCGGGACCTGCGGCGATCATCTGTGGAGGAATGCACAGATAGCGCGTGACGGACGCCACACGCAACCGTCCCCGCTCCTCCCGGCCACTGGACAGATGACGCCCCGGCCTGTCACCATCGCGGACATGATCAGAAAGGATCGCGCCACCCGGAGCCGGTGAGCGCACGTACGCGGCGGGAAGCCGCGACCATCCGCGAAGAATGGCTGGGCCTGGCGTTGTCGACGCGGCCCTGCGACCGTCAGGCGGCCGAGGCCGCCATCTCCGAGCTCTACCTCCTGGCCGGGTTCGACCGGCCGCGCTTCCACTGGGCGTCGTCGCCCTTGACCGCTCTCGCCACGCTGCCGCCGGGCGTCCGGCCGCGCCCCGGCGAGGACCCCGACCGGGTGCCGCACTGGCCGGTGGTCACGAGCCTGTCCCGGCTTGCGGCCGAGCTGGGCGGACGGATCGACGCCGCGGTCCGGGGCGCCCACCGGGAGCTCCACGAACTGGTCCGCCGCGAGGTGCACGACCCCCTCGCCTGGTCGGCGCGCCGGCTCGTCCCGGTGCTGGAGGCGGCGCACGGCCGTCCGCTCCGGCGCGTCAGCTGGTACGAGGACGTCACGACCGTCGCGTGGCAGGCGCGGCACGACGCGCTGCGCCGGCTGGGCGGCGTCGAGGTGTTCAGCCGGGCGCAGGAGCGGCAGGCCCGGCTGTGGGCCGCGGTGGCCCGCTCGTGCGGCTGGTGGTGGCCTCGGCGGGACCTGTGCGTGCTCTCGGAACGCCCGGCCGAGCTGCGCACCGAGGTGTGCGGCGAGCGCGGCGAGGTGCGGCCGCACCACGGCGGCGGCCCGGCCGTGCGGTTCGCCGACGGCTGGGACGTGTACGCCTGGCACGGCACCCGGGTGCCGTGCTGGGTGATCACCGACCCGTCCGTCGAGCGCATCTCGCGGGAGCGCAACGTCGAGGTCAGGCGGTGCGCGATCGAGCGCCTCGGCTGGGGCGCCTACCTCGACCGGGCCGGGCTCCGGTTGGTCGCCGCCGCCCCCGACCCCGGCAACCCCGGCTCCGAGCTGCGGCTCTACGACGTGCACACGGGCACCAGGGTGCTGCTCGCCGTCAACGGGTCCGTCGAGCGCGACGGGACCCGCCGCCGTCACGGGCTGACCGTGCCGTGGTACTTCGACGACCCGATCGCCGCCGCCGGCTGGACCTACGGGCTGTCCGCCGACCAGTACGCCGGACTTCTCCGCCGAACCTGAGGTGAATGCCATGAACGTCACTCTCGCCACCCTCGAAGCGCAGACCGGGCTGACCGCGCTCGACCACCTGGAGCGGTCGGTCCGCATCCCCGTCGTCGACGGCCTCCAGGCCCAGGGCGACCTGATCGTCATCCCGCTGGCCATGATCGCCGGGTCCGTCCGCCGCTCTCGCGCACCCGAGCGCTGGGAGCACGTGCCTCCACACGGCGTCGAGCTGCTGCGCGGCGAGGCGGGGGGCAACCCGCACACCCTCGTCGCCGAACCGTTCGCCTGCCGGTGGACCCCGTGGACGTCCGACTCCGAACGGCTGGCCATCGGCATGTTCGAGACCACGGCCCCGGCCTACCTGCTGCACCCGGAGCACGGGGCGACGGGCTGCGCGCCCGGCGCGTACGTGGTGCGCCGCCAGCGCGAGCGGGAAGGCCCGCGGGCCCGCCTGGTCGCCGACTGATCACGTCAGGGGCAGGGGGCGAACAGCGAGCGGGTGCCGGTCGCGTAGGCCGACGGGTCGGTGAACCGGCACCCGTAGTCCGGATCGGCCACGACGGAGGGCGTGATCACGTCGTCGCCCGCGGGCCGGGGGCCGCCGCGCTGCCATCGGACGAGGTCGTCCCAGGCGGCGCCGGCCTCGGCGTCGCTGAACTCGCAGTGGCCCACGGCCCTGATCGCCCGCTGCACCAGGTGCTTCGTCCGGCCGTGCCGGGCCACGTCCGTGCGGTACTCCTGCTCCATCGAGAACGGCACGAAGAGGTCCCCCAGGTCGTGCAGCGACAGCACGGGCACGTCGATCCGCCCCGACACGCTCGGCACGGCGGTGAGCGCGCGGCTGAACCGGGTCGCCGGGTCGGCGGGCGGCACCCGCTGCACGGTCGCGTTGACGTTCACCGGTGAGGAGGGCGCGTAGCGGGTGCCGAGGTTCGTGGCCACCCGGCCGGGCTGCTGGGCCGGCGTGCCGCCCTCGTCCGGCCCGGCCAGCCCGAACAGGAAGTCCTTCCAGTACGCGAACGCGGCGTCCGCGCCGGGCCGCTCGCCGCCGCTCCGGTTGATCACGATCTCCCGCAGCTGCGCGCCGAGCGTGTTGCCCGGCTCCTGCCCGGTCAGCCCGAGGCGCTCCTGGATCTTCGGCACGGCCGAGGTCGCGTAGTCGGCCGGGAACGGGTACGCAGGCACGTCCGCCAGGTCCTGGGCCACCAGGTGGAAGTCGAGGAAGAAGTCGAACAGCTCGTGGTCGCCGAGCACCCCGCACATCGGCAGCGCGGCGTCGTAGAAGCCGGGGTACTCCTCCAGCGACCGGACCGTGACATGCCCGCCCATCGACGCCCCGGTGATGAACGTGCGCTTCGGCTTGCCGACCAGCCGCGCGAAGTGGCCGGCCAGCGCGCGGGTGCTGAGCACCCCGGCCCGCACGTCGTAGTCGTTGGCGTAGTACGAGGAGGCCGCCCAGGCGTACCCCTGGTCGAGCAGCCGCTGCCGGAGGCCGTAGCCGGGCGGGTCGACGGAGAGCACCCGGGTGGCGCCGCGGAAGCCGTGGGCCCACATCGCGAGGCCGCCGTTCCAGCGCGGCGGCACCTCGATCTGGTACGCGGCGTGGCCGTGCACCCCTTGCAGGACCCGGGCCGGTTCGCCGCGCACGATCGCGGGCGCGAGCGGCGGGTTGTCGATGGTGTAGCCGGGCAGCGGCTGGTCGCCGGGCACCCCCGGCCGCGGCCGCCCCGCCTCGGAAGCACCGGCGTCCCCAGGGCCGGGCGGGCCGGTGCGGGCTTCCGCCGCGCCGGGCACGAGCAGGGCGGCGGCCAGGGCGAGGGCGGAGAGAACCAGGCTCGGACGGCGCATCTGCCGTCACCTCCGGGCGGGCTGATCGGGGGAGTGCGGGTGATTCGTTCATACTCCGCCGCGGCGGGCGGTGAAAGGGTCCCTCACCGGGCGGCACGGTTGACGGCCCGCCGCCCGGGTAGCCACGAGCCCATGACCGTGCGGAACGACGTCATCTCCCTCGTCCAGGCCGACCACCGCCGGATCGAGGTTCTGTTCAAGCGGCTGCTGCTGAACCAGCAGGACCCCGGGCCCGCCGTCAGCGCGCTGCACGCCCTGCTGACCGCGCACTTCCGCGCCGAGGAGGACGTGTTCTACCCGCTCCTGAACGCCCACCACGGCTTCGCCCAGCACAAGGAGGCCGAGGTCCACCTGGACGCGCTGCGGCGGGCCGACGCCGGGACGCCCGAGCTCACCCAGGCGCTGCACCAGCTCGTCGTGTCGGTGATGGCGCACTTCTGCGACGAGGAGACGACGATCCTCCCGATCCTGGCCCGCGGCAAGACCGGGGAGGAGCTGGCCGCGCTGGGCGCGGCGTTCCAGGAGGCCCGGCAGCGTGAGCTGGACGCGCTGAGAGGCCGCCCGGCCGCGGGCGAGCCCCGCCGGGCCAGCGGCCGGTTCGGCACGGGCAAGACCCGGGTGCAGGAGGTGCTCACCACGCTGTGACCCCCGGCCCGGGGCGGACGAGCCGGGGGATGCCGGTCAGGACGAGCCGAGGGGCACGAACCCGCTGCCCGCCCGGTAGTGGGGCGACTGGTGGCGGAAGTAGGTGTTGTAGACCTGGCAGTAGCGGCCGCCCCTGGCGAGCAGCGTCAGATGGTCGCCCTCCTCGACGATGCGGCCGTGGTCGAGCACGATGATGCGGTCGACGTGCTCGATCGTGGACAGCCGGTGGGCGATGACGATGGAGGTGCGGTCGGCGAGCACCACGTCGAGGCCCTCCTGGATCTGGGCCTCGGTGAGCGGGTCGACGCTGGCCGTGGCCTCGTCGAGCACCACGATCGCCGGGTCCTGGACGAGCAGGCGGGCCAGCGCGACGAGCTGGCGCTGGCCCATCGACAGGGCCCGGCCGTGCTCCCCGACGTCGGTGGCCAGGCCCTGGGGCAGGGCGTCGATCCAGTCGCCGCCGCCGACCGCCTCGGCCGCCGCGCGGACCTCGTC
The DNA here is from genome assembly GCF_027620315.1 of Nonomuraea corallina. GTDB lineage: Bacteria > Actinomycetota > Actinomycetes > Streptosporangiales > Streptosporangiaceae > Nonomuraea > Nonomuraea corallina. The sequence goes on along the minus strand of NZ_JAPNNL010000019.1, from coordinate 17,314 downwards.
GTCGGTCGCGTCGGGCCTGGGGTAGCGGATGTTGTCGGCCACCGTGCCGCTGAACAGGAACGGCGCCTGCGGCACCGCGCCGATCTGCCGGCGGTAGTCGCCCAGGTCGAGGCCGCGGATGTCGCGGCCGTCGACGAGCAGGCGGCCCTCCTGGAACTCGTAGAAGCGGGTGATCAGCTTGCTGAGCGTGGACTTGCCGGCGCCGGTGTGGCCGACGAGCGCGACCGTCTCGCCCGACTCGATCCGCAGGTCGAAGTCGCGCAGCACCGGGCTGGCCGGGTCGTAGCCGAAGGTGACGCCCTGGAACTCGATGCGGCCGGCCAGCCTGCCGACCGGCTCCGCGCCGGTCTGCACCACCCGCAGCGGCGCGTCGATCAGCGCGAAGACCCGCTCCGCCGCCGACAGGCCCTGCTGGAACTGCGACCAGAACGCGGCGATGGACGTCAGCGGGAACCAGAACAGCGCTACGCCCTGGAGGAACAGGTACCAGTCTCCGGCCGAGAGCCGCCCGTCGAGCACGGCCGTGCCGCCGAGCTGCACGAGCGCGACCGTGGCCAGCCCGGCGACCAGGAACAGCACGGGGAAGATGGCCGAGAAGACGAAGCCCTGGCGCAGCGTCACCTGGTAGCTCTGCCGGTTGATCGGCAGGAACTCGTCGTGGACCTGACGCTCCTGGCGGAAGCTCTTGGCCACCGCGATGCCGCCCATGGTCTCCTGCAGGTTGGCGTTGACCCGGCTGAGCGAGCGCTGCGCCCTGCGGGTGGTGGCGCGGGCGAGCCGCCGGAACAGCAGGGCCAGGCCCATCACCACCGGCACCACGAGGAGCGTCAGCAGGGCCAGCTCGACGCTGCGCAGGAACAGCAGGACCGTGACGAACCCGACCATCAGCACCTGGCTGACGAGGTCCATGGTGAGCGTGGACACGGTGGCGAAGTCGTCGGTGTCGGACGTCACCCGGCTGACGATCCGGCCCGAGGGCGTCTCGTCATAGAACGACAGGTCGCGCTGGAGCACCGCGTCGAAGGCGTCCTCACGCAGGTGGAGCACGACGTCACCGGTCACCCGGGCGCTGAACCACTGGCGGAAGAAGTTGAACACCCAGCCGAGGGCCCCGGCCAGCAGCAGCGCCCCGGAGAGCAGCCAGGCGGCGTCGCCGATCGTGCCGTCCTGGACGGCGTCGACGCCCCAGCTGACCACGAGCGGCACCGCCGCCTGGCCCAGCGACCCCAGCACGATCATGGCGGCGACCACCAGCATCGCCCCGAACTTGGGCCGGAAGTAGGACAGGATCCGGCGCAGCAGCTCGCGGTCGTTGTAGGTGCGGTCGTAGTCCTCGGCCTCCAGGCCGTCCATCAGGAAGCCCATCAGGAGGCCCTCCCCTGCTCGCCCGCCAGCACGGGCGCGTCGCCCTCGCCCGGCAGGGCCTCGTCGTAGTGGGCGAAGATCCGGCGGTAGAGGGGGCTGCGGCCGAGCAGCTCGTCGTGGGTGCCGAAGTCGACCAGCTCGCCGCGTTTGAGCAGCAGGACCTTGTCGGCCCATCTGATCTGGGACAGCCGGTGGGTGATCAGCAGGGTGGTGCGGCCGTCGAGCAGGCGGCCGATCGCCTGCTGGATCAGGTCTTCGGTGGCGGAGTCGACGGCGCTGGTGGAGTCGTCGAGCACGAGGATCGCCGGGTCGGTCAGCAGCGCCCGCGCGATGGCCAGCCGCTGGCGCTGGCCGCCGGAGAGGGTGACGCCGCGCTCGCCGATGACGGTGTCGTAGCCGTCGTCGAGCTCGCCGATGAACTCGGCCGCCTGCGCGTCTTCGGCGGCCCGCACCACGTCGTCGCGGCCGGCCCGCTGGCCCAGGCCGAAGCCGATGTTCTCGGCCACCGAGCGGGAGAACAGCACGATGTCCTGCTCGATGGCGGAGATCTGGGAGCGCAGCGAGTCGAGGTCCCACTCCCGCACGTCGACGCCGTCGACGAGGACGCGGCCGGAGGTGACGTCGTAGATGCGCGGGACGAGCTTGGTGAGCGTGCTCTTGCCGGAGCCGGTCTCGCCGACGACGGCGACCGTCTCGCCCGGCCGCACGGTGAACGACACCCCGCGCAGCACCGGGTCGCCGCCCTCGTAGCCGAACGTCACGTCGTCGAAGACGATCTCACCGGTGATGGGCGCGGCGTGGCCCTCGGCCGGCTGCTCCAGCTCGGTCTCGGCGTTGACGATGGCCAGGATCCGGCGGGCGGCCACGATGCCGAGCTGCACCAGCGAGAACGTGAAGATCGACATCTGGGTGGGGAAGCCGAGCATGCCCATCAGCCCCATGAAGGCCACCACGTCGCCGATCGTGATCTGGCCCGCCGCCTGCAGCGCGAGCGCGTGCCACAGCGCCCCGGCCATCGCGGCCGCGAAGAGCAGCGTCGGCAGGTAGCGGGCCTGCACCAGGCCGTTGCGTACGAACGAGTCGCGGTAGAGGCGGGCCCGGGCGCGGAAGCGGCGGCGCTCCTGCGCCTCCTGCGCGGTGACCTTGATGACCTCGATGCCGCGCACGGCCTCGTTGAGCCCGGCGTTGAGATCGCCGAACTGCTCGCGCATCCGGGTCGCCACCGGGTTGAGCTGGCGCATGTAGTGCCAGAGCGCGAGCACGAACAGGACCGCGAACACGCCCGGCACGAGCAGCAGCCGGGGGTCGATCATGGCGATGAAGAACAGCGGCACCAGGCCGGACAGTCCGGAGTCGACGATCAGGTCGACGCCCGGGGAGATCATGATGGACAGCTGCCGGATGTCGTTGGCGGCCCGGGCCATCAGGTCGCCGATCCGCTGGCGGTTGTGGAAGGTCTGGCTCTTGCCCAGCAGGCTCACGTAGAGCTCGTCGCGGGCGTCACGCTCCAGCCGCTTGGCCAGCACCTCACCCGACAGCCGCGCCGCCACGTCGAACAGGCCGCGGGCCAGCACCACCGCCAGCGTGACCAGCGCGATCGCGCCGAGCGCCGACCGCTCGCCCAGCACCGCGTCGAAGGCCGAGCCGATGAGCTGCGGGACCATGGCGTTGAGCACCACCATGACCAGCGACCCGCCGAGGAACCCCGTCAGGTGGAGCGGGTGACTGCGCACATGGGACCAGAGCCAGCGCACCGGGCCCCGCCGGTCGTAGACCGGCCCGGAGACGGAGAACTCCGAACTGCTGCTCACGGAAACGGCCCCCTGACCGATCGACGGCAGACATCGAACCTTTTGTGTATCAGTGACCACCGACACTTTCCGAACGCTTTTCTCCTGGGCGAGCCATGCTCATACTCCGGAGAGGGACCAACAGAGAGGGGCATCCTGTGCTGTACGTCTTCGGCTTCGAGCGGATCGGCGTGGCCGTCAGCGACCTGTACTTCGTCGACCCGCAACCGAACAAGGGCCAGGAGGGCCCCGAGCACGGCGTCCGGGTCGAACTGCGGATGCTCGACCAGGGCGAACTCCAGGGCACGGTCTACGCGGCCCGCCCCATCAGCCTGGGCCGGCCGATCTGGCGGGTGGACCTGTTGGAATCCGTCGACGGGCGGCCCGGCAGCTTCGACAGGACCCACCACCACCCGGTCTTCACCGACTGGAACCCCGGCCCCCGGGTGTTCGCCAGAGACCTGTCGGCCGACCCCCTCGGCTGGCTGGCCGAGCGGCTGTCGGACCTGGACGGCGTGCTCAAGCAGGCGAACGTGGACGAGACGTACCCGCAGGACGCGGTCGCGCTGCGGGAGCGCGCCCACGAGATCATCTCGTGCGTGGAGGGCGCACTGGCCGACGTCCGCGCGGGCCGGCTCGGCACCGCCCCGCCGGAGGGCGGCGACAGCATCCGGGCGAGCTGGCTGTGACCCGTCCGCCGGGAGGCGGACGGCGGGGGCCGGAACGGATCAGCTGGGGTGCATCCAGTAGCGCAGCGTGGCGCTGCTGCTCTTGAGGACGCGCGGCTCGCCCGACTCGGCCGGCCAGATCTGCAGCAGGTAGTCGTCGACCGGGCCGTCCATCCCCCTGGCGTGGTAGCGGAGGCGGTACCACCCCGGCCCGGCGGGCAGGGGCGGCAGCTCATAGGCCGGCCCGCCCCATTCGTGCAGCGCCACCCGGCCGCCCACCGAGCGGAACCCCACCTCCACGATGTCCTCGAACTCCTCCTCGGGCCCCGGGTCGCGGTCGGCCACCGCCACCGTGAACCCGACCGTGCCGGTGTCGGCCCCGGTGATCAGGAAGGCGGCCCCCTCCTCGACCCTGATGATGCCCACCGGATGGGCCGGGTGGTCCTCCGGCAGGCCGTGGGGCCCGGTGGCCTCGTCGTCGACGAGGTAGGCCTGGCGGTAGTGGACGTGGAGGTCCACATGAACGAAGTGCGCCGTCCCGATGGTTCCGCTCATGCCGTGGATCTTAGGCAGCTCCGCTGACACTACGGTTTCAGTCCGCTGAACGATGCGTACCGTTGATGGCCTTCATGAAACGGGACGGTTTCGCGCGGCGGTGTGGCCCGGCCCGCCCGGGGCAGAGGCAAAGACCATGAAAGGATTCTTCAAAGTTGTGCTGGCGCGGTGGCTCGCGCGTACCCCGCTGGGGCTCGTCGCACTCGGGATCGGCTGGTTCGTGGGGCGGCGGCGCAAGCAGCGGGAGCAGGAGCGGAGCGGTTTCAGGCGCGTAGCGCCCCGAGCAGGCCGCGCAGGCCGGGGTGCTGCTCGGCGGCCTCGTCGAGGGCGGCGGTGAGCACCTGCTCGTACGTGCCGCGGGCGGCTTCGAGCCGGTCGCGGCCGTCGTCCTTCAGCACGGCGTAGACGCCGCGCTTGTCGTCGGGGCACAGGTCGCGGTAGGCGAGTCCGGCGGTGTCGAGGCGGCCGACCAGGCGGGTGACGGAGCTCTGGTTGAGCCCGAGCCTGCCGGCGAGGTCCTGCATGCGCAGCTCGCTGTCGGGGGCGGCGGCGAGGTGGCCGAGGGCGCGGAACTCCGACAGCCCCAGGCCGTGCCCGCGCTGGAGGGCCTGGGCCAGGCGGCTCTCCACGTGGGCGTGCAGGGTGAGCAACTGGTCCCACAGGTCGGTGTCGGCGGTCATCGGCGCTCCTCGGGTCGACACCAGCTTACTTGTACGTGCATGCTTTTACGCACATGCAACAACAAGCCCGCATGCCTGGACCCACCGGGCGCGGCGATCACCGCGAGGCGTGGCGTCTGACGGTCAGGGACGCCCGGGACGCGAGGCCGGCTCAGGCTGCGGCAGGAGGGGGAGCATGACCTCGACCCGGGTGCCCTCGCCGGGAGGGCCGCTGATCACGCAGATGCCGCCCAGCTCGGCCGCGCGCTCGCGCATCGAGCTCAGGCCGACGCCGGAGCGGCGGCCCTCCGGCAGGCCGCGGCCGTCGTCGGCGACGGTCACCCGCAGCACCTCGCGTTCCCGCTGCAGGTGGATGCGGGCCTTCCCGGCCCGCGCGTGCCGCCGCACGTTGGTCAGCGCCTCCTGCACGATGCGGTAGACGGCGACCTCCACGGCCGCGGGGAGCTCCGACAGCTCCCCCTCGACCGTGACCTCGACCGCCACCTCCGGTGACGCCTGGTCGGCCAGTTCGCGCACGGCCCGCACCAGGCCCAGCTCGTCGAGGGCCGGCGGGCGCAGCCCGTACACCAGCTCGCGGATGTCGCCGGCGACGGCGTCCATCCCGGTGCGCAGCTCGCGCAGCAGGGCGTCGGCCGAGTCCGGCGCCTCCTTCAACCGGCTGCGGGCGATGTTGATGAGCATGGCCATGCCGGCCAGGCTCTGCCCCAGCCCGTCGTGCAGGTCGCGGCGCAGCCGCCGCCGTTCCTCCTCCCGGGTCGTCAGGATGCGCTCCCTGGAACGTTGCAGGTCAGCGGCCATCCGCACGGCATGCGCGACGTCGGCCGCGTACGGGGCGAGGGTGGCGAGCACCCGCTCGTCGTGCGCCGCCGGGAAGCGACGCGGGCCGGGGGCGCCCACCAGCAGCCGGCCGACCTGCTCGCCGTGCCAGACCAGCGGCACCTCGCGTGGCCGGTCGCCGATCCGGCCGTTCTCCACGTACCGGGGCTCTCCGTCGGCCACCTCCACGGCCACGCCCTCGACCGCCAGCCCGTCACGCAGCACGCCGACGACCGAGGTCAGCGCCTCGGCGGGATCGCCGCGCCGGATCGCCTGGGTGAGCCGGCCGGCCAGCAGCGCCGGGTCGCCGACCTTCCCGTAGAGCATGCGGTCGACGGTCCGCTGCAGCATGCGCCGCAGCGGCTGGAAGAACGCCCCGGCGAACAGGGCCGACGCCAGGCCGGCGACGCGGTCGTACCCGGAGACGCCCAGGCTGGCCACGGCGCCGACGCCGAAGTAGACGGCGCTGACCATACCGATCAGCCCGGCGGCGACGAAGGCGCGGCTGATGACGGTGTCGATCCCGTACAGCCGGTAGCGCATGACCGCGAAGGCCACCGCGATCGGGATGAGCGCGGACCACAGCACCCCGAGCCATTTCAGGCCCGGCAGCGCCTCCCCGGCGATCAGGAAGACGACGTAGCCGGCGAACGCGAACAGCGGCCAGCCGATCTGCCGCCTGCCCACCGGGTCGGCCCACCGCAGCCGCAGGACCAGGGAGAACGCGGAGAGCACCAGCGAGAGGTAGATGCCGGTCCAGGCCGCCGTCGTGATGACGTCCTGGTACGGGGCCAGGGCCGGGATCTCCAGCGGGTTGGGGACGATCTCGGGAAAGGGGTAGCCGATCGGGGACGGGGTCGGGCGGGTGATGTTGCGCACCGTCTCGGCGCCGAGCGAGAGCGCGCTCAGCCCGAGCACCAGGCGCCAGCGCGGCGACGGCAGCCGTCCGTCGGGCGAGTACAGCGGCAGCAGCGCGGTCAGCGTGAACCCGCACACCGCCCAGAAGACGGCGTACGTGTAGCGCAGGTGGCCGGCGAGCATCAGGTTGCCGTCGGCGGCGGCCCGGAACATGAGCGACTGGAAGAAGTCGCTGAGTCCCGCCGCGAGCCCGCCGACGGACATCATCCAGGCCATGTTCAGCCGGGGGCGGTGCGCGATGAGGTACGCGCCGACGGCGGGGAAGGTGAACGCCACGGCCGACTGCGGAGTCACGGTGGCCGGAGGCGTCCACTCCGGAGGAAGCCCCGCCCATCGGAGGATCGCGGCCAGTTCGAGGAGCGGCGCGGCAACCGCCATGACGAGGGCCGCCACGCGCGGGCCCGTCCATGTGGCCTTCCCGGCGAACACCGTGATCGGCCCTCCCGTCCCGCCTCCGGTTCCGGCCCCCCGCCGGACACTGGACAGGATTATGACCCCTTTAAGGTGATGAATCGCCCTTCGTGGCCGTGCCGTTACCCCTGACCCTTGGTGGTGATCCCCGGTCATCCCGGATGCCGGACCCGGGAACGCGGCGGGAGACCAGCCGATCGTCCCGTCGGCCCGTCAGCCTGGAGAACTCGCGACGACCCGCTGACGTCCGGACCCGTCAGCGCGGGGCGAACCGGACGAACGGCAGGCTTCTCCCCAGTTCCCGGTAGTCGGACTCGGAGCCGTCGACCAGGAATCCCATGGCCTTCGACATCCGCTTGGCCAGGCCGGGGTTGCGGCGCGCGTACCCGGCCATGAGCTCGGCGCCCTCCTCCGGGTCGAGCGGCCGGGCGACCATCGGCACCGCCCGGGTGCCGACCTGCACCGTCACCTCCGGCGTCTTCAGCACGTTGCGGTACCAGTCGGAGCGGCGGCCGAACCCGGCGGCCGCGACGCGGCTGCCGTCGGCCGCGTCGTGGTTGACGATCTCCAGGACGACCTGGCGGGGCCGGCCGGACACCCGCCCGGTGTGGGTGACCAGCATGAACCGGCCGCCCATCAGCCATCCCAGTCGCAGGCGGTAGAGGTGGATCGGCAGCCGGAACAGGGCACGCCGGATGCCGGACGGCCTCTCAGGGGTGGCGATGATCTCCATGGTGACTCCTCCTGCGGGCTCCGGCCGGACGGCCGTCATCCCCAGCCTGCCGGACGGGCCGGACCGCCTCACGACCGGCCCCGGAGAGTCTTGACAACTTTTTTTGTCGGTGACATGATCCTCACATCCCCCCAAGGAGGCCGACATGACCACCGTGACGTCCCTCGACGGCACCACCATCGCTTACACCCGCATCGGCCAGGGCCCCGCGCTCCTGCTGGTCGACGGCGCCATGTGCCACCGCGCCTCGGGCCCCAACACCGGGCTCGCCGAGGAGCTGGCCGGCGACTACACCGTCTACACCTACGACCGGCGCGGGCGCGGCGAGAGCGGCGACACCGCGCCGTACGCCCCGGAGCGTGAGATCGAGGACATCGAGGCCCTCGTCGAGATGATCGGCGGGCCGGTCTTCCTGTACGGGATCTCGTCCGGCGCGGCGCTGGCCCTGGCCGCCGCCGCGAGCGGGCTGCCGGTCAGCAAGATCGCGGTGTTCGAGCCGCCGTTCGTGGTCGACGGCACCCGCCCGCCCATCCCCGCCGACTACACCACCAGCATCGAGACCATGCTCGCCCAGGGCAAGCCGGGCGCGGCGATCCGCTACTTCATGCGCCGGGGCGTCCACCTGCCCGCCCCGGTGGTCGCCATGATGCCCCTCATGCCCGGCTGGTCCGGCATGAAGGCGGTGGCCCACACCCTGCCCTACGACCTGGCGTTCGTGACCGAGTTCGAGCACGGCGAGCCGCTGCCCGAGGGCCGGTGGGACGACGTCAAGATGCCGGCCCTGGTCGTCGACGGGAGCAAGAGCCCCGCCTGGATCCGCAACGGCACCCGCGACCTGGCCAGGGTGCTGCCGAACGCCGAGCACCGCACGCTCCCCGGCGAGAACCACATCGTCAAGCCCGCCGCGCTCGCGCCCGTCCTGAAGGGGTTCTTCCGATGATCTTCCGTACCACCGTCGAGCTGGAGCGCAAGACCGCCACCGGGTTCGAGGTGCCGTCAGAGGTGGTGGCCGGGCTCGGCTCGGGCAGACGACCGCCCGTCCGGGTCACCGTCAACGGATACGTCTACCGCAGCACGGTGGCGCCGATGGGCGGCCGCTACCTGGTGTCGCTCTCCGCCGAGAACCGCGCGGCCGCGGGCGTGGCCGCGGGCGACGAGATCGAGGTCTGCTTGGAGCTCGACACCGAGCCGCGCACGGTCACCGTGCCGGCCGACCTGGCCGAGGCGCTCGACCGGGCTCCGGAGGCGCGGGCGTTCTTCGACGGCCTGTCCTACTCCCGGCAGCGGCGGGTCGTACTGCTGGTCGAGGGCGCGAAGAAGGCCGAGACCAGACAGCGGCGGGTCGCCGCCGCGGTCGCCGATCTCGCCGCGGGCAAGGCCTGAGGCGGCTCCTCACTCTTGAGAGTGAGCCGGAGGATCGCCCGTGGCGGCGATCCGCCGGAAGGCCGGAAATCTCAGGATGGGTAGGCAACCCCGAATCGCTTCGAAGGAGCCGCCATGTCCGTCCGGCCTGATCCTCCCGTCCCGCCGCCCACCACTCTCGCGGCCTTCTCGTACATAGCCGCGCCGACGCTCGCCCTGACCTACGGGGTGCTCAGGATCCTCGACGGGCTCGACGGCGACATGGGTCCGGGAGCGGCCTGGACCCTGGGACACCTGGCGTTCATGGCGGCCCTGGTGCTGTTCGCGGTGATGTTGCGGGACATGCGGGAGCTGCTCGGGCGCAGCCGGGCGGCCACCGTCACCTACGCCGCCGGTCTCGCGGGGATCGCCTGCGCGTTCGCCCAGTTCGCGGTCGACGTGGTGGTGGGCTTCCTGGCCACCGACCACGAGGCCATGGGGCCGCTGTTCGACCGGGTGCAGGCCGTGCCGGGGGTGCCGCTGGTGCTCTACCAGGCCGGGCCGATCCTGTTCTACGCCGCCCTGGTCGCCTTCGCGGTCCAGCTCGCCGTCCACCGGCGGGTCCGGTTCTGGATGCCGCCGCTCGTCCTGGCCCAGGTCCTGCTCCCGCTGGTCTCGCTCGACCTCATCCCGGTGGGCTCCGCGCTCGCGGTCATCGCGTTCCTGCCGCTGGCCCTGCGGGCCAGGAACCGGCCCGTCCCGGCACATGCCTGATCGGTCCGCCGCCCGTACGGTGAGACCACTGGAGCATCCACCGTACGGCGCTGGAGGAGGGGGAGCCGTGCCCGAGCCGCCCCTCGTGACCGTCCTGCGGCGGCGCGCGCGAGCGCTGCCGCCCCTGCTGGTCGACGGCGCGCTCGCCCTGCTGATCACCGGCGCGCAGCTCTGGCCGCTGCTGACCACCCGGCAGGCCGACGGCCTGCCGTGGGACTGGTGGGGGTACGCGGTCGCGGTCACCGCCTCGGCACCCCTGGTCTGGCGCCGCAGGGCGCCGCTGACCACGCTGATGGTGTCGCTGGTCGTCAGCCTCTCGTACGACCTGGCCGACCACGTCGCCGAGCAGCCCGTCTGGTACGGCACCCTGGTCGGCTACTACACCGTGGCCGCCCTGTCGCCCCGCCGGACCAGAATGCTGCTGCTCGGCTGCACCGCGGTCGGGATGCTCTTCCTGCCCGGCTCGGCCGACACCGCGCTGCGCAGCAGCATGCTGCTGGTGGCCGCGTACGCGACAGGCAGGGCGGCGGCCGGCTCCCGCGCGCACGCGGCGGCGCTGGAGGAGCGGGCGGCCAGGCTGGAGAGGGAGCGCGAGCTGGAGGCCGAACGCGCCGCCGAACGCGAGCGGGCCAGGATCGCCCGCGACATGCACGACATCCTCGCCCACGCGGTCAGCCTCATGGTGGTGCAGGCCGAGGCCGGGCCGGTGGCCGTCAGGAAGGATCCGGCGCGGGCGGAGGCGGCGTTCGACGCGATCGCCGGGGCCGGGCGCGACGCGATGGAACAGATCCGGCGCATGCTCGGCGTGCTCAAGGAGCAGGAGGCGCCGCGCGCGCCCCAGCCCACGATCGACGACCTCCCAGGGCTGGCCGCGCAGGTCTCGGCCGCGGGCCCTGAGGTGACGTTCGCGGTGACGGGCGAGCCCAGGCCGGTGCCGGCCGGCTGCGCGGTGGCCGCGTACCGGATCGTGCAGGAGGCTCTCACCAACATCGTCAAGCACGCCGGCGCCACCCGCGCGGGCGTCCGGCTCACCTGGGAGGACGACAGCCTCATGATCGACGTCATGGACGACGGCCACGGCGGCGGGCGCGCCCTGCCCTCGGGCGGCCACGGGCTCATCGGCATCAGGGAACGCGCCGCGGCCTGCGGCGGCACGGCCACCGCCGGCCCCCGCCAGGACGCGCCCGGCTTCCGCGTCTCCGCCCGGCTCCCGCTCTCATGACCGGCCCCGCGCGGGGCCCGGCCGCCGGCGAACCGGACGCCCCGATCCGGGTGGTGGTGGCCGACGACCAGGAGCTGGTGCGCAGCGGCTTCGCGATGATCCTGGACGCGCAGCCGGACATCGACGTCGTGGCCGAGGCCGGTGACGGGCTCGCGGCCGTGGCCGCCGTCCGGGAGCACCGGCCGGACGTGCTGCTGCTCGACATCCGCATGCCCGTGATGGACGGCATCGAGGCCGCCGGGATCGTGGGGGCGGAGACCGGGTGCCGGGTGCTCATGCTGACCACGTTCGACCTGGACGACTACGTGTACGACGCGCTGCGCGCCGGGGCCAGCGGGTTCCTGCTGAAGGACGTGCGCCGCGACGACCTGGTGAACGCGGTGCGGGTGGTGGCGGCCGGCGAGTCGCTGCTGGCCCCGTCGGTGACGACCCGGCTGATCCGCGCGTTCACCTCCCGGCCCGCCAAACGGGGCGCCGGCGCGGCGGTGGACGCGCTGACGGCCAGGGAGCGGGAGACACTGCTGCTGATCGCCCGCGGCCTGTCGAACGCGGAGATCGCCGAGGCGATGGTGGTCAGCGAGCACACGGTGAAGACCCACGTCAGCAACCTGCTGGCCAAGCTCGGCCTGCGCGACCGCGTACAGGCCGTGATCGCCGCCTACGAGTCGGGGCTGACCGCCCCCGGCGCGTGACCGGCGCCCACGGCCCCCCGTCGCGGTCCGTTCGGGGCGTCGTTCACCGTGCGATGGAAACGGGGCGTCGTCAAGTGGTCCAATGGGCCGACCACCGTACTGAGGAGGCCCGTTGAGAGACAACCTCGACCTCGCCGCGAACGCCCAGGAGCTGGCCGACGCCGCGCCCGCCGGCTCGGTCGACCGGGCGGCGGCGTCGTCCGTGGCGATCACCCTGGCGACGACCCGCGACATGGCGCAGGCCAGGGAGACGCTGGACGGGCTCGCGCCCGAAGAGGTCAGGGAGGCCGCGCTGGCGCTGTTCGACCGGCTGTCCACCGGCTGAGGCCGAGGAGCCCCGCCGGACTCGCCCGGGGCAGGAAATCTTTCATGGGGACGACCGATACGTCAGGCTGTGGGTGTCCGTCCAACTCGACATCGAGGAGACCTGTGGCCGAGCCCGTCAGACTGGCGCCCCGGGGCAGCGACTTCGCCAGACTCGCTCACAAGATCAATGAGGCCGGTCTGCTCGACCGGCGTCCCGTCTACTACGCCGTCCGCGGCGCCCTCGTCGCGGCGGCCTACGCGGGCGGCTGGGCGCTGTTCGCCTGGGTGGGTGACTCGTGGCTGCAGCTGCTCGTCGCCGCCGTCCTCGCCGTGGTCTTCACCCAGGTCGGCTTCCTCGCGCACGACCTCGGCCACCGGCAGGTGTTCAGGTCCCGCCGGACCAGCGACATCGTCGGGCTGCTCGTCGGCAACCTGGGCATCGGCCTCGGCTGGGGCTGGTGGAACACCAAGCACAACAAGCACCACGCCAACCCCAACCACGAGGACCACGACCCGGACGTCTCCCCCGCGGTGATCGTCTGGTCGGAGGACCAGGTGGCCAACAGCCGCGGCCTGCCCCGGTTCATCGCCAAGCGGCAGGCGTTCTGGTTCTTCCCGCTGCTCACGCTGGAGGCCTGGCACCTGCACGTGGCCAGCGTCAAGGCGCTGCTCAAGCCGGGCTCGCGGCACCGCCGCACCGAGGCTGTGCTGCTGCTGACGCACTTCGCGCTGTACTTCGGCGCGGTCTTCGCGGTGCTGCCGTTCGGCAAGGCCGTGCTGTTCCTGATCGTCCACCAGGGGATCTTCGGCATCTACCTGGGCTGCTCGTTCGCGCCGAACCACAAGGGCATGCCGGTCCTGACCGCCGCGGACAAGCTCGACTTCCTGCGCAAGCAGGTGCTCACCTCGCGCAACGTCCGGGGCGGCCTCGTCACCGACGTCGCGCTCGGCCAGCTCAACTACCAGATCGAACACCACCTGTTCCCGAACATGCCGGCGCCCAACCTGCGCAAGGCGCAGCCGATCGTGCGGCAGTACTGCGAGGAGATCGGCGTCAGCTACCTGGAGACCGGGCTGTTCAGCTCGTACGGGCAGGCGCTGCGGCACCTGCACGAGGTCGGGGCCGCGCTTCGCTGACCCCGCGCGCTCATCCGTCGCCCAGCCGGCGACGCAGGCTCTCACGGCGCTCCTCCAGCTCGGAGATGACCCCGGCCTGCTCGTCGGCCTGGTTGATCAGGGCGGCGATCTCCGTCTGGTCGGTCGCCCCCATGGTGCTGATCTGCTCGCGCTGCTCGCGGTTCTCCTGCTTCAGCCGCGCGATGTCCTCGTCGAGCTGCCGCAGTTCGTCTTCGATGCTCATCCCGGGGCTGTACCCGCCTCCGGTCGGCTTACGACCTCAGGCGTATGGTCCGTACGCTGCGCGGGCGGGAGAATGACGGCATGCGCAAGCTGCCCACGAGCACGATCGTGTCGCTCGCCGTCGTGGCGGTGACGGTGCTGGCGCTCGCCGTCGCCTGGGTGATCCGTGCCGACCGGCAGCCCGGGCCGCTCGACGTGGTGCTGCCCGCCGTCGCGCTGGCCGGCGTGCTCGTCCGGGAGCGCTACCCCGTCGTGGCGCTGGTCGTCACGGTCGCCGCGACCATGACCTACTTCCCCTTCTCCTCGCTCGACGGGCCGCTCATCTTCCTGCCGCTCGTGGTCCTCTACACCGCGGCCGAGCGCGGCCACCTCATCGCCGCCGCCACCACCGGCTCGCTCGCGCTGCTGGCCATGGGGCTGGGCGAGACCGGCACGGTGCGCCACGTGGACGACAGCGCGATGATCATGATCGCGGGCTGGGTGGTGGCCGCGATCGCGGCGGGCAGCGTGACCCGCAACCGCCGCGCCTACCTCCAGGAGGCCGAGCGCCGGGTGCGCGAGGCCGAGCACGGCAAGGAGGAGGAGGCCAGACGGCGGGCCGGGGAGGAGCGGCTGCGCATCGCCAGGGAGCTGCACGACGTGCTCGGTCACAACATCTCCCTGATCAACGTGCAGGCGGCGGCGGCGCTCCACGGCCTGAAGAAGCGTCCCGACGACGCCGAACGGGCGCTGCGCACGATCAAGGACACGAGCAAGGAGACGCTGCGCGAGCTGCGCACCACGCTGGGCGTGCTGCGCCAGGTCGACGAGGACGCGCCGACCGCGCCCGCCGACAGCCTGTCGCGGCTGGAGTCGCTGGTCGAGGCGTCCGGGCTGACGGTCCGCACCGAGCTGTCCGGCCCGCTCGACCGGGTGCCCGTCGAGGTCGACCTGGCCGCGACCCGCATCATCCGCGAGGCGCTGACCAACGTCGCCCGCCATTCCGGCGCCGGTGAGGCCACCCTCGCCGTCTCCGCCCGTGACGGACATATCATGATCAGGGTGGATGACGACGGCCCGGGAGCCACGTTCACCGAAGGCAGCGGCTTCGGCCTGCGCGGCATGCGCGAGCGCGCCGCCGCGCTGGGCGGCAGCCTGGAGGCCGGCCCGCGCCCCACCGGCGGCTTCCGCGTCCTCGCCTCCTTACCGCTGAACGCCTCCTTACCGCTGGACGGAGCCCGATGATCCGCGTGCTGCTGGCCGACGACCAGACCCTGGTACGGGCCGGGTTCCGGTCCATCCTCAGCGACGAGGACGACCTCGACGTGGTGGGCGAGGCGGGCGACGGCGCGGCGGCCGTGACCCTGGCCCGCGAGCTGCGGCCTGACGTGGTGCTCATGGACATCCGGATGCCCGGCCTCGACGGCCTGGAGGCCACCCGCCGGATCGCCGGCGACCCGCGGCTCGACGCGGTCAAGGTGATCATCCTGACCACGTTCGACCTCGACGACTACGTCTACGGCGCGCTGCGCGCGGGCGCGGGCGGGTTCCTGGTCAAGGACACCGAGCCGGCCGAGCTGATCCACGCCGTGCGCGTGGTGGCCAGGGGCGACGCGCTCATCGCGCCGTCCATCACCCGGCGGCTGATCTCCGAGTTCGCCGGGCGGGTCAAGAGGCCCGACCCCGCCCCGGAGCTCAACGCGCTCACCGAGCGGGAGCGCGAGGTGCTGACGCTGGTCGCGGGCGGGCTGTCCAACGACGAGATCGCCGCCAAGCTGGTGCTCAGCCCCGCCACCGCCAAGACCCACGTCAGCCGGATCATGACCAAGCTGCGGGCACGTGACCGCGCCCAGCTCGTCGTGACCGCCTACGAAGCCGGGGTCATCACGCCCGGCTGGCTCTCCGACGGCCAGCGGTGAGCGCCCTACCACCCGGGGAGTACCCTCCGGTGGCGGATGACCCCCAGGTCGTACGGCGGTTGACCGCCGCCGGCTGACGCGCGGACCGTGACCGTGAGCCGACCCTGGCCGCATGGACACCCTCGACCTCGCGCGCCTGCAGTTCGCCCTCACCGCGGGCGCGCACTTCCTCTTCGTCGCCCTGACACTCGGGCTGGTCACACTGGTGGCCGTCATCCAGACCCGGGCCACGATCGGCCGCAGCCCGGTCCATCTGGGCATGACCAGGTTCTGGGGCCAGCTCTACGTCATCAACTACGCGATGGGCATCGTCACCGGACTCGTCATGGAGTTCCAGCTCGGCATGGCGTGGAGCGGGCTGGCCGAGTACGCGGGGAACGCGTTCGGCTCCGCGCTCGCCCTGGAGACGATGGTCGCCTTCTTCATCGAGTCGACGTTCCTCGGCCTGTGGATCTTCGGCTGGGACAAGCTGAACCGGTGGGCGCACCTGGCGCTGATCTGGATCGTCGCCCTCACCGCGTACGCCTCGGCGTACTGGATCATGGTGTCCAACGGCTTCCTGCAGAACCCGGTCGGCTACCGGTTCGACGGCCACGCGCTGCACGTCACCGACTTCGGCGCCATGATGGCCAACCCGTCGGCGACGGTGGCGCTCGGGCACGTCCTGGGCGCGGCGATGATGGCCGGCGGCTTCTTCATGGCCGGGGTGAGCGCCTACCATCTGTTCCGGCGTACCCCTGAGCGGGACTTCTTCCGCAAGTCGCTGCGGATCGGGGCCGGGGTGGCGCTGCCCGCCACGGTGGTCACGGCCGGGTTCGGCGGGGTGGGGTTCGAGACGCTGCAGCCGGGCAAGCTCGCCGCCTGGACGCGCGACCCCGACCTGGCCGCAGAGGTCCAGGCGGAGATGACGGCCCTGCACGGGCCGGGCGACTACCTGCCACCGGTGGAGTGGGTGCAGGGCGGGGCGCTGGTGATGCTGATCCTGTTCGCGCTCATGTTCTTCCTGTCGGGACTGAACGCCCTGCTGATGCTCTTCCGGCCGGTGGTGCACGGCTTCCGGGCCTGGCACGTGCTGCTGGTCGCGGCGATCCCGCTGCCGTTCGGGGCGATGATCGCCGGGTGGGTCTTCCGCGAGGTCGGGCGGCAGCCGTGGGCGGTGTACGGGCTGCTGACGACGCGGGACGCGCTGTCGCCGGTGTCCGACGGGATGATGCGGTTCTCACTGATCGCCTTCACCGCGGTGTTCGCCGTCCTGGTCGCGGTCAACTCCTGGCTGCTGGCCAGGGCCGCGCGGCGCGGCCCCGCGGCCGTCGCCCTGGGCGCGCGGCCCGCCGAGAAGCCCGAGCCCGTCCCCGCCTTCTGAGGAGCGACCATGGAGATCTTCATTCTGGCTTTCTTCACGCTCGGCTACCTGGTGCTGGGCGGGGCCGACATCGGCGTCGGCATGGCCCTGCCGTACCTGGGCCGCACGCCGGACGAGCGGCGCGAGGTGATCGCCGCGATCGCGCCGTTCTTCCTGGGCAACGAGGTGTGGCTGGTGGTCACCGGGGGCGTGCTGGCCGGTTTCTTCCCGATGCTGGAGGGGGAGCTGCTGGCCGGCAACTACCCGCTGGTGGTGGCGCTGCTGCTGTCCTGGGTGACGCGGGACACGGGCCTGTGGCTGCGCGGCCGGCTGCCGGGCCGGCGCTGGCAGGGCTGGTGGGACGGCGCGATCGTGGCCGGCAGCTGGGGGCTGGCGCTGAGCCTCGGCGGGCTGCTCGGCCACGTGCTGCTCGGCCTGACCGGG
>NZ_JAPNNL010000189.1 GCF_027620315.1 Nonomuraea corallina | reverse complement strand
AGCGCAAGGCGCGGGTGTCGGCGGCCGTGGAGTCCATGGCCGCGCACCGCGACCTGCTGGCGCTGCTGCTGGTGTGGGAGATCGGCAAACCGTGGAAGACGGCCCGCGCCGACGTCGACCGCTGCCTCGACGGGGTGCGCTGGTACGTGGGAGAGATCGACCGGATGGCGGCCGGCCGCGCCCCGCTGCCCGGCCCCGTCAGCAACATCGCGAGCTGGAACTACCCGATGAGCGTGCTCATGCACGCCATGCTCGTGCAGGCGCTGGCCGGCAACGCGGTCATCGCCAAGACGCCGACCGACGGCGGGCTGTGCTGCCTCACCCTGGCGTGCGCGCTCGCGGTCCGGGAGGGGCTGCCGTTCACGCTGGTCAGCGGGAGCGGGGCGGAGCTGTCGCCGGTGCTGGTGGCGGGGCGGTCGCTGGGCTGCGTGTCGTTCGTGGGCGGCAGGGACGCGGGCGGGAACGTCACCGGCTCGCTGGCCGACCTGGACCGGCGGCACGTGCTGGAGCAGGAGGGGCTCAACTGCTGGGGCGTGTGGAAGTACTCCGGCTGGGACCTGCTGCGCCGGCAGATCCGGGCCTCGTTCGACTACGGCAAGCAGCGCTGCACCGCCTACCCGCGGTTCGTGGTGCAGCGGTCGCTGTTCCACGAGTTCCTGGGGGCCTACCTGGAGGCGGTGGGGTCCCTGCGGTTCGGGCACCCGCTCGCCGTCGCCCATCCGGACGATCCACTGCCCGAGCTGGACTTCGGGCCGTTGATCAACGCTTCGAAGGCCAAGGAGCTGGCCGACCAGGTGGACGAGGCGGTGGCGCGGGGCGCGGTGCCGCTGCACCGGGCGGCCGTGGCCTCCGGACACTTCCTCCCCGGTCAAGATATGTCGGCTTACTTCGCGCCGGTGGCCCTGCTCGACCCGCCCCGGTCGTCCCCGCTCCACCACGCCGAGCCGTTCGGCCCCGTCGACAGCTTCGTGCTCGTCGACACCGAGGCGGAGCTGCTGGCCGCGATGAACGCCAGCAACGGCGCCCTGGTGGCCACCCTCTCCTGCGACGATGAGGAGACGTACCGCAGGCTCGCCCCGGACGTGCGGGCGTTCAAGGTCGGCCACAACCGGCCGCGCTCGCGCGGCGACCGCGAGGAGCTCTTCGGCGGGCTCGGCGCCTCCTGGCGCGGCGCGTTCGTCGGCGGCGAACTGCTCGTCAGGGCCGCCACCCAGGGCCCCGACGGCGAGCGCCTGCCCGGCAACTTCCCCGGCTACCAAGATGCGGGCCAGTGCTCCGGCCTTCGAACCGGGGGGTGAAGGCCCGCGCAGGACGTCTCTGAGAGCGCGTCAAACGCTGATCCCCTAGAGCAGCCCGAACCGGGTCGCGGCCAGCAGCACCAGGAACGTCAGCATCGCCACCCGCAACAGCTTGCCGCCCACCCCGAGCGACGGCCACGACAGATAGGCCAGCCAGCCGACGAACACCACCACCGGCAGCACGGCCAGCCCGCCCAGCCAGCTCTGCACCGCGAACCCGGCCAGCAGCAGCACCACCATCACGGCGGGCGCGATCCAGCGCGGCACCTGCGTGAACAGGAACGCCATCGGCGCCGCGCTGCGCCGCTCGACGGCCGCGCGCAGCCCCGTCGCCCCGGGTGTGAAGAACTGCTCGCCCTGCGGCAGCGGGCGCTTGGGCTTGCCCTTCGGCTCCCCGCGGGGCTGCGCCAGCGGATGCCTGCGGCGGTCGTCGTCAGTGGCCACGGCCCGAGCCTAGCGCCGTCCGAAACGCCCCGGCGGTCGCGGAAGGTCTGACATGCTGGGGGCGTGCTCGCCGTGATCCGTTACACCGTTCCAGACGCCCAGTCGCAGGAGTTCGCCAAGCAGGCCGAGGTCGTCCTCGACACGCTCGCCGCGCAGCCCGGCTACCTGCGCGGCCGGCTCGCCAGGTCCGTCGACGAGCCCAACCTGTGGGCCCTGGTCAGCGAGTGGGAGGGCGCCGGGTTCTACCGCAGGGCGCTGTCCACCGCCCGCATGGAGCTGTATCCACTGATGACCCTCATGGTCAACGAACCCTCCGCTTTCGAGGACGTCCTCGTACAAGACGGGGCGTAGCGCCACTCGGGCGCGGACCCGTCCGCCGTTCCCCTAAGCTGGGACCTCAATCCGTTCCCTCGCCGACCTCCAGCCGGAAAGAGTCCGATCAACATGGCACGACGCACCGACGTCATGGACACCATCGTCAGCCTCGCCAAGCGCCGCGGGCTCGTATACCCGTCGAGCGAGATCTACGGCGGACTGCGCGCGTCATGGGACTACGGGCCGCTGGGCATCGAGCTGAAGAACAACGTCAAGCGGCAGTGGTGGCTGTCGACGGTCCAGGCGCGCGACGACGTGGTGGGCCTCGACTCCTGCGTCATCCTGGCCCCCGAGGTGTGGGCGGCCAGCGGCCACGTCGAGACCTTCACCGACCCGCTCACCGAGTGCCAGTCCTGCCACAAGCGCTTCCGCGCCGACCACCTGATCGAGGCGTACGAGGAGAAGAACGGCAAGGCCCCCGAGTCCGGCCTGGCCGACATCACCTGCCCCAACTGCGGCAACAAGGGCACCTTCACCGAGCCGCGCCAGTTCAGCGGCCTGCTCAAGACCTTCCTCGGCCCGGTCGAGGACGAGTCGGGCCTGGCCTACCTCCGCCCGGAGACCGCGCAGGGCATCTTCATCAACTACCTCAACGTGCAGCAGTCGGCGCGCAGGAAGATCCCGTTCGGCATCGGCCAGATCGGCAAGTCGTTCCGCAACGAGATCACCCCGGGCAACTTCATCTTCCGCACCCGCGAGTTCGAGCAGATGGAGATGGAGTTCTTCGTCAAGCCCGGCACCGACGAGGAGTGGCACCAGTACTGGATCGACGAGCGCTTCCGGTGGTACACGGACCTGGGCATCAACAAGGACAACCTGCGCCTGTACGAGCACCCGCGGGAGAAGCTGTCCCACTACTCCAAGCGCACGGTCGACATCGAGTACCGCTTCAACTTCACCGGCACCGAGTGGGGTGAGCTGGAGGGCATCGCCAACCGCACCGACTTCGACCTGACCGCCCACTCCAAGGCGTCCGGCACCGACCTGAGCTTCTTCGAGCAGGAGACCGGCGAGCGCTACGTGCCCTACGTCGTCGAGCCGGCGGTCGGCGTCGACCGGGCCATGCTGACCTTCCTCCTCGACGCCTACACCGAGGACGAGGCGCCCAACGCCAAGGGCGTCATGGAGAAGCGCACGGTCATGCGGCTCGACCACCGGCTCGCCCCGGTCAAGGCCGCGGTGCTGCCGCTGTCGCGCAACGCCGACCTGTCGCCCAAGGCCCGCGACCTGGCCGCGCAGCTGCGGCGCAGGTGGAACGTCGAGTTCGACGACGCCGGCGCGATCGGCCGCCGCTACCGCCGGCAGGACGAGATCGGCACGCCGTTCTGCATCACGGTCGACTTCGACACCCTTGAGGACCAGGCCGTGACCATCCGCGAGCGCGACTCGATGCGCCAGGAGCGGATCGCGATCGACCAGGTGCAGAGCTACCTGCGCCAGCACCTCAACGACTGACGCGCGCCGTCACCCGGGGGCCTCTCTGCGGAGGGGCCCCTTTTCGCGTCCATCGGAGGGGTGCGGGGCGGGCCGGTCCTCGCGCCGGCGGGTCGCGGACGGTTGGTGGTGGGCTGGATCACATTCATCCATCGCGGCCCCCCGAACATAGTCCAAAATTGGTTTGAACCATTGGTATAAACCACTTCCAGAAGAAGGTCGATTTATCAGTGGATTAGACCTCTGCGGGGGGTTTGAGCTGGGAGAACATTGAGTTAACCGTAGAGTGCAGTTTCATCATGAATTCCGCCGGTAGAGTCCGGGTAGAAGCCGTTGATTGGAGCTGTGGTGGCCAAGTACGTTTACGACTTCACCGAGGGCAACAGGAATCTCAAGGATCTCCTGGGCGGAAAGGGCGCCAACCTCGCTGAGATGACCAACCTCGGCCTGCCCGTCCCTCCGGGATTCACGATCACCACTGAGGCCTGCCGCCACTACCTGGCCGAAGGCGCCGCCCCCGACGGGCTCGACCAGGAGGTCGAGGAGCACCTGCGCGCGCTCGAGGAGACGATGGGCAAGCGGCTGGGCCAGGCCGACGACCCGTTGCTCGTCAGCGTGCGCTCCGGAGCCAAGTTCTCCATGCCCGGCATGATGGAGACGGTGCTCAACATCGGGCTCAACGACGACTCCGTCCACGGCCTGGCCAAGCAGGCGGGCGGCAACGAGCGCTTCGCCTGGGACTCCTACCGCCGGCTCATCCAGATGTTCGGCAAGACCGTGCTGGGCATAGAGGGCGACCTGTTCGAGGACGCGCTCGACGCGCTCAAGGACGGCCGCCAGGACACCGATCTCGACGCGGGTGAGCTCCAGCACCTGGTCGAGTCGTACAAGCGCATCGTCCGCGAACAGACCGGCAGCGACTTCCCCGCCGACCCGCGCGAGCAGATGCGGATGGCCGTCATGGCCGTCTTCGACTCCTGGAACGCGCCCCGCGCGGTCCTCTACCGGCGCCAGGAGCGCATCCCCGCCGATCTCGGCACCGCGGTGAACGTGTGCTCCATGGTCTTCGGCAACTGCGGCGGCGACTCCGGCACCGGCGTCGCCTTCACCCGCGACCCCGGCAGCGGACGCCAGGGCATCTACGGCGACTACCTGCAGAACGCGCAGGGCGAGGACGTCGTCGCCGGCATCCGCAACACCATGCCGCTGCAGGAGCTGGAGCGGATCGACAAGCGCTCGTACGACGAACTGCTGTCGATCATGGAGACGCTGGAGAACCACTACCGCGACCTGTGCGACATCGAGTTCACCATCGAACGCGGCAAGCTCTGGATGCTGCAGACCCGCGTCGGCAAGCGCACCGCCGGCGCCGCCTTCCGGATCGCCACCCAGCTCGTCGACCAGGGCCTCATCACCATGGACGAGGCCGTCACCCGGGTCACCGGCGACCAGCTCGCCCGCCTCATGTTCCCCCGCTTCGACGCCGACGCCGGCAAGCGGCGCATCGCCAAGGGCATGAACGCCTCGCCGGGCGCGGCCGTGGGCAAGGCCGTCTTCTCCTCCGAGCGGGCCACCGAGCTGGCCGCCGCGGGCGAGGACGTCATCCTGGTCCGCCGCGAGACCAACCCCGACGACCTGGCCGGCATGATCGCCGCCCGCGGCATCCTGACCAGCCGCGGCGGCAAGACCTCGCACGCCGCCGTGGTCGCCCGCGGCATGGGCAAGACCTGCGTGTGCGGCGCCGAGGAACTGGACGTCGACACCGCCGGGGGCACGTTCACCGCACCCGGCGGCGTGGTCGTCAACGAGGGCGACGTGATCTCCATCGACGGCACCAGCGGCGAGATCTACCTCGGCGAGGTGCCGGTCGTCGCCTCCGCCGTGGTCGAGTACTTCGAGGGCGCCGAGCCCGAGGACGACCTGGTCCGGGCCGTCGACCGCATCATGCGCCACGCCGACGCCACGCGCCGGCTCGGCGTGCGGGCCAACGCCGACACCCCCGAGGACGCGGCCAGGGCGGTCCGCTTCGGCGCCGAGGGCATCGGGCTGTGCCGCACCGAGCACATGTTCCTCGGCGACCGCCGTCAGCTCGTCGAGGACCTGGTGCTCGCCGGCACCGCCGAGGAGCGGCAGGCCGCGCTGGACGCGCTCGAACCGCTGCAGAAGTCCGACTTCATCGGCATCTTCCAGGCGATGGACGGCCGTCCGGTGACCATCCGGCTCATCGATCCGCCGCTGCACGAGTTCCTGCCCGACATCGTCGAGCTGTCCGTCAAGGCCGCCACCGGCGAGGTCACCGACAAGGACCGCGCCCTGCTGGCCGCCGTCAAGAGACTGCACGAGCAGAACCCCATGCTGGGCCTGCGTGGCGTACGGCTCGGCCTGGTCATCCCCGGCCTGTTCGCCATGCAGGTACGCGCCATCGCCCAGGCCGCCAAGGAGGTCCCCGGCGCCAGGCCGGAGATCATGATCCCGCTCATCGCCGCCGTGCAGGAGCTGGAGTACGTCCGCGAGGAGGCCGTCGCCATCCTGGCCGAGACCGGCGTGGACGCCCTCGTCGGCACCATGGTCGAGACGCCACGGGCCGCGCTGACCGCCGGGCAGATCGCCGAGGCCGCCGAGTTCTTCTCCTTCGGCACCAACGACCTCACCCAGATGGCGTGGGGCTTCTCCCGCGACGACGTCGAGGCCGCGTTCTTCTCCCGCTACCTGGAGCTGGGCGTCTTCGGCGTCTCCCCGTTCGAGACCCTCGACCGCGAGGGCGTCGGCCGGCTGGTAGCGATCGCCACCGAGGAGGGCCGGGCCACCAGGCCCGACCTCAAGATCGGCATCTGCGGCGAGCACGGCGGCGACCCGGACTCGGTCCACTTCTGCCACGACACCGGGCTGGACTACGTGTCCTGCTCGCCGTTCCGCATCCCGGTGGCGCGCCTGGAAGCGGGCCGCGCCGCCCTCAGCGACACCGACTCCGACACTCGCTGACCCCCCTCACGGGGTTCTCACGCGCCCGGCCCGCACCCGCAGCGGAAGGCGACCGGGCGCGGTCCGGTGGAAGGCCCGGTCAGGGATCGCGCGTTCGGGTTCTGCGCGACGGGGTCCGGGCGACGGGACCTGGGCCGGGATCGGCGTCCGGGGGTTCTGCCGGGGTGCCGGGGTCGCGTCAGGCGGCCTGGGTGGCCGCCTGTTCGGCGTCGGCCGGGACGTAGTCGTGGCGCACCCCCAGGTCGCCGAGCCACGCCCGCAGCCCGGCCACGGCCGCGGGGTCGGCGGCCACCTGGGCGGCGTACTCCGACA
The DNA here is from genome assembly GCF_027620315.1 of Nonomuraea corallina. Lineage (GTDB taxonomy): Bacteria > Actinomycetota > Actinomycetes > Streptosporangiales > Streptosporangiaceae > Nonomuraea > Nonomuraea corallina. The sequence continues at coordinate 7,111 of NZ_JAPNNL010000189.1, read as the reverse complement.
GCGCCACCTCCTCGCCGTCGTCGTACAGCAGCCGGGCGGGCCCCGACCAGGACAGCGACCAGCGGGCCTGGCCGTGCTGGATCAGCAGCCCTTCCAGGGCCGCGCCCAGCACCCGCGCCAGCAGCCCGTCGCCGGCCTCCCAGCCCCGTTCGCGCAGCCGCTCCTCCAGCTCCGCCTGCCGCCCCCTGGCGACGGCCTCGAAGGCGGCGTCCAGGTACGGCCTGGACGCCCCCACCACCTGTGCGCCCGCCACCGCCAGGTCGACCAGCGCCTCGGCGTTGCGGCCCTCGTACATGCCGCGCGAGACCAGCTCGTCCCAGGACACCGGGCGCAGCGCGGCCAGGGCCTGCGGCGTCCACATCGACTGCTCCACCGCGTCGGCGGCCACGTCGGCGTCGCGCAGCAGGGTCAGCGCCGACCGCGGGTCGGGCGCATGCCCCGGCTCGGGCAGCCGCTCCACCGCCGCCAGCCGCTCGGCCAGGCTCGGGTGGGAATCGTACGGGGACGCCTTCTCGGGCTGCTCGGCCGCCTTCGCCAGCTCCGCCTGCCGGGAGGCGTCGTTCAGCAGCGACTGGAAGCCGCCGAACACGGCCGCGGGCCGGCAACCCCCGGCTCCCGCCATCGACAGGTAGGCGCCCGTGTAGAGCTCCCAGGCCGCCGCCGTGTAGTGGATCTTGCGGAGCGCGTCCGCCATCGCCTGACGCCCGCCGATCGCCACCGCGAACACGTCGGCCTCCAGCTCCTGCCTGCGCGACACGGCCTGCGACACCCGCAGGTAGAGCCGGGCGTACCAGGTGAAGACCCGCTGGATGAACGGGTGGCGGTGCAGGCCGCGTACGGTCGCGATCAGCGACACCCGGCCCCGGTAGACCGGCGCGCCCAGCCGGGTGTGCGCGCCGCTGTAGTGGCCGAGCTCGTGCCCGAGCACCGCGCGCATCTCGTCGACCGTCAGCGTCTGCATGAGCGGCAGCCCGATGTACATGCGTCGCGTCGTCGCCACCAGGCCGAGGAAGCGGGTGTCCTCGGCGACCGCCGCGTTGACGTCCGGCACCAGCCGGATCTCGTCGGGCGGCGCGGTGCGGACCAGGCGGGCCAGGTCCTCCACGGTCTGCCAGAGCACCGGCTCGTGCTCCCTGGTGACGGCCACGCCCGGCTGCTCGCCGCCCTGCCGCCGGCTCACCATGACCAGGGCCCGTACGAGCGCCGCGGCGGCGAGCGTCAGCACGACGGCGAACTTCACCAGACCGGCGCGGAAGTCGATGATCAGCAGCACGTCCAGCACGACCGCCGCCGCCACGAACCCGCCGACGAGCACGTAGAAGCCGGCGAGCAGGCTGAAGGCGAGGACGGCCCGGAACGCTGTCGTCATGGGTGAGGGCTCCCGGGGAAGGGGTGCTGGCGTAGATCGACCCTAGCGAAAACCGGAAACTGGATAAAATCACTGCACTTATGACCGTCTACAACGAGCACGACACGGAGCGCTGGGTTCCGGAACCCCCGGGCAACCCCGAGCGCAGCCCCTTCGAACGAGACCGCGCCCGCGTGCTCCACAGCGCCGCGCTGCGCAGGCTGGCGGCGAAGACGCAGGTGGTCGGCCCGGCCGAGGCGTTCGGCGCGGGCCAGCACATCCCGCGCACCCGGCTCACCCACTCGCTGGAGTGCGCCCAGGTCGGCCGCGAGATGGGCGCCACCCTCGGCGTCGACCCCGACCTGGTCGAGACCGCCTGCCTCGCGCACGACCTGGGCCACCCGCCGTTCGGGCACAACGGGGAGGTGGCCCTGGCGGAGCTGGCCGAGCCGTGCGGCGGCTTCGAGGGCAACGCGCAGAGCCTGCGGCTGCTCACCCGGCTGGAGGCCAAGGTCATCGGCGAGAGCGGCGGCAGCGCCGGGCTCAACCTCACCAGGGCCGTGCTGGACGCCTCCGTCAAGTACCCGTGGACCCGGGGCGACTCGCCCAAGTTCGGCGTCTACGACGATGATCTGCCCGTCTTCCGGTGGATCAGGGACGGCGCGCCCGACGGCCGGGTCAGCTTCGAGGCGCAGATCATGGACTGGGCCGACGACGTCGCGTACTCGGTGCACGACCTGGAGGACGCGCTGCACTCCGGCCACGTCGTCCCGGAGGCGCTGCGCTCGCCCGCCGAGCGCGCCGCCGTCTGCGTGACGGCCCGCACGTGGTACGCGCCCGGCGCCGACCTCGCCGAGCTGGAGGAGCTCTTCGACCGGCTCGTCGCCCTGCCGCCATGGCCCCGCCGCTTCGCGGCCACCCTCCAGGACCTGGCCGGGCTGAAGGCGCTCACCAGCGGGCTCATCGGCCGTTTCTGCCGCGCCGCCCAGACGGCCACCCTGGAGTCGTACGGCCCGCGCCACCGGACCAGTCTCGTCGTGCCGGAGGCGACCCGCCTGGAGTGCGCGCTGCTCAAGGGGATCACCGCCCATTACGTGATGGCCACCGAGGACCACCACGCCAACCAGGCCAGGCAGCGTGAGCTCATCACGGAGCTGGCCTCGCTGGTCACCCTCGGCGCTCCCGAGACGCTGGAGCCGGCCTTCAGGGCGGACTTCGAGGCCGCGCCCGACGACACGGCCCGCCTGCGGGTGGTCATCGACCAGCTCGCCTCGCTGACCGACACCTCCGCCGTCGCCTGGCACCGGCGGCTGTCACGCTGACCGGACGGGACGCCTGACGCCGACGGTCACGCCGAGGGCGCCGCAGAGGAGGGAGTCAAGCCGAGCGGGGAGCACCTGGCCCCTGGGGCTGCCTGGGGGCGTCTCAGGGGGTGCCGCCTCCGAGGACGCCCACCGACTCGGTCGGCGACAGCGTGATCGCGAACTCCGGTGTGGGGGTCGCGCGGGTCCGCTTGCGCGTCGGGGTGGGGGTCGGGGTCTTGGACGGCGCGGACGACGGCTGCCTCGCCCCGCACAGCACCCGGCACGGCGGTGTCTCACCCAGCTCGCGGCGCAGCGCCAGCGTCTCCTTGCGGGGCGAGAACGTGCGGTTGCCGGTCTTCCAGGCGTCGAGGTAGTCCCACGGCTCGACCATGCCGCGCCGCACCCACCACAGCGGCGGGTCGGTCTTCCAGGAGATCGCGAAGTAGAGGTTGGGCCCGGTGTCGCGGGCGTTGCCCGAGGTGCCGATCCGGCCCAGCACCCGGCCGGCCTTCACCCGTACGCCCGGCTTGACGCTCGCGGCCACGCTGTCGAGATGCCCGCCGAGGTAGAGCACCCCGTCGTCGCCGGCGATCGTCACGAACCTGCCCTCGCGGTGGGCGCCCACGTCGGTGGACGGCGCCCACCGGTTGACGGTGTTGACCTCGTGGACCACGCCGTCGACCGGCGCGACGAACGCGCACCCGCGCCGCGCCCAGATCGTCGTCTTCGGCAGCACCAGCAGCTTGCGCTGGTAGCTCACCTCGCAGCCCTCGACGGGGAAGGTGTAGGTGTGGTCGGACAGCTTCGGCGGCGGCACCCGCACCGGCTCGCCGCCGTCGGGCGCCTCGGCCGGGCCCTGCGAGGCGGGGGCGGGCGTCGGCGAGCTCGGACCGGGGGTGGCCGCCGTGCGCACCCCCGCGATCCCGGCCGGCTGACTGCAGCCGCCCACCAGCAGCACGACGCCGGTCGACGCCGTCACCAGGCCGATTCGCCCCGCTCGCATGATCTCCACCGTATCTGAGTGCAACCTTTACCTTTGTAGCCGACAGGGAGCGGTCCCATAACGTCTTCCGGCCAACGGGCGCCACCTGTTCCACCCCGGTGATCGTCCCGCGCCCCGCAGGTCACATCGCTCTCAATGAGGGAAGTGTCGGGGGAGCCGAATAGACTCACCGGCGTGGCCGGCCGGATTCGTGATGTCGACATCGCGCTCGTACGCGAGCGCTCCCCGATCGCCGACGTGATCGGCGAGCACATCCAGTTGCGCAACGCGGGCGGCGGCAACCTCAAGGGGTTGTGCCCGTTCCACGATGAGAAGTCGCCTTCCTTCAACGTCACCCCCGAGCGGGGGATGTACTACTGCTTCGGCTGCTCCGAAGGCGGTGACGTGATCACCTTCGTGGAGAAGGTCGAGCACCTGACCTTCGGCGAGGCGGTCGAGCGGCTGGCGCAGCGGGCCGGCATCCAGTTGCAGTACGAGCAGGGCGGCTACGTCCCGCGCCGCGACCACGGGGAGCGGGCGCGGCTGATCGAGGCGCACCGGCTGGCGGCGGAGTTCTACGCCGGCAAGCTGTTCGGGCCCGACGCGGGCGCGGGGCGGCGGTTCCTGTCGGAGCGGGGCTTCGAGCGGGCCGACGCCGAGCTGTTCCAGGTGGGTTACGCGCCGGCCGAGTGGGAGGCGCTGACCCGCCACCTGCTGGCGCGCGGGTTCAGCGCCGAGGAGCTGGTCAAGGGCGGGCTGGCCAAGCAGGGGCGGCGCGGGCCGATCGACCGGTTCAGGGGGCGGCTGATCTGGCCGATCAAGGACGCGACGGGCGACGTGATCGGGTTCGGCGCGCGCAAGCTGCTCGACTCCGACGAGGGGCCCAAATACCTCAACACGCCCGACTCGCCGCTCTACAAGAAGAGCCAGGTCCTTTACGGCATCGACCAGGCCAAGAGGGAGATCTCCAAGCGCGCCCAGGCGGTGATCGTCGAGGGCTACACCGACGTGATGGCCTGCCACCTGGCGGGCGTGCCCACGGCGGTGGCGACCTGCGGCACCGCGTTCGGCGAGGAGCACATCAAGATCCTGCGCCGGTTCCTGCTCGACCAGGCCGAGTTCCGGGGTGAGGTGATCTTCACCTTCGACGGCGACGCCGCCGGCCAGAAGGCGGCGCTGCGGGCGTTCGCCGACGAGCAGAAGTTCGTCACGCAGACCTACGTCGCCATCCAGGCCGACGGTCTCGACCCGTGCGACCTGCGGGTCAAGCAGGGCGACGCGGCGGTGCGCGATCTGGTCGCCAGCCGCGAGCCGCTGTTCCAGTTCGCCATCCGCAGCACGATCGACCGCTACGACCTGCGCAGCAATGAAGGCAAGATCGCGGCGCTCGACGCGGCGGCGCCGATCGTGGCCGGCATCAAGGACGCCGGGCTGCGCAAGCGCTACGCCGTCGACCTCGACCGGTGGCTCGGCTTCATGGACGAGCGGTTCGTCATGGATCGCATCGCCGAGGTGGGCCGGGCGCAGGCCGGCCGCCCGCGGCGCGTCTCCCGGCCGGCGCCGGTGGACCCGCACGTCCGGGTGGAGGCCGAGCTGCTCAAGCTGGCCGTGCAGCGGCCGGCGCTGCTCGGGCCGCGCTTCGACGCGCTCGACGCGCAGGCGTTCACGGCGCCCGACCACGTGGCCCTCCACCGGCTGATCGCGGCGGCGGGCGGGCTGGCGGCGGCGGGCCACGGCGGCCGCCCGTGGGTCGACCGGCTGCTGGAGCACGCCCACGAGGAGGGCGCGGCGGCGCTGGTGACCCGGTTCGCCGTGGAGCCCATCCAGGCCGACTCCCACGCCGAGGAGCGCTACGCGGGGGCGATGCTGGCGGCCATCGAGGCCATCGCGGTCGACCGGGCCATCGCTCAGGTCAAGTCCCGCATCCAGCGCCTCAATCCGGTCGAGGAGCAGCAGGAATACAACAAGCTGTTCGGTGAGCTGGTGGCGCTGGAGCAGCAGCGCCGGGTGCTGCGCGACCGCGCGGCGGGCAGTTAGCGGTTGTCGCGGACGGCCCGCCCGTCCGCCGTGCGGAGGGCCGCCCGCCGACGTCCGTAATGTGCCCTCGAACCGGCATCCGGGCAGTCTGGCCCGGGTGTCCGGCTCCGCGCCGAGCCGGCCACACCAATCCTGAACACGTAATTGACTTTACTTTCCTGATCAAACTCCGGCTAAACCTAAATAGGATCTCAATTCGGTAAGGGGCGCTGGTCTTACCTTCGGTGACAAAAATGGGTCTGCCATTTTATGGAACCAATACTGCAGACTGTCTCCCGTGGGTGCATCGGTGCTGTCAAGTGGACCGCCATCCGTAGATCAGGTGGCGGACCTCGTCGCGAAAGGAAGGGAGCGCGGAAGCGTAACCGTCGATGACGTCGCAGCCGCGCTTGACCGATCCGAGCTTCCCTCCGACGCGCTCGAACGCGTCGTGCGGATGCTCGCCGAGAACGGTGTGGAGGTCCTCGAGCCCCAGGGCGACGAGGAGACCACCCGCGCCGATGAGGAAGACGTAGGCAAGCGGGCGCCGACCAGTGATCTGGTCCGTATCTACCTTCGGGAGATCGGCCGTGTGCCACTGCTGACGGCGGAAGAGGAGGTGGAGCTCGCCAAGTCGATCGAAGCCGGCCTGTTCGCCGAGGACAAGCTGGCCAACGGGGTCTCGCGTCTGGCCTTCCCGGAATTCAGGGAGCTCGTCTGGCAGGGCACGCGGGCCAAGCAGCGCCTCATCGAGGCCAACCTGCGGCTCGTGGTGTCGATCGCGAAGCGGTACGTCGGCCGCGGGATGCTGTTCCTGGACCTGATCCAGGAGGGCAACCTCGGGCTGATCCGGGCCGTGGAGAAGTTCGACTACACCAAGGGCTACAAGTTCTCGACCTACGCCACCTGGTGGATCCGGCAGGCGATCACCCGGGCGATCGCCGACCAGGCGCGGACCATCCGCATCCCCGTGCACATGGTGGAGACGATCAACAAGCTCGTCAGGGTGCAGCGCCAGCTCCACCAGGACCTCGGCCGCGAGCCGATCCCGGAGGAGATCGCCAAGGAGATGGACCTCCCCGTCGACCGGGTGGTGGAGATCCAGCGCATCGCGCAGGAACCGGTGTCGCTGCAGTCCCCGATCGGTGAGGAGGACTCCGACCTCGGTGACTTCATCGAGGACGCCGACGCGGTCGTGCCCATGGAGGCGGCGGCGTTCATCATGCTGCAGGACCAGCTCGACGACATCCTGGCGACGCTCTCCGACCGCGAGCAGCGCATCATCCAGCTCCGCTTCGGGCTGGCCGACGGCCATCCCCGCACGCTGGAGGAGGTGGGCAGGGAGTTCGGCGTGACGCGCGAGCGCATCCGGCAGATCGAGTCGAAGACCCTGGCCAAGCTCCGCCACCCGACGCGGGCGCAGATGCTGCGCGACTATCTGGACTGAGTGCGGTTCCGACG
>NZ_JAPNNL010000188.1 GCF_027620315.1 Nonomuraea corallina | reverse complement strand
GGCCGATCTCCCGTCGCCGCTGGACGAGCCCTCGGAGCTGGCCGCGATCGTCGCCGCCTGCCCCGGCTGGCCGCGGCCCTCGCGCGGCGTCGCCGCCGACCCCGGCCGGGTGCTGGGCGCCTGGCAGGGCCGCGCCGCCGGGTGCGTGCTGGGCAAACCGGTCGAGAAGATCCCGCGTACGGGCATCAGGGAGCTCGCCGAGGCCACCGGCAACTGGCCGATCCGCGGCTGGTTCACCGCAGAAGGGCTGCCGCCCGAGGTGGCGGCGCGGTGGCCGTGGAACCGGCGCAGCGCCGTCGACTCCCTGGCCGAGAACATCGACGGCATCCCCGAGGACGACGACCTCAACTACCCGCTGCTCGCCCTGACCGTGCTCGAACGGCACGGCCGCGGCTTCACCACCGACGACGTGGCCCGGGTCTGGCTCGACGAGCTGCCCGCCGGGCGCACGTTCACCGCCGAGCGCGTCGCGTACCGCAACCTGCTCGACGGCGTCGAGCCCCCGCGGACGGCCACCCGCCGCAACCCGTTCAGGGAGTGGATCGGCGCGCTGATCAGGGCCGACGTGTACGGGTGGACCAACCCGGGCGATCCCGGCACCGCCGCCGAGCACGCCTGGCGCGACGCCCGGCTCACCCACACCGCCAACGGCCTCTACGGCGCCATGTTCGCGGCCGCCATGTGCGCCTCCTCGCTGGTCGCCGGCTCCGCCGAGGAGGTCGTCGAGGCGGGGCTGTCGGTGGTGCCGCCCGGCTCCCGGCTGCACCGCGCCGTCCGGCGGGCGGCCGAGGACGCCGCCCGCGAGGCCGACTTCGAGCGCGTCGTCGACCTGCTGCACGAGCGGCACGGCGGCCTGCACTGGGTGCACGCGGTCAACAACGCCGCGCTGATCGCCGCCGCCCTCGTGCACGGCCGCGGCGACTTCACCGCGACCGTCGCCGGAGCCGTCGCCGGAGGCTGGGACACCGACTCCGCCGGCGCCACCGCGGGCTCCGTCGCCGGCGCGCTCAACGGCGGCGTCCCCGACCGGTGGGCGTTGCGTGACAGTCTGGCCAGCAGCCTGACCGGGTTCGACGGCATCGGGCTGAAGGAGCTGGCCCGCCGCACCCAGGAGCTGACGCACCCGTGATCACCGTCTTCGGCAGCGCCAACATGGACCTGGTCGCCTACACCGCCCGCGCCCCCCGCCTGGGCGAGACCGTGACCGGGCGCGACTTCCGCACCGTGCCCGGCGGCAAGGGCGCCAACCAGGCCGTCGCCGCCGCCCGCGCGGGCGGCCGGGTGACGTTCCTCGGCGCGGTCGGCGCGGACGCGTTCGGCGCCGAGCTGCGCGACACGCTCGCGGGCGCCGGGGTCGACGTGACCCTGCTGCGCCGGGCGCCCGGCGCGAGCGGCATCGCGCACATCGTGGTCGACGACCAGGGCGGCAACTCGATCATCGTTGTCCCCGGCGCGAACGGCACCGTCACCGGCCCCACCGCCGCCGAGCGCGACCTCATCGCCGCCTCACAGGCGCTGCTGCTCCAACTGGAGCTGCCGATGCCGGCCGTCACCGCCGCCGCCCGCGCCGCCCGCGAGGCCGGCGTGCCGGTCGTCCTCACTCCCGCCCCCGCGCAGCCGCTGCCGGACGACCTGATCGACGCGGTCACCCTGCTGCTGCCCAACGAGCACGAGGCCGCCGGCATCACCGGCGCCGCCGACCCCGGCGCCGCCCTGGACAAGCTGCTCGAACGGGTCGAGGAGGCGGTCATCACCCTGGGCTCCGAGGGCGCGCTGTACGGGTCGCGCCCGGGAGAGCGGCTGCACGTGCCCGCCGTGCCGGTCCAGGCGGTCGACACCACGGCGGCGGGTGACACGTTCGCCGGAGCGCTCGCCGTGGCCCGCGCCGAAGGACGGCCCATGCCGGACGCGCTCCGCTTCGCCGCGGCCGCGGCGGCGCTGTCGGTGCGGCGGGAGGGGGCCTCCACCTCGATGCCGCTCCGCGCCGAGATCGACGCCGCGCTCGGCTGACCGGCCCCAGCGGATTCGGGTCCGCCCGCATCGAACCGTGACGCGGGGGCACGGGGGAGGCATGAGTGAGAACCCCGACGACCTGCCCCCCGCGAAGGACGGCCTGGGAGCCGAGAGCGACGTGGTGGCCGAGCGGTCCGGCGCGAGCACCGAGAAGTCCCGCCGCCCCATCCCCGCGGACCCGCCCGAGGCCCGCGACGAGCCGGAACGCCCTGAGGAGGAACGCCCCGAGGAGCGGGGCCGCACCCAAGGCGACGAGGAACGCCCCGACGTCGGCCCCACCGGCTGAGAGAAGGGCCGTACCGGGCGTTGGATGACCTGACACAGGCGGCGGAGCAGCCACGTGCGCCGACGATATCCACCCCGGTATGAAACCCAGCCCGATATCACTATTGGACGGACCCGGCGAGTTTCTGATCTCCTTCTCGGCATGACACGACTGCGACTCGGGATCCTGACATCGGCCATCGCCGTGCTGCTGGGCGGCCTCGCGCCTGGGGCGGGCGCCGCCACCGGCTCCGGGCTGGACAAGACGCTGCGGGAGCTCGAGAAGGCCTATGACGGGCGGATCGGCGCGGTCGGCATCGACCTGGCGACCGGCAAGACTGTTGGTTATCGGGCCGGCGAGCGCTTCCCGTTCAACTCCAGCTTCAAGGTGTTCGCGTGCGCGGCGGTGCTGCACAAGGCACGCACCAGTGCCCCAGGGCTGATGGACAAGGTGATCCGCTGGAAGCCCGCCGACATGGCCGAGCTGACCGGAAACTCCCCGGAGACCACCGAATACACCGACACCGGGATGACACCCGCACAACTGTGCCGCGCCGGGATCACCAAATCGGACGGCTTCGCGGGCAACACCCTGCTGAAGCAGATCGGCGGGCCGCCCGGCCTCACCCGGTTCTTCCGCGCCACCGGTGACCGGACCAGCCGCCTGGACCGTACGGAGCCCACGCTCACCCAGTGGTCGCCCGGCGAGAAGCGCGACACCACCACCCCCGCCGCGGCCGCCCGGACCTTCGCCGAGCTGACCACGGGCAAGACCCTCCATGCTCAGGATCGGGCGCGGCTGGTCGGCTGGCTGAAGGCCAGCCTCACCGGCGCCAACCGGATCAAGGCGGGACTTCCCGAGGGCTGGACGGTCGGCGACAAGACCGGCACCGGCGGCGCGAGCAACCACGGCACCGCCAACGACCTCGCGATCGTCTGGACACCCGGATCGAACGCGCCGATCATCCTGTCGGTCTTCACCAACCGCAACGACGACGACACCCCGCACGACGACAAGGTGATCGCCTCCGCCGCGACCGCGCTGGCCAAGGCCCTCGGCAGGTTGTAACCGGCCGCATGAAAAGCGCTTCGGCGAGACGTGCGCGAGACAGCCCGAGCACCGGGCGAGGCAAGACGGCGGGTCTTGCGAACGGGAGGCGGGGGCTGTGGCAGGTCTGCGCTTCGCGGGACCACTGCATCCGGCCGCGGCCGAGCTGCTGCCGGTGCTGGTCGAGGCGGCCGCCGCCTCCGCGACGGCGACGGCGATCGCCCTCGCCGAGGCGAGGAAGCGCCTGCCGCGAAGACGACGCTCACCAGGCAGACGCATTCTGATACGTCTCCCTTGGTCGCCGCCCGGCGGGCTAGATGACCGGCACGTCGGCCAGGGGCGGGAACTGCGCCACCCGGACCCGCACGCTCGACGCGTCCCGCGGCAGGCTGACGACGGCCCAGTGCTCCTTGGTCTCCTGCGCGAGATGATCGCTCCTGTACTTGGTGGAGGTGCACAGGCAATAGCCCCGGGAGCCTTGCCGGCTGTAGACGACCGCGGCCCCGTGGAGGGTCTTGCCCACGGGGTCCACCACGTCGACGTTCGTGGGGCCGCCCCTGCCGCCCCTGCCCGGCAGGGTCGGCGGGCGATCATTGAGGTCGTGCAGCCAGGTCTTCTTGATGCCGTTGTTGGTGGTCCTGAAGACCATGAGGCCGATCCCCCCGCCGATGACGCGGATGGGGTCGACCTCGACCGTGAAGGGCTGTCCCTTGACGTTCGTGCCGCTGCTCCCGCCGGGTCGCCCCGACTCGACGGGGCTCGGCGTGCCGCTCGGGGAAGGCGCGGTCAGGGTCGCGGGCCGGTCGAAGCTGACCGTCACCCGGCGGTTCTTGCGCCGGCCGTCCGCGTCGTCGTTGGAGTACAGCGGCTGCGCGGAACCGTGGCCCCGCGCACGGAACGTCACCCCTTCCCGGGTGACCAGCGACGCGAGCTCCTCGCGCACGGTCTCGGCCCTGCGTTCGGAGAGCGGCTGGTTGACGGCGTCGGTGCCGGTCGAGTCCGCGTGGCCGTCGATCGCGACCTCGGCGGCGTCCGACGCGTCGATCTGGCCCGCGGTGCGCTTGAGCACGTCGCGCGCCCTCGCGGACAGGTCCGCCTTGTTCATCTTGAAGAGCACGTCGGAGGAGAGGTTGATGCGCACCCGCTGATCGTCCGTGGTCGTCTCCATGCTGTTGTCCAGGCTGGCCGAGGGCAGTTCCATCGGATAGGAGAGCGGCGTCAGCTGGGCTGTGGCCGGGTCCGGGATGCGCTGGCCGGGCGGCGGTTGCGGCGGGTCGTCGCTGATGGGGACGTTGATGAAGGGCGGGGCGAACGGGGTGTACACGGTCGCCGAGGTGGCGCCGCCGGAAGGCGCGGGCACCAGGGCGAAGAAGGTGCGGGGCTCGCCCGGTTCGAGCCACGGCCTGTCGAAGTCGTCCTCCACGGTGCAGGCGCAGCCGCCGTCAGGCGTGGCCGACGGCATGAGCAGGCGGCCGGCGGCGGCGTCGATGATGCCGAGGCCGGACGCCATGTCGCCCCTGTCGCGCCTGGTCGCCATGCGGTCCCAGACGTGGTGCCACACGTACATGGAGCGTTCGCCCGTTTCGGTGAGACGCACCTGGACCGCGACATGGTCGCCGATCCGGTTGAGCCCGACGAGGTCGGCCCGGACGGTGCGCCTGCCGTCCTCCGCGTGGGTGGCGAGGGCGCCGGCGAGGGGTTCGCGGGCGTCGGCATGCGGATCGCTGGAGGAGGGGCTCGCGGACGCGGCAGGGGTGGCCGGGTCCCGCGCGGGCTGGGGCGTGCCGGGCCCGGCCGGAGTGGAGGCCGGCGCGTTCGCCGCCGGAGAGGAGGCGTGTTCCGGCTGAGGCAGCACACCGCAGGACGTCGACAGGACCAGGGCGCACGCGGCGGCGGTGAGTCTCAGCGGACGTGACTTCCCACTGATGTCATCGGCCACAGGGGTGTCAGTCATCTGCGAACTCTATAGAGAACGATCTCTGATAAGCGGCTTTTCGGCCAGTTTGCTGCAGTCGCCGGCACGGGCCCCCGGATCGGCGCCGCCTCCCGCCGAGACGGATCAGGACGCGGCGCCACGGAGCGGGCCACCAGGCTCAAGGAGCCGCCCCGGCCGGGTAGGGAGATCACCCGCTCTCATGGGTCGATGGCCACCCGGGGTCAGCGCGACAGATGCAGGAGGCACTCGTCGCGGTAACGCTCCGTACGCGCCCGCAACCCTGACTGGTCCGCCAGCAGGGACCGGGAGACCGACGGCAGCACCGCGTGCCGCACCCCGGCGAACAGCCGCCCGACGTCGGCCGGCGTCGCCCCCTGGGCGCCCAGCCCCGGCGCCAGGATCGGCCCGTTGAGCCGGTCGAGCGGGTAGCCCGGGTCGGCCACCGTAGCGCCCACCACCACCCCCACCGAGCCGAGGGGGTCGTGGCCTGCGTTGGCCGCCCGCACCCCTTCGTAGATCTCGCCGGCCACCGCCTCCTGAAGGCGCGCCGCCTCGGGGTTGGAGGTGCGGGCGAGCACGAACACGCCCGCGTCGCTGGCCAGCGCCGAGGTGATCGCGCCCGCGAGGCTGCCGAACCCCAGATAAGGGCTGAGCGTGACCGCGTCGGCGGCCAGCGGGCTGCCCCGGTCCAGGTAGGCCTCCGCGTAGGCGGCCATCGTGCTGCCGACGTCGCCGCGCTTGACGTCGAGCAGCACCAGCGGGCCGGCGTCGCGCAGGTCGGCGATGGTCCGCTCCAGCACCGCGACGCCGCGGCTGCCCCACCGCTCGTAGAAGGCCGACTGCGGTTTGATCACGGCGACCAGGTCGCTCACCGCGTCGACCATGCCCCGGCTGAAGCGCTCAAGGCCGGCCGGGGAGTCGTCCAGCCCCCAGGCGTGCAGCAGCTCGGGGCTCGGGTCGAGCCCTGCGCAGAGCGGTCCGTACTTGTCGAGCCTGGCTCGTAACCGTGTCCCGAACGACTCGGTCATCGCACGCCCCCTTCGTGAAGTCGCATGGGCAGTCTTCCGGAGCGGGCGCTCCGGGTAAAGCGACGAACATGTACGAGATCGCTCGACGCACGCTGACGTTGCGCACCGAGCCGCCGCGGGAGGTGATCGCCGCGATCGGCATGCCGTACGTGGAGCCCGAGGGCGACTGGTCCTGCCCGTACCGGATCGACGGGCTGGCCGGCTGGGACCACGAGCGCAAGGCCACGGGAACCGACTCCTTGCAGGCAGTGGAGCTGGCGATGGGCATGGTGCGCGCCGCTCTGGCGGGCTCGCACGAGGCCAAGGAGGGGCTTCTCGCCGGAGAGGAGGACGAGGGCGGCGGGCGGCCCTGCACCGTCTACACCCGGTGGGACCGCTACCACAACGTTGCGTATATATCGATGAAGCATGAAATCTTGGCGGGGGAGGCGGCGCGTCAGGTGGTCGCCGGCGAGGTCGTGCTCGAGTTCGGCGGAGGCGGCGAACTGCTGGGCGTCGAGCTGACCGACGCCGAGACCCTGATGCCCGCGGAGATGCGGCTGTAGGCCCCGCGACCGGCTTGCGGTCACCCGCTACGACTCCTGGTGTAGTCGCGATGACGACCGGCGGCGGATGTCCCCCGGCGGGCCGGCCGCGATCCTGGTGAGCCTACGAGGTCGAAGGAGAAACAGTGGTCACCGAGGTCGCGCGAGGCAACGGATATCTGATGGCGTTCCGGGCTGCGGCCCTGCTCAACGCGGCGGCAGTGTTCTTCCAGGCCGTGACGGCGGGGCAGATGATCAGGGGCGCGGGAGCCGGCATGCACGGGGCGGGCGCAGGGGCCGTCCACGTGCTCGGCCTGATCCTGCTCGTCGCGGCGGTCCTGCTGTGGCGGCCCGGACGCGGCGCCGGCTGGCCGGCGCTGGTAGGCCTGGTGACGCTGCTGCTCGGGTTCGTCCAGTCCATGCTGGGCGGTTCCGGCGAGGTGCTGGTGCATGTCCCGCTGGGCGTGACGCTGTTCGGGCTCAGTGTGTGGCTCGTGCTCTGGTCCTGGCGCCCGTAGCCTCCGTCATCCGCCGTGCCTGGCCAGGTGGTCGGCGCGGCGGATCGGCTCGGGCAGCCGGTGGCGGGGCGTCAGCCGCAGCACCTGGTCGGTGGCCGTGTCCAGGGTGAGGCGGTGGCCCTGCGAGACGAACACCGGCTTGACGCCGTCACGGGTGCGCACGGCGCGTCCCGCCACCGCTCCGTCGAGCACGAGGGGCGTCCACGCCCCGCGTTCCTGCCGCGGCTGCTCGTACGCGCCGACGAACGGGGTCTTGCCGACGCCCAGCGCGGGCAGCCCGGTCAGCACGCCCACGTGGCAGGCCAGCCCGAACCCGCGCGGGTGCGCGAGCCCGTACCCGTCGCAGACCAGCAGGTCCGGCGTGACCGTGAGCCGGCGCAGCGCCTCCACCAGGGCGGGCAGCTCGCGGAAGGCGAACAGCCCGGGAACGTACGGGAACGCCGCCTGACCGTGCGTCACCACCTGCTCCACCACCGACAGCGTGGCCGCGTCCAGCACCACCACGGCCGCGGACAGCGCGTCGTCGCCGTGGTAGTGCACATCCAGGCCCGCCACCGTGGCGAAGTCGGCCGGGCCGGTCAGCTCGACGCGGGGCCGGAGCCGCTCCTGGATCACCTCCGCCTCGGCGACGCTCTCCGGCCAGGGATGAGGAAGGTCGACGCGCATCAGGTCAACGTACGCCGTGCGTCTCCCATACCGATACAAGGTTAAGCAAAGGCCCAGATGGCGAAACTTCTATAGTGTCGGAAGTCATGAGTGATGTCCTGGTGCTGATCGGCCCCGGACTGGCCGCAGACGAGGCCCTCCTCGGCGAGATCGCCGAACGCGAGTTCCTTTCCCTCGACGTGCGCGGGGTCATCACGCACGTTCGCGACCCGGCCGACGTGCGCTCCCGCATCCGCCGCAGGCACCCGGGGACCGGCGGCGGCCAGGGTGAGCGGCACAATTTGAGCGGCCACGCGGTCGTCATCCTGCCGGGGCCCGGCGACCTGCGGGCGCTGATGGCCGAGCCGCTGGGACCGGTCACCTGGCTGGACCTCTGGCGCGCGGACGGCGCCGAGGTGGCCGAGGACGCCACCCACATCCACGGCCGGGGCCTCGCCGGCCTCCGCTGGGCCATCCGCCACGCGGTCCACCGCCTCAGACACCCCCACATCCGCATCCCGTACGGACCGCACCGCGACCAGTGGGGGCACCTGTACCTGGGCGCCCCCGATCAGAGCGCCGCGGGCGCGGACGGCTCGGCGCTGCCGCGAAGGCGCGGCGGGACCCCGGCGGCCCCGGACGGGCCGGCGGACGGATCGACCGGGGCACCCCGGCCCGTGGTGGTGCTGGTGCACGGCGGGTACTGGCGGTCGATCTGGGGCGCCGACCTGATGGAGGCGCTCTGCGCCGACCTGGCCCGGCGCGGGCTCGCCGTGTGGAACCTCGAGTACCGCCGCCCCGACCTGCACGGCTGGGACGCCACCACCGCCGACGTGGCCGCCGGCGTGGAGGCGCTGGCCCGGCTCGACGCGCCGCTCGACCTGGGGCGGGTGGCGATCGCAGGGCACTCGGCCGGAGGCCAGCTCGCGCTGCGCGCCGCCGCCGACGGCGCCCCGGTCGTGCTGGCGGTGTCCCTGGCCGGGGTGCTCGACCTCGTCGAAGGCGACAGGCGTTGGGTCGGCGCGGGCGCCGTGGCCGCCGCGCTCGGCGCCGCCACCTGGGACGAGACCCCCGGCCCGGCGCGGGCCGCGGCCGAGCGCGCGTACGGCGGGGCGTCGCCGCTGGTGCGCGTGCCGATCAAGGTACGGCAGCTCGTCGTCCAGGGCTCCGGGGACGACCCGGACCTGGTGGACTTCGGCCGCAGATACGCGCGGGCCGCGGCGAACGCCGGCGACGAGGTGACCTATCTGGAGATGGTGGGCGACCACTTCGCCGTCATCGATCCCCGTACCCCCATCTGGGCGGCCACCGCCCAGGCCGTCGTGGAAGCGCTCGGCTAGCTCTGGACATCGGGCCGGCTCGCCCGTACGAAGGAGACATGGAGGTCACGATCGTCGGCGCGGGCCTCGTCGGCTGCCTGCTCGCCTGTTTCCTCGCCCGCCGTGGCCACCAGGTCACGCTGTACGAGCGCCGCCCCGACCCGAGGCCGGCCGGAGCGGAACGCGGCCGGTCGATCAACCTGGCGATCTCGGAGCGGGGCATCGACGCGCTGCGCCGGCTGGGGCTGGACGGCGAGGTGCTCAAGGCGGCGATCCCGATGCCGGGCCGGATGATGCACGCGCTCGACGGAGAGCTCACCTTCCAGCCCTACAGCGCCGACCGGGGGCAGGCGATCAACTCCATCGGCCGCGCCGAGCTGAACCGGATCCTGCTCGCCGCCGCCGCCCTGCCGGGCGTGCGGGTGCGTTTCGAGCACCGGCTGACCGGGCTGGACGAGCGGACCGGCGAGCTGCGGTTCGGCTCGGGCGGCACCGCCCGCGCGCGGGTGGTGATCGGCGCCGACGGCGCGTACAGCGCGGTCCGGAGCCGGTTGCGGGCGCTGCCGGGCGTCGGCTTCAGCCAGGAGTACCTCGACTACGGCTACAAGGAGCTGACCATCCCGCCCAGGGACGGCGCCTACGCCATGGAGCCGGGGGCGCTGCACATCTGGCCGCGCGGACGCGCCATGATGATCGCCCTGCCCAACCCCGACCGGTCGTTCACCTGCACCCTGTTCTGGCCGCACGAGGACCTGGCCGCGCTCGACACGCCGCAGCGCGTCAGGGCCCGCTTCGCCGCCCAGTATCCGGACGCGTTCCAGCTCATGCCGGGCCTGGTCGAGGACTATCAGGCCAACCCGGTCGGCCACCTGGTGACCATGCGCTGCACCCCCTGGCACGTGACCACCGGCGAGGTGACGGTGGGGCTGATCGGCGACGCCGCGCACGCCATCGTCCCCTTCTACGGCCAGGGCGCCAACTGCGGCTTCGAGGACTGCGTCGAGCTCGACCGGTGCCTGGACGAGACGGGCGACGACTTCGCCGCGGCGCTGGCGCTGTTCGAGCGGCGCAAGACCGACACCGACGTGATCGCCCGCCTGGCGCTGGAGAACTTCGTGGAGATGCGCGACAAGGTCGGCTCCCGGCTGTTCCTCGCGGGCAAGCGGCTGGAGCACGCGCTGGAGCGGGCGCTGCCCGGCCGGTACGCCTCCCGCTACGAGCTGGTCTCGTTCTCCACGACCCCGTACTCCGAGGTGGAGCGCCGGGTCGCCCGCCAGCGCCGCTGGGTCGCCGCCGCCGGGCTGGCCGCCGCCCTCCTGGCGGCGGGACTCGCCCGTACGGCGCGCCGCCGCTGAACGGTCACCGCTGTACGGCGGATCACGGCCGGGCGGGACGGCGCAGCCGCAGGGCGTCGCCGGCAGGCGGGGGAGGCCGCCTAGCATGTCCGGGTGATCGTGGGAGAGGTGCTCGGCCTGCTCGCGGTCGGCGCGTTCGCCGGAGTGGTGAGCACCGTGGTGAGCCTGGCGTCGATCGTGTCGTACCCCGCGCTGCTCGCGTTCGGCCTGTCACCGCTCTCCGCGAACGTCACCAACACGGTCGCCCTGCTGTTCACCGGGCTCGGCGCGGCCTTCGGCTCGCGGCCCGAACTGGCCGGCCAGGGGCCGCGGGTGCTCCGGCTGGGCTGGCTGACCATGCTCGGCGGGGCCACGGGCGCGCTCCTGCTGCTGGTCACCCCGTCGGAGACGTTCGAGCAGATCGCCCCGTGGCTGATCGGGCTGGCGTCGCTGCTGCTGATCAGGCCGCCCCGGGGCGAGCGGCACAGCGAGCGCGGGCCGCTCATGCGCGGCGCGCTGTTCGCCGTCGCGATCTACGTCGGCTACTTCGGGGCGGCGGGCGGCATCCTCATGCTCGCGGTGCTGTCGTCGATGCTGGAGGGCACCCCGGCCAAGCTGAACGCCCTGAAGAACGTGCTGTCCGGAATGGCGAACGCGGTCGCCGCCACCGGCTTCGCGCTGTTCGGCCCGGTCGACTGGGGCGCGGCGGTCCCGCTGGCCCTGGGCTTCCTGCTGGGCGGCTGGTTCGGGCCCAAGATCGCCCGTCGCCTTCCCGGCCAGAGCCTGCGCTACCTCGCCGCCGCCTGCGGCCTCGCCGTCGCGGTCAAACTCGGCTACGACGCGTACACCGGCTGACCCTCGGCGCCCCCGGGTAGCGGGCACTCACTCCGGCCGACCTGGCCGCGGGCGGTACGGCGGCGTCGAACGAGGGCGGCGTCAGACCAGGGCGGCGAAGCGGAGTGCGACCTGCCGCCAGATCGGCGTCGAGACCGGCTCGTCGGCCACCGCCCGCGCGTACAGCTCGTCCGGGTCGAACCCGATCGCCCGCCACTCCCGGATCCGGGCCGGCAGCACCTCCGGATGGAACTGCACGCCCCACGCCCGGTCGCCCACCCGGAACGCCTGGTAGGGGCAGCTCTCGGTCTCCGCCAGCCACACCGCGCCCGGCGGCAGCGCGGTGATCGCGTCGACGTGGTGCTCGACGGCGGGGACCACCGGGGGCAGGCCGCGGAAGAGCGGGTCGCCGGCCGCCTCCGGCCGGATGGTGACCGGCAGGCTGCCGTTCTCGGGCGCGCCGGCGTCGGCGGTCACCTCCCCGCCCGCCACCTCGGCGATCATCTGCCCGCCCAGGCAGACGCCGAACAGCGGCACCTCCCCGGCCAGCGCCTCGGCCACGAGCTTGCGGGTCGGCGCGAGCCAGGGCGCGCGGTGGTCGTCGCCCGGGAGGTAGCCGCCGCCCAGCACGATCAGCGCGTCGTGCTCCAGCCGGTGGGGCATCGGCCGGCCGTCGTAGGCGTGCACCACGTCCAGCCGCAGCCCGGCCTCCTCCAGCCAGCCGCCGAGCCGGCCGGGGCCGCCGCTCCGGCTGTTCTGCACCACCAGGACGTCACGGGTCACGGCACTTCCTTGATGATCGGTTTCACGGGAGGTTCGCCGCCCTGGCGGTGTGGCGCAGCAGCAGGGCGGTGGTCACCGGGCCGACGCCCCCCGGCACCGGGGTGAGCGCCCCGGCCCTGGCCGACACCGCCGCGGCGTCGACGTCGCCGGTCAGGCCGCCGTCGCCGGTCGGGTTGGTGCCGACGTCGACGACGACCGCGCCGGGCGCCACGTGGCCCGCGCCGATCAGCCCCGCCCGGCCCACCGCCGCGACCAGCACGTCGGCGGTGGCGGTGACGGACGCCAGGTCCCGGGTGCGCGAGTGGCACACCGTGACCGTGGCGTGCCGGTCGAGCAGCAGGTGGGCCAGCGGCTTGCCGACGACGGCGGACCGGCCCACCACCACCGCCCGCCTGCCGGCCAGCTCGACGCCGTGGTGGTCGAGCAGCGCCATCACGGCGGCGGCGGTGGCCGGGACGAACGCGGGCAGCCCGGCGGCCAGCCTGCCCAGGGAGAGCGGGCTGGCGCCGTCGACGTCCTTGCGCGGGTCGATGGCCCCGGCCAGCTCCTGCGCGGAGGCGCCCGGCGGCAGCGGCGTCTGCAGCATCAGGCCGTGCACGCCGGTGTCGGCGCTCAACCTGACGAGGCTCTCGCGGATCTGCTCGGGGCGCGCGGCGGGGCCGAGGTCCACGATGTCGGCCGCGATGCCCACCCCGGCCGCCGCCTTGGCGATCGAGCGCACGTACCACAGGCTCGCCTCGTCGCCGGTCGCCACCACCACGGCCAGCCGCGGCCGCGGCCCGGCCGCCACCTCGGCGGCGGTCTGCGTCCTGATCGCCTCCGCCAGCTCCTTGCCGATCAGTTTCCGCACGCGCCCCCTCCCCCCGTCGGCGCCGTCACCCGTTCGGCTCGCGCCTGCGGGCATTCTGCCAGGCCGGCGGGTGGCGGGTCAGTCGCGGCGCATGGGGCGGGTGACGTCGTCACCGCGCCAGGGCTCGCGGGCGTACGGGTCGGGGGGCTGCTGGTCGAGGTGCGGCTGAGGGCCGGAGGAGGTGCCCGGATGGTACGGAGCACTCGGCGCCGGCCGCCCGCGCCAGCGCGCGGGGAAGGCCGATGCCACCAGCAGCAGCACGCCGAGAAGCAGCAGGAACCCCAGATAGCCCAGGTTCATGTACCCGGCGGACAGGGGCCGGGGCAGCCAATCGCGCGGCAGGATGCGCAGCCCGGTCAGCTCCAGGACCGGCAGCAGCCCCAGCACGGTGTACTGCAGCCCGCCCAGCAGCGACGCCAGCGGCGACAGCCGCGAGGCGGCCAGGACCGCCAGCCCGGCCGCCGCGGCCAGCAGCACCCCGAGCGCCGTCCAGGAGACGGCGAAGAAGCGCTGGGCGGAGAGCGTGAACTCGGCCGTCCCGTACAGCAGCGCGAGGAGGATCAACGGCGGCAGGATCAGTCCGGCGACGAGCCCGAGCACATGACGAACACCGTTTGTCATAGATCATCCCGTTGTTCGGTTAGTGCCAAGCTACCTGGTGGATTCCCGTACCACGAGATCAGGCTGGAACATGATCTGCTGATGGGCGTGCGTGCCGGGATTGTCGCATTCGTCCAGCAGCAGCTCGGTCGCCGTCCGCCCGAGCTGGTAGGTCGGCTGCCTGATGGAGCTGAGCGAGACGGCCGAGGCCGAGGCGAAGTCGATGTCGTCGTACCCGATGAGCGACACGTCCTCCGGCACCCGCACCCCCGCCTGCAGCAGCCCCCGCAGCGCCCCCAGCGCGAGCAGGTCGTTGGCGCAGAACAGCGCGTCCGGCGGCGCGTCCTGGGCGAGCAGCTTCTCCGCGGCCTGCTGCCCGGCGGCGGC
>NZ_JAPNNL010000187.1 GCF_027620315.1 Nonomuraea corallina | reverse complement strand
CCGCGCCCCAGGCCATGGCCGCGCCCCTGCCGCACTCGGCGTAGACCACGACGTCCCCGTCCCGCCGACCGTCGAAGAGCGGCAGCTCCGAGGTCAGCTCCTCCTCCAGCGGCGGCGCCGTCCGGTGGACCGCGCGGAGCCGGACGCCCCACGGGGCGAGCGCCGCGCCCAGCCCGCGCACGGCGTCGGCGCGCGGCCCGCTCATCTCCACACTGCCGTCGACGTGGAGCGTGGCCGGGAGCGGCGTCCTGCCGATCGCCAGCGGCGCGGCCGGGTCGCCCTGGTACAGGTACTCCTCGCGGAACAGCGCGCCGATCCGGCCGGGGGACAGCTCGCCCCCCAGCGCCTCGGCCCGCGCCTGCACCCGGGCGGCCAGGTCGATCTGGAGGCCGCGCGGCAGGTTGAGCCCGTGCCAGGCGCTCATCACGTACGCGACGCCGCCCTTGCCCGACTGGCTGTTGACCCGGACCACCGCCTCGTAGGTGCGGCCCACGTCCTTGGGGTCCACGGGCAGGTACGGCACGCGCCACGGCAGCTCGGCCGGGTCGACGCCGAGGTCGGCGGCCCGTCGCTCCCGTTCGTCGAAGCCCTTCTTGATGGCGTCCTGGTGCGAACCGGAGAAGGCGGTGTAGACGAGGTCGCCGCCGTAGGGGTGGCGCGGGTGCACCGGAAGCTGGGTGCACCGCTCGACCGTGCGGCGCACGGCGTTGATGTCGGAGAGGTCGATGCCGGGGTCGATGCCGTGCGAGAACAGGTTCATGGCCAGCGTGACCAGGCAGACGTTGCCGGCCCGCTCGCCGTTGCCGAACAGGCAGCCCTCGATCCGCTCCGCGCCGGCCAGCAGCGCCAGCTCCGCCGAGGCCACGCCGGTGCCCCGGTCGTTGTGCGGGTGCACCGACAGGCAGACGTGCTCGCGGCGGGACAGGTTCCGGTCCAGCCACTCGATCTGGTCGGCGAAGACGTTGGGCAGCGAGCGCTCGACCGTGGTGGGGACGTTGAGGATGATGCCCCGGCCCGCCTCCGGCTGCCAGACGTCCATGACGGCCTCGCACACCTCCAGGGAGAACTCGGGCTCGGTCTCGTTGAACAGCTCGGGGGAGTACTGGTAGCCCAGGTCGCAGTCACCCAGGACGCGCTCGGCGTGCTCCATCAGCACCTGGGTGCCGCGGACCGCGAGGTCGCGGCAGCCGTCGCGGCCGAGGCCGAAGACCAGGCGCCGGAACAGCGGGGAGGTGGCGTTGTAGATGTGGACCATCGCCCGCGGCGCGCCCTTCAGGCAGTCCACGGTGTCCCGGATCAGCTCCTCGCGCGCCTGGGTCAGCACGGTGATCCGCACGTCGTCGGGGATGAGGTCGCGCTCGATGAGCAGCCGTACGAAGTCGTGGTCGTCGCGGCTGGCGACCGGGAAGCCGACCTCGATCTCCTTGTAACCCATGGTGACCAGCAGGTCGAACATCATCAGCTTGCGCTCGGGGGTCATCGGGCGGGCCAGGGACTGGTTGCCGTCGCGCAGGTCGGTGGAGAGCCACCGGGGGGCCGAACGGATGCGCTTGCTGGGCCAGGTCCGGTCAGGCAGGTCGAGAGGGACGAATCCGGTATAGCGTTCGGCACCCTTCATGGCGAGTTTCCTTCCTGATGACGTCCTGTTCTGGGATATGCGACGGGGGTGGATCGCCGGCCGTCGAGGTGGATACCGGTAAGTTGCCGATATTGCAGGATTCATCGGGGAAATCGCCCTGAGGCCGTCTCAGGGGCGAGTGCGCTCCGGGTCGGGGTCCTTGTTCTCCGGGTGCGATGGCGAAACTATAGGGGTCGCCAGGACGGGACAAGCGGGTGCACCATGAGTTCCTGGCAGGGATCCAAGGGGGCACCTCGGGGTATCGAAAGGCGCAGTGCCCCTACAACTTCTGGAAGCCCCTCTTACCGACCTCATGTACTGACGGTCACAATCCGCCTATGTCAGGTATATGGACCCAGGTCGCGCCCCTTCCCGCCGGCGCCCGCGTGGTGGCGCTGTGCCTCGCCGAATCCCGTCCGTCCGTGCTGGCCGTCTCGTCGCTCCGCTACCTGACCGGGGTCGCCCTGGCCCTGCCGATAACCTCGATCGCCGATCCCGTCATGGTCTTCCAGGGCGGCGTCGCCTGGGTGGCCTCGATCTTCGCGATCTACCTGTTCAACGGCGTCACCGACACCGTCGAGGACCGGATCAACGGCTCCGGCCGCCCGATCGCCAGGGGCGACCTGCATCCGCGCACGGCCGCGGCCGTGGCCGCCGCGGCGGCGGCGCTGGCGCTGCTCGCGACCCTGGGCCTGCCGCTCGCGATGACCTGGATCATCGCCGTCAACCTCGGGCTCGGCTACCTCTACTCGGGACCGCCCTCCCCGCTCAAGGCGAGCCCCGGCGGCACGGTGATCGTCCTCATGCTGTCGGGGCTGCTGTCCTACCTCGCCGGGTTCACCGTCGCGACGGCGGGGGCCGGTCTGGTCGCGCCGACCGAGCTGGTCGTGTTCACCACCGCCGCGATCTGCTGGATGGTGCTGGTGGGCGTGCCCGCCAAGGACCTGTCCGACATCCCGGGCGACGCGGCGGCCGGGCGGCGCACGCTCGGGGTGCGGATCGGCGAGTCCGCCGCGCGCCGGGTGATGATGACGGCGGCCCTCGGGCTTCTCGCGGCCTTCTGCGTGGCGGTCGCGGTCCTGGACGCGCGGCTCGTCGGCGTGCTGGTGGCGATGGCGGCCGGAGCGGCGGCCGTGGTGGTGGCGGGGACGCGCCCCGCCCGCCAGGGGCAGGGCAGAGCCGGCCGCCGGGCGAGGCGGAGGTCTTACGAGGCATTTATGGCCACGCAACAGGCAGTTCATATTACGGCGGTTCTGTCGAATATATAACCGTTTCTGTTGCGCGCACGCCGCGGTTGATCGATAGTGGGAGTCGTGCTTGCACTCGGCCCGCGGGCGGAGGAGGCGTCGATGGAAGGGGAATCCCAGGCGGCCGAAGATCCGGCGAGATGTGTCGAGGCATGTCGTGACGAAATCCTCACGGAATTCGAGTCGACCCTGCTGACCACGGGAAACGCCGCCTTCGCCGCCTCCCAGGCCAGGCGTCAGGCCCTGACGACCGCACAGTACGTCCTGGACGACGTGGCTGCCACGTTGCGCGCCGGAAAGGTTCAGGTAAGCAGTCTGTACAAACATCACGCGCGGGAAGTGGGAAATGCGCGCGCCGCAGGTGGAGTCCATCCGGCGGCTTCTCTTGAGGCTGGCTCACTTTTCTTTCGCGTCGCTGTCCGTCATCTCTCCGCGCGAATCGCCGCCGACAGTGAGGCGCCCGAGGGCACGCTGGCACTGGCGGTCACCGGCATGGAGGACAGCCTGTCCCGGCGCGTCCGGGAGGCGTCGGAGACCTACCACGGCTTCCTGCTCAACCAGGTCCACCGGGCCCAGGAGGACGAGCGGCGGCGCATCGCGCGGGAGCTGCACGACCGGATCGGGCACGGCATGAGCGTCGCCCATCAGCAACTGGCCCTGTCGGAGGCCTACCACGCCACCGATCCGGCACGGGCCCTGGCGAAGATCGCGATAGCCCAGCAGGCCGTCCAGGAGATCATGGAGAACCTGCGGCAGATCACCTCCGAGCTCCACCCGGCCACGCCCGTGGGCAGCCTGGAGAAGTCGCTGCTCGCCTTCCTGGAGACCGTCGACAGCGAGCGCGCCTGCGTCGGACTCGACGTCAACGGCGACGAGTCGTGGGCGGACCCGAGGTGCATCGACCAGGCGTTCCTCATCGTCCGCGAGGCCGCGCGGAACGCCTTCAGCCACGCCGGCGCCGCCTCGCTGTTCATCCGGGTGGACATCGCCCCCCACGCGCTGATCGCCTCGGTGCTCGACGACGGCCGCGGCTTCGACCTGGCGACCGCGCGCAAGCACGGCGGGGTGGGCCTGGCCTCCATGCAGGAACGGGCCGCGCTGCTCGGCGGCCGCGTCACCATCTCCAGCAAACCGCGCGGCGGATGCCTGGTGGAGCTGTTCATCCCGCTGAAAAGGCAGAGCGACGGCCCTGATGGAGCCTGAACAGATCATCACCATCGCGCTGGTCGACGATCACGCACTGTTCAGAGAAGGGTTACGCGAGATCCTGGAGTCCGACGGCGACATGCGGGTCGTCGGCGAGGCGGGCGACTCGGCGGCCGCCGTCACCATGATCGGCCGTACGCTCCCGGACATCGTGCTGCTGGACGTGGAGATCCCCGGCGAGGAGGTCACCGAGACCGTCTCCCGCATCCGCGGGCTCTCGCCCGGCACCCGGATCATCATCCTGAGCATGTACGACGGACCGCAGCTCCTCAGCCGGCTGCTGGGCGCGGGCATCCGCGGCTACCTGCTCAAGAGCGTGCACCGGCACGAGCTGATCGCGGCGGTGCGCAGCGTGCACGAGGAGCCCACGCGGGTCGTGCTCGCCGTCTCCCGCAACAGCCTCGCGCAGGTGGAGGCGGCGTCGTCCGCCCCCACGCTGTCGGACAAGGAGCTGGAGGTGCTCCAGCTCGCGGCGCAGGCGCTGAGCAACAGCCAGATCGCGCGCAGGCTCGGCCTGGCCGAGGCGACGGTGAAGCGCCACATGCGCAACATCTTCGTCAAGCTCAACGCGGTCTCCAGGATCGACGCGGTCAACAAGGCCCTGGCCGCCTCCCTGATCGCGCCGTACACCAGGATCGACCCCGACTGAGCCGCCCCGACCGGGGCGGCGCTTGCGGACGCGCCTGTGCTCGACGCGCCTGTGTTCTACGCCCCGTGGTTCTATGCCCCGTGGTTCTATGCCCCGTGGTTCTATGCCCCGTGGTTCTATGACCCGTGCCGGACGGGGTGGTGTCAGAGCAGGGGCGCGGGTGAGCGACCGGCCGTGTCGGCGGGGAAGTCGTGCGGGGACATCCCCGCCAGCATCTCTCCCGCCTCGGGCGGCAGCTCGACCGCCGAGGCCGCGAGGTTCATCTCCAGGTGCAGCTGGTCGCGGGTGCTGGGCACCGGCACGATGTGCTCCTCGCGCGACAGCAGCCAGGCCAGCGCGAGCCGGCCGGCGCCGAGGTCGAGCCGCGCCGCGACGGACTCCAGCCGCCGCAGCGGCGAGGCGTGCGCGCGCAGCCGCCCCGGCAGGAACCGGGGGTCGGCGCGCCGCCAGTCGCCGGGGTCGAGCTGGTCGTGGGAGTGGATCCTGCCGGTGAGGAAGCCGCGGCCGAGCGGGCGCGCGGCGACGACGGAGACGCCCAGTTCGCGTGCCGTGGCCAGCAGCGCGCCGTCGACGCAGGTGCCCCAGAGGGAGTACTCGATGGCGAGGGCCGTGACCGGGTGCACCGCGTGCGCCCGCCTGAGCTGCTCCGGCGTGCCGTTGGTCAGCCCGATGTAGCGGATCTTGCCGAGGCGCACCAGGCGGGCCAGGCAGGCCACGCTGTCCTCGATGGGGAGACGGGGGTCCTGGCCGTGCAGGTAGTAGATGCCGACATGGTCGGTGCCGAGCCGTTTGAGTGAGGCGTCGCAGGCCTGTTCGAGATGCTCCGGCCGGGAGTCGAAGTCCACCGGCTCCTGCGGGCCGTGCATCCGCACCCCGCCCCTGGTGGCCACCACGACGTCGCCGGACCGACCGGCGATCGCCCGTCCGATCAGGCGTTCCACCTCGCCGGTCGCGTAGAAGTCGGCGGTGTCGAGCAGGTTCACGCCCGCGTCGAGCGCGCGGCGGAGCAGCCGCTCCGCTTCGGCGGGGTCGACACGCCCGTAGGCGCCACTCAGGGCCAGCGAGCCGAGCCCGAGGTTGGAGATGAGCGGCCCCATCTGGCCTAGCCTCGTATAACGCACGGAATTCCCTTCATGCGTCCCATTACCTGTTCACCAGTTTCCGACAGGCGTGGGCATTTTACGACCACTCTGACGCACCAGTTGCCACGATATGCCCGCGACAGGTTATGTCGGGCACTTCCCCTGCTGCCGGTAGGGGTTCTAGGGGTCTACACGTGGATTGTCGTGCCTCACCCCTATACGCCCCTAATTATGGCACCGCAGGCTATCGCCCTTCTTTCGCGCCTACAGGGAATTGTGGTATTTCGTTACTGCCGGAGTGTTTCCCGCTGTGCCGGGCGCGAGGAGGTGTGGCGTGATCGAGGCGATTCTGCCCCCGACGATCCACTCCTTCGACGCCTTCGGCGACCCCACCGACGCCGTCCTCATGCCCGCGGAGGAAGAGCTCGTCCGCCAGGTGGCCGAGAAACGCCGCAGGGAGTTCACCACGGCCCGCCACTGCGTGCGCAAGGCGATGGAACGGCTGGGCCTGCCGCCGGCGCCCATCCTGCCGGGCGCCTACGGGGAGCCCTGCTGGCCGCCCGGCCTCATCGGCAGCATCACCCACTGCGACGGTTACCGCGCCGCGGCCGTCGGAGCCGTCGGCGGGACTGTCGGCATCGACGCCGAGCCCGACGCCCCGCTGCCGCCCGGAGTGGAGGAGGCGGTGACGCTGCCCGGCGAGCGGGAGATGCTGCGCCGCCTGGCCTACGACCATCCGGGCGTGAGCTGGGACCGGCTGCTCTTCAGCGCCAAGGAGTCGGTCTACAAGGCGTGGTTCCCGCTGACCAGGCGCTGGCTCGACTTCCAGGACGCGGCGATCGTCCTCGACCCGGAGCGCGGCGCCTTCCACGCGCGCCTGATGACGCCGGGACCGCGCTGGCGCGGCCGGCAGCTGACCGGCTTCCACGGCCGGTGGACCGTAGGGCGGGGCCTCCTGCTCACCGCCATCGCCATGATCGAACCCGCCCCGTCCGCCTCGTCCACCGTGCCGCCGGCGTCCGTGCCCCGGCCGGGACTCCGCGCCAGGGGAGCCGCCCGATGACCGCCGTCCCCGCCGTGCCCGCCGTCACCGCCGTCCCCGCCGCGCCGTCCCTGCCGTCCCGGCCGCTGCGGTTCGGCGTCGTGCTCATCTCCGAGGACTGCTCCGGCGCCGAGTGGACGGCCAAGTGCCGTCGCGCGGAGACCCTGGGCTACGACGTCATCGCCGTGCCCGACCATCTGAACCTGCTGTCGCCCTTTCCGACGGCGGTGCTGGCCGCCGAGGCCACCGAGAAGGCGGTGATCGGGACGTACGTGCTCAACGCCGCCTTCCACCACCCCGTCCTGCTCGCCAGGGACGTCACCACCACCGGCGCCCTCATCGGCGGGCGGCTGGAGCTGGGGCTCGGCACGGGCTATGTGCGCTCGGAGTTCGCCGCCCTGGGCCTTCCCGACGACCCCGCCTCGCGCGTGCGCCGCCTGCGCAGGCTCGTCACCGGCCTGGACACGCTGCTGGAGCACAAAGGGCCGCCGCTCATGATCGGCGGACACGGCGACCGGGTGCTGCGGCTGGCCGCCAGGAGGGCCGAGATCGTCAGCTTCACCGGCGCTCCCTACCGGCCCGAGTACGGCAGGACCGCGCTGGTCGGCGCGGACGAGCTGCTGCGGAGGGTGGAGTTCGTCCGGGCCGAGGCCGGGCCGCGCGCTCCTCGGATCGAGCTGAACGTGCTGTCGAAGGCCACCGTGCTGACCCGCGACCGGCGCGCCGGCGTGGAGACCGTGCGCCGCTACGCCCCGGACCTGCCGCCCGAGCGGCTGCTGGAGCTGCCGACGCTGTTCGTGGGCACCCCCGCGCAGATCGCCGAGCAGGTGCTCCGGCACCGGGAGACGCACGGCCTGACCTACTTCACCGTGATGGAGACGGCCATGGAGGACTTCGGCGCCGTCATCGAGCTGCTGCGGTGAGCAGCGGTCGCTCGGCGCTCGCCAGGCCGTGCAGGCAGGCGAGGAGCGTGCGGGCCTCCACGTTGAGGTAGTAGCTGTGCCGCAGCAGTTCGTCGAGCTGGTGCAGGGCCAGCCAGCGGAAGCCCGGGTGGCCGGCCAGCGGGTCCTCGGCGGCCTCCACCACCAGGTAGCGGTTGCGCGCGCGATAGAACCGTCCGCCCTCCTCCGACAGCATCGTGTCGAAGCGCACGTTCTCCGGCGGGGCGGAGAGCACGTGGGAGAGCAGCGCCGGCCGGGCGCCCGGCGGCAGATGGTCATAGTTGCCCGGGGCGCACTGCACGGTCGGGGCCAGCTCGACCACGTCGGTGTAGCCGGGGTCGGCGCGGGCGTGCGCCAGCGCGTGCAGCACCCCGCCGATCCGCCTGACCAGGAACGCGACGACCCCGGTGCCGACGGGTTCGATCATCGGCTGGTCCCAGCCGCCGACCTCGCGCCCGCGCGCCCGTACCCGCACCCCGATGACGTGGAAGAACCTGCCCGTGTCGTGCGAGATGCGGCCGTCCGACCGGCGCCAGCCGAGGACCCGGCGCAGCGCGAGCGGCGCGGCCTGGATGTCGGTCGTGGACCGCAGGCCGCTCAGCCAGCTCAGGATCTCTCCCAGGGGGTGCGCGGCCGGCCGGCCGGGCTCGCGGGAGCGGGCCACGAGCGCGCCGAACCCGCCCGCCGCGCCGTCGGCCGGGTCGCCCTGGGGCGGCAGGCAGGCCAGCACCGTACGGGCGTCCATGTTCACCAGGTCGGGCACGGACAGCAGCTCACGCACCCGCCGCAGCGGCAGCCAGCGGAAGCCCTCGGCCGCCGTCACGTCGGGACCGACCTCGACGACCATGTTGCGGTTGCGCTTGCGGTAGAACCACGCGCCCTGCTCGGACTGGCGCACGTCGACGAGCACCCGCCGGCTGTGCGGCTCGCGGAAGAACCCGAGGTACGGCACCGCCCGCCCCTCGTGCACCCGCGTGTAGTTGCTTCTGGTCGCCTGCACGGTGGGCGACAACTGGGCCCCGCCGACGTTGCCGGGCTCGTTCTTGGCCTGCATCAGCAGGTACGGCACGTCGCCGACCCGTTTGAGCAGGATGCCGAGTATGCCGGCCTCCGGCTGGTGGATGATGGGCTGCGACCAGGAGGGCACCGGGCCCGCGGGATGCCGGACGTCGAGGCCCTGCACCGTGAAGAACCGCCCGCTCCGGTGCCGGATGTCGCCTGTCTCCGGGTCCTCCCGCCAGCCGGTCAGGTCCTCCAGCGCGACCCGTGTCACCGCCATGGTCGTCTGGCCGGCGACCTCCTCCAGCCAACCGCGAACGTCGATGGCAGACTCCTCACCGGGCTCCTCCGGCGTGCGCCGGGCCGCCGATCTCGGGCGTCAGGGCCGAACGTGTCACGCCGCCGTCACCCCGCTCAACCCCTGCCGTCCCCTATCCGCGCGCCTCCTCGGAATTAGGGGTTCTGCGCCGCTGCGGCCCTTCGTAGCCTTCTAGGGTGGACGCCATGACCGAGCAGCCGGACGTGCGAGCAAGCGACCAGGACCGCGACGCAGTGGCCGAGAAGCTCCGGGTCGCTGTCGGCGAGGGGCGCATCACCCTTGAGGAGTTCAACGAGCGGATCGAGGACGCCTACACCGCCCGCACCCGGGGGCAGCTCGACGCCCTGGTGGCGGACCTGCCGCTGACCGGGGTCCCGGTCCCGGCCGGCCGCGCGACGCCGCCGGCCGTCCCCGCCGGTGACGTGCTGGAGCTGCACGTCCGCAGCGGCAAGGTCGTGCGCGACGGGCGCTGGACGGTGCCGGCGTACATCACGGCCAAGGCGGCCAGGTTCGGCACCGTGAAGATCGACTTCACCCGGGCCGACTGCCCGTACCAGGAGGTCGTGCTGGACGTGGAGATCACCTCCTGGTTCGGCGACGTCGTCCTCATCGTCCCGCGCGGCTGGCTGGTCCGCGACGAGGAGGTCGTGCGGCGGCGGCTGGGCGCGGTGTTCAACCGCCCGCCCGTCTCGCTCGCCCACGACGGGGTCGTGATCCGCCTCACCGGCTACGTGCAGACCGGGGACGTGTGGGTGCGGTACCGCTGAACCGCTGGAGGATCGCATGGAATGCCGGATCTGTTCCGGAGGGCTGCGCCCGTTCGCCGACTTCGGGAGGCAGCCGGTCTCCGACGCCTTCGTCGCCCCCGGCGACCCCGCCCCCGAGTTCTTCTTCCACCTGGCCGTGGCGGTCTGCGAGGACTGCTCCATGGTCCAGCTGCTGGAAGAGGTGCCCAGGGAGAAGATGTTCCACGACGGATACCCGTACCTCTCCTCGGGGTCGGCGGTGATGCGCGAGCACTTCGCCGGCGTCGCCCGGCGGCTGCTCGCCACCGAGCTGACCGGCCCGGACCCGTTCGTGGTCGAGCTGGGCTGCAACGACGGGACCATGCTGAAGACCGTGGCCGAGGCCGGCGTCCGGCATCTCGGCGTCGAGCCCTCGGGCGGCGTGGGCCGCCGGGCGGCGGCCCGGGGCGTGCGCGTGCGCGAGGGCTTCTTCGAGGCGGCCGCCGCCGCCGAGATCCTCGCCGAGGACGGGCCCGCCGACGTCGTCTACGCGGCCAACACGCTCTGCCACATCCCCTACATGGATTCCATCCTGCGCGGGGTGGACACCCTGCTCCGGCCCGGCGGCGTGCTCGTCTTCGAGGACCCGTACCTCGGCGACATCGTGGCGCGGTCCTCCTTCGACCAGATCTACGACGAGCACTTCTACTTCTTCTGCGCCACCTCCGTCCGCGCCATGGCCCGCCGCCACGGGTTCGAGCTGGTGGACGTGGAGCGGCTGCCGGTGCACGGCGGCGAGGTCCGGTACACGCTGGCAAGGCAGGGCGCGCGGACGCCCGGCCCCGCGGTGGCCGGGCTGCTGGCCGAGGAGGAGGCCGCGGGGCTGACCGAGCCGGCGACGTTGCGCGCGTTCGCGTCCCGGGTGGCCGCCAACCGCGAGAGCCTCGTGGCGCTGCTGGAGGGCCTGCGCGACGAGGGCGCCCGCGTCTGCGGCTACGGCGCGACGGCCAAGAGCGCCACCGTGCTGAACTACTGCGGCATCGGGCCGGAGCTGGTGCCGTTCATCTGCGACACGACGCCCGCCAAGCAGGGCCGGCTCACGCCCGGCTCGCACATCCCGGTGCGCGAGCCCGGGGCGTTCGCCGACCCGTACCCCGACTACGCGCTGCTGCTCGCCTGGAACCACGCCGAGGAGATCATGGCGAAGGAGACGGCGTTCCGCGAGGCGGGCGGCACGTGGATCCTGTACGTCCCCGAGGTCCACCTCGTGGGGGCCTGAGCCGTGGGCGGCCTCCCACGCCCCGGCCGTACGCGCCGGTCCCGCAGAGCCGGCGGGCCGCGATGAGGCACCGGCAGCTCGCCGTGAGCGGCGCCCACGCCTTCGACCCCGAGGTCTTCCGCGACGAGCGGGGCGACTTCGCCTCGCCCTACCAGGAGACGGCGTTCGTGGCCGCGGTCGGGCGGCCCCTGTTCCCCGTCGCGCAGGTCAGCAGGAACGTCTCCCGGCGCGGCGTGGTGCGCGGCATCCACTACACGCTCACCCCGCCCGGCACCGCCAAGTACGTCTACTGCGGCGGCGGGCGGGCCCTCGACCTGGTGGTGGACCTGCGGGTGGGGTCGCCGACGTTCGCCCGGTGGGACGCGGTGGAGCTGTCCGCCGACGGCGGCGGGGCCGTCTACGTGCCTCCCGGCGTCGGGCACGCCTTCGTCGCGCTGGAAGACCGGACCGTGGTCCACTACCTGCTGTCGGCCGAGTACCGCGTGGCGAACGAGCTGAGGCTCTCGGTGTTCGACGAGGAGATCGGGCTGCGGCTGCCGGACGTCCCGGTGATCCTGTCCGAACCTGACCGGGCCGCTCCCACCCTCGGGGAGGCCGCGGCGGACGGCCTCCTGCCGAGGTACGTCTCCTGAGCCGTCACAGGACGTCGCGGAGCGCCGAGATGACCTTGTCCTGGACGCCCGGCGGCAGCGAGGGATACATCGGCAGCGAGAAGATCTCCCCGGCCAGCGCCTCGGTGACCGGGAGGCTGCCGGGCCGGCGCCCCAGGTGGGCGAAGCCCGACATGGTGTGCACCGGCCACGGGTAACTGACGTTGAGCTCGATGTCGTATCCGCGCAACGCCTCGAGGATCTCGTCCCGGCGGGGATGGCGCACCACGTACAGGTAGTAGGCGTGCTCGTTGCCCTCCGCCGTCTCCGGCAGCACCAGGCCGGTGTCCGCCAGGCCGTCGGCGTAGCGGGCGGCCACCGCCCGCCGGGCGGCCACGTAGGCGTCGAGCCGGGTCAGCTTGCGGCGCAGGATCTCCGCCTGCACCTCGTCCAGCCGCGCGTTGTGCCCCGGCGTCTCGACGACGTAGTAGGTCTGTTCCATGCCGTAGTAGCGCAGCCGCCGCAGCGCCCCGTCGACCACGGCGTCGGAGGTGATCACCGCCCCGCCGTCGCCGTACGCGCCCAGCACCTTGGTCGGGTAGAAGGAGAAGGCCGCCGCGTGCCCCAGCGACCCGGCCGGCCTGCCGTGGTGACGGGCGCCGTGGGCCTGCGCGCAGTCCTCCAGGATCACCAGGTCGTGCCGGGCGGCCAGCCGCTCCAGCGGGCCCATGTCCACGCACTGCCCGTACAGGTGCACGGGCAGCAGGCACCTCGTCCGCGGGGTGATGGCGGCCTCGACCTGGGACACGTCCATCAGGTAGGTGCGGGGGTCGACGTCGGCGAAGACCGGGACGGCCCCGACCGCGTCGATGGCGACCACGGTGGGCGCGGCCGTGTTGGACACGGTGACGACCTCGTCGCCCCGGCCCACGCCCAGCGCCTGCAGGGCCAGCTTGACGGCGTTGGTGCCGTTGTCCACGCCCACGCAGTGGCCCACCCCGTGGTACGCGGCGAACTCCTCCTCGAAGGAGCGCACGCTCTCACCCAGAACGAGCCGCCCGGAGCGGAACACGGTCTCGACCGCGTCGAGGATGTCGTGGCGCTCGGCCGCGTATTCCGGCAGATAATCCCAGACCCGCGTGGGCATCGTCGTCCTCCTCGCCGTCGGGGCCAGGGTAGGCATTCCGGTCCGCCGGGCGGAACCCCTAGGAATGGCCGCGAAAACAGGGGTTCGGCACCGAGGTCTGGGGGCGCTCAGGGGTGCTGCGCCGCGCCGGCCGTTCATTAGGTTGAGTCGGGTAAGCACGCTGATCCAGCGAGAGAGCTGACATGACGCGCCATTATCTCTTCATGTGTCAGCCCGACCACGGTCATGTGATTCCGCAACTCGCCGTGGTCGAGGAATTGGTGGACAGAGGAAATCGGGTCACGTTCATGACGGCGAGCACGATGGCGCGGCAGGTCGCGGACGCCGGCGCCACCCTGCTCGCCTACGACGCGGCCTACCAGTCCGTCGACCTGCGCAAGCTGGAGGACGACCCGCTGGGCCTGCTCTCCCTGTTCCTGGACGAGAGTGCGGCCATGCTGCGGGCGGCCGACCGGCTCCGCGACCGGCCCGACCTGATCGTTTACGACGTCTCCATCCTGCACGCCGGCCGCGTCCTCGCCCGCAAGTGGGGCGTCCCGGCCACCCAGATGATCCCGGTGTTCGCCTCCAACGCCCACTTCTCCTACCTGTCGTCCATCTACGACGGTGAGGAAGCGGTTCGCGAGCTGCCCGGATGGGTGGACGGCATGCTCGCCAGGACCCGGGAGCTGGCCCTCGCGCACGGGGTGCGGGCCGACCCGGCTGAGCTGTGGTGGTCGGTCCAGGACTCCAACCTGGTCACCCTGCCGCGCTCGTTCCAGTTCGCCGGGGAGACCTTCGACGAGCGGTTCGCGTTCGTCGGCCCGTGCCTGGGCGGGCGCGCCTTCCTGGCCGGATGGGATCCGCCGCGCGACGGGCTGCCGGTCGCGCTGCTGTCGTTCGGCACCGTGGCCAGCGGCCGTCCCGACCTGGTGCGCGCCTGCGTGCGCGCCTTCGCCGAGCTGCCCTGGCACGCCGTGGTGACCTTGGGCGACGGCATGGACCCCGCCGAGCTGGGGCCGCTGCCGCCCACGGTCGAGGTGCGCCGGTGGGTGTCCCACCTGCGGGTGCTGGAGCACGCCTCCGTGGCGGTCACCCACGGCGGCATGGGCACCGCCATGGAGACCCTCTACTGGGGCTGTCCGATGATCGTGGTGCCCGCCACCGCCGTGGACCGGCCGGTCGCCCGCCGGATCGGCGAGCTGGGTCTCGGCCGGGCGCTCGAACCGGCGGAGCTGACCCCGCAGCGCCTGGTCGAGGCGGTGCTCG
>NZ_JAPNNL010000186.1 GCF_027620315.1 Nonomuraea corallina | reverse complement strand
CCCCCCTGGGGGGGGGGCCGCACCGCGTCCGGAGCCTGCCGGGGGTCAGATCCGCGCCACCGCGCTGCGCGTCCGCCCGCGGCTGCCGCCCAGGTCCACCTCGACCGCCCGCCTGGCCCTGCGCACGCCGCGGTCATGCTTCTCGATCGACCGCACCGCCCACGGCAGCGTGAGCCGCACCTCGCCGGAGGTCCTGGACGGGTCCGAGACCGCGACCCGGACCCGCTCGCCGTCGCGGCGCAACAGCACCGCGCACGGGCCGGAGGCCGCGAGCGGGCCGTGCGCGGTCTCGACGCTCCCCGCCCGCCAGAACACGGCGGCGAGCAGCTCGTCGCGGGCGATGGCCTGCACCGCCGCGGAGTTGGCCAGGATCTCGACCCGCTCGCCGTAGGCCGCCGTCCGCGCGGGGGCGACGCCGGGCAGCACGGCGTAGGCGTAACGCGCCCTGCGCGGATCGACCCCGTGGTCGACGACGATCGTCGTGTAGTGCCGGGTGACCGGGGTCGCGTCGCCGCCCGTGGTGGCGCCCTTGTCGATGTCGCGCCAGCGGCCGGTGCGCCTCTCGCGGATCACCTTCGCCTCGGCCCCGTCGAGCAGCGCGTAGCCGGCCACCCCGGCCAGGTGGATCCAGCCGTCGCCCTGGTACAGCGGCGGATGCTCGTCGTGGGTGTTGCGGTTCTCCACGACGGTCTCGACGCGGCGGCCGTCGGAGGCGGTGATGCCGGCGCCGAGCGCGACCACCGCGTCGTCGAGCAGGAACCACGCCTTCTTGGCCCGCAGCGAGGAACCGCCGGCGACCAGCCTCATCGCCGCCGCCCCGTACTCGCCGTCGAGCGTCACGCCGCCGGCCCACGGGGTGGGGGGCAGGCGCGCCTCGCCGTGCCGCAGATCGGCGCGCCTGCGGGTGTCGACCGTCGTGCCCGGCAGCCGGTACGGGTCGATCGTGGGCCACAGGTCGTCGTTCCAGTGGGTGAGGTCGCCGGTGTAGAGGTAGGTCATGCCGTCGCCGGTGTACCAGCCGTGCAGGTTCTCCCGGTTCATGGCCTCGGCCGCGCCGATCCGCTCCGAGCTCATCGCGATCGCGAAGGCCCAGGTGGGGCGGCGGTGGACGACCCGGTCCATGTCGGCGAAGACGTACGTGCCGGTCGTGCGCGGCCCGACCGGCACCGACGGGTCCTCCAGCAGGGCCCTGGCCCGCGCGATCGTCGCCAGCGGCGCGAACGTGTCGTACGGGATGGACTGGTTGCGGGTGAGCCAGCCCTTCACCAACGGTCGCCAGCGCCGGGCGTGGCGCTCCGGCGCCGCCTCCAGCAGGGTGAGGACGGCCTCGACCGTCTTCTGCCCGGCGTGGAGGTCGCGGTGGCCCTGACGGGAGATGGCCCGGCCGCGCACGCAGTCCATCATCAGCCCGTCGTAGACGAAGGGCACGAAGGAGCGGTCCACGATGTCGTAGACCTTCCCGCTGTCGCGGATCTCCCAGGGCGAGTCCGACAGCATGGCGATCAGTTTCGCCACGTTCTCCAGGTAGTCGACGCCGTAGCTGCCGGTGTAGGGGTACACGTCGTGCTGGATGAACGACCCGTCGCGGTAGAAGCCGTCACCCGGGCCGTTGGTGGTCCGCAGCAGGTCGGAGATCGCGTCCTTGGCCCGTTCGACGAGCCGGGCGTCGTGGGTGAGCAGGCCGCGCATCGCCACCGCCGTGGCCTTGCCCGCCCGGTTGGCGCCGGTCTCGACGACGCCGGGGTGACTGACGCGGCGCTCCGGGTCGGGGCACCAGCGGCGTAACGGGCGAAGCCAGCGCCTGAGCCGGTCCTGGGGGAGGCCGTCGTACAGCAGCGCGCAGGTGTCGGTCAGCGCGCGGGGGACGCTGATCTCCCACCAGAACCAGTTGCTGCCCCGAGGGTTCAGGTCCTCGTGGTAGGCGTGCTCGTACAGGAAGTCCAGCGCCCTGGCCGCGGTCTCGGCCACCTGCTCGTCGCGGTGCATGGCGGTGCCGGGAGTGGCCCAGCCCAGTGCCAGGGTGCGCATGCGGTTGTAGGAGCGGTTGAAGTTGCCCGTCCGCGGATCGTCCAGCGGCAGGTCGGACCATAGGCTGGGGCGGCCGGGGGCGGGCCGCAGCTTGCGCAGCACCGCGTG
Source organism: Nonomuraea corallina (assembly GCF_027620315.1). GTDB lineage: Bacteria > Actinomycetota > Actinomycetes > Streptosporangiales > Streptosporangiaceae > Nonomuraea > Nonomuraea corallina. Next base: position 12,198 of record NZ_JAPNNL010000186.1, on the reverse strand, counting down.
GGCCGAGCCCTCGACCGCCCGCGTCTTGGCGGTGTGGACGACGCTGGACGACCCGCCGGACAACAGGCTCACCCACCGCTCGCGCGCGGCGTCGAACGCGGCGCGGCCGGCCGCCTCCGCCGGCCCGTCCCAGAGGGCGAGGCCGGCCACGGCTCCGGCGCCCAGCAGGGCGGATCGCCGGCTGAGAGGGTGAGTCATGGCCGCCTTTCCGAAATCCTGGCAAACAATCGGTCAAACGATCCTATGTCGGTGAACAGACCGGCCCTGCGCGGCGGACCTCAGAGCGCGCCTGGCAGCGTCAGGCGGTCGGCGCCGCGTCGGCGACCGTGTCGGCCACCGGGGCGGGGCTCAGGCGGACCCGCGTGATGGCGTGGCCGTCGACGTCCTGCACGCGCAGCCGCCAGCCGCCGGTGGCGACGGTGCCGCCGGGGGCGGTGGGCACGTGGCCGAGCAGGGCCAGGACGAGCCCGGCCACGGTGGTGTAGTCGCCGTCGGGGCGGTCCTCCAGGTGGACGCCGAGATCGGGCAGGTCGTGGACGGGGAAGGTGCCGGGCACCAGCATGCTGCCGTCGGCCTCGCGGCGGATCTCGATCACGTCGCGGTCGGTCTCGTCGTAGATCTCGCCGACGACCTCCTCCAGGAGGTCCTCCAGGGTGACGATGCCGTCGACGGAGCCGCGCTCGTCGATGACGAGGGCGAACTGCTGGCGTTCGGACTTGAAGCGGCGCAGCGCGTTGGAGACGGCCAGGCTGTCGGGCAGCAGCAGCGGGGGACGGGCCACGTCGGCGGCGGTGACGGCGTTCTCGTCGGTCAGCAGGTCGCGCAGGTTGGCGATGCCGACGGTGTCGTCCAGGCCCCGGTTGCGGACCACGGGAGCGCGCGAGTGGCCGGAGGCGGCCAGCAGGCCGCGTGCCTCGGCGACGGTGGTGTCGGCGTGCAGGGTGAAGACCTCGCGGCGGGAGACGAGGACCTCGCGCAGGACGCGCTCGCTGATCTCGACGGCGCCGGAGATGATCAGGCGCTGCTCGGGGGTGAAGCCGCGGTGGGTGGCGACGAGGTCGCGGATCTCCTCCGGGCTGATCTCCTCGCGGTGCAGGTGAGGGTCGCCGCCCATGAGGCGGACCGCCACGTCGGTGGACTTGGCCAGCGCCCACACGATGGGGCGCGACAGCGCGGCGATGAAGCTCAGCGGCCGGGCGACGAGCATGGCCCAGGTCTCGGCGCGCTGCATGGCGACCCGCTTGGGCGCGAGCTCGCCGAAGACGAGGGTGAGGAACGTCAGGACGATCGTCACCAGCACGATCGCCACCGGGCCGGCCGCGCCGCCGAGGAAGCCGAGCAGCGGCACCAGGGGCTCGGACAGCGTGACGGCGGCGGTGGCGGAGGCCAGGAAGCCCGCCAGGGTGATGACCAGCTGGATCGTGGCCAGGAACTGGTTGGGGTCGCGAGCCAGGCGGACCAGGGCCCGCCCGCCGGAGCCGCGCTGCTCCAGCCGTCGCAGCTGGCCCTCACGCAGCGAGATCAGCGCGAGCTCGCTGCCCGCGAAGATCGCGTTGATGACGACCAGGACCACGACGAGGGCGAGCTGAAACCAATAGCCGTCCACGGCAGAAGAACTCCTTGACGAGATCCGGCACGGCGGCCGGTGAGGGGATGTGCGTCAGTCGGCCGTGCGCCGGCCGGGGCTGACGAGGCAGCCCCGGCCCGCCACGGGCCGAGCTGCGCGAGCGCGCCGGCGGCATGCGGAGCTGCCGGTCGAGGTAGTGCGCCGGACCGGGGGTCCGGCTCGGTACTGCACTCCTCCACAGCTCTCCGTCTCTCGCCTGACAGCGGTCGTTACGGCGAATAACGGATGAAATATCGGCATAGTTCCGGACTGGCTGCACCGCGTGCCCCGGCCGGAACCGCCTGGTCAGGCCCGTACCAGCAAGGTGGTGAGCAAGTCGTCGAGGCTGACGATGCCCGCCGCGCCGCCGTCGTCGTCGCGGACCAGCGCGAGCTGGCTGCGGCCGGCCCGGAGCGTCGCCACCGCCTCCGCCACCGACGCGCCGGCCGGCAGGGCCGGGACGCGGTAGGCGAGCTGCTCGGCCGTGATCTCGCGACCGCCGCGGCGGGCCAGGTAGGCGTCGCGGAGGTGGACCACGCCCAGCGGCGCCGAGGCGGGGCCGACGAGCAGACGCGAGCGCCGGGCGTCCAGGCAGGCGTCGATCACCTCCTGGGCCGAGGCGGCGGCGGGGACGCCGACCACCCGGTCCACCGGGGTGATCAGCTCGGCGATGCCCGCGTTCGGGGCGTGCAGGGCCTGGCTGAGCACCGCGTGGTCGTCGGCCTCGATGAGGCCGAGCCTGCGCGACTCCTCCACCAGGTGCCTGAGCTGCTCGGGGGTGCGCGGGTTGGCGTCCCCCTCCCGCGGCCTGACCTTGAACAGCCGCAGCAGGCCGTCGCTGATCGTGTTCAGCACGCTGATCAGGGGGCGGACCACCAGTGTGAAGGCGCGGAACGGCAGCGCCAGGGCGGTGGCCGAGCGCTCGGGGTGGGCGATCGCCCAGGACTTGGGCGCCATCTCGCCGAGCACCATGTGCAGGAAGGTCACGATGGCCAGCGCGATGACGAAGGCGACCGCGTGCGCGGCGGCCTCCGGCAGCCCCATGGCGTGGAACAGCGGGGTGAGCGTGCCGGCGATGAGCGGCTCGGAGACCACGCCGAGTCCGAGCGAGCACAGCGTGATGCCGAGCTGCGCGCCGGCCAGCATGAGCGAGAGCTCCTTGATCCCGGCCACGGCGGCCGCGGCGGCCCGGCTGCCCCGCGCGGCCGCCTTCTCCAGGCGGTGGCGCTTGGCGGCGACCAGGGCGAACTCGGCGGCGACGAAGAAGCCGTTGCCGACCAGCAGGAACAGGGTGAGGGCCAGGCCCAGGGTCAGGTTCACTGCTGCTGCTCGCCTTCGTGCCGGTACGGGGTCATGCGGACGCGTCCGGGGACGTGCCGGTGGAGGGTCAGCACCTCGACGCGGACATGCGTGGGCGCGTCCGGGTCGAGGGTGGCCGGCAGGTCGGCGGTGATGACGTCACCGGGGACGGCGAACCGGCCCAGCCGGTGCAGGATCAGCCCGGCCAGGGTGTCGTAGTCGTCCTCGTCCGGCAGGTCCAGATCCGTGGCGAGGGCGATCTCGTCGATCCGCAGGCCCGCGTCCAGCTCCCAGCCGTCGCCGCGCCGCACCGCGGACGGCGCCGCGGCGTCGTTCTCGTCGGCGATCTCGCCGACCAGCTCCTCGGCCACGTCCTCCCAGGTCACCAGGCCGGCCAGGCCGCCGTGCTCGTCCACCACGCAGGCCACCTCCTCGCCCCGCGCGTGCAGGGCGGCGGCGAGGTCGGGCAGGGGCTGCGAGAACGGCACGACCAGCACGTCGCGGGCCAGGTCGCCCACCCGGGTGGTGGCCGCGGCGCCGACCGGCACCGCGGCGACGTCACGCAGGCTGACCAGCCCCACCACGTCGTCCATCGTGGCGGTGAGCACCGGGTAGTGCGTGTGGCCGTTGGCGGCGATGAGCTCGTCCAGCTCCGCGACGGTCGCCGACACGGGCACGGCCACCACGTCGGCCCGGGGGACCATGACCTCTCCGGCCGTGTGGTCGGAGAACGCCAGCGCCCGCTCCAGCACGTCGGCGTGGCTGCCGGGCAGATGGCCGTGTGCCTCGGACTCGCCGATGATGTGGCCCAGCTCTTCCAGCGTGGCGCCGTGGTGCAGCTCCTCGACCGGCTCGATCCCCACCGCGCGCAGCAGCCGGTTGGCGGCCGAGTCGAACAGCTTGATGATCGGCCCCGCCACGGCCAGGTAGATCAGCGTGGACGTGGCCAGCGCGCGGGCCAGCGGCTCCGGCCTGGCCAGCGCCAGGTTCTTCGGGGCGAGCTCGCCGAGGATCATCTGGATGATCGTCGCCAGCGCGAACCCGATCGCCAGCGCCACCGCCCCCACCGCGGCCGGGGGCATGCCGAGCGCGGTCAGCGCGGGCGCGATCAGCTCGGCGAGTGCCGGACGGGCGATGAAGCCGACCACGAGCGCGGTGACGGTGATGCCGAGCTGCGCGCCCGACAGCATGAACGACAGCCGCTCCATCACCTTGACGGCCTTGGCCGCCTTCTTGTCGCCCGCCGCCGCCTGCTGCGTGAGCGCGAGCCGGTCGGCGCTGACGTAGGCGAACTCCTGGGCGACGAAGTAGCCGGTGGCGAGGGTGAGCACGAAGATGGCCACCAGGCCCAGCGCCACGCTCATCGCGCGGCCTCCGGGCTCGGGGACGCACCTCGGCGCGCTCGCGTGTCCAGGTCCGCCGGCACCGGCACCACCATTTCTTCCCTTCCTTCGGAGGCTCACCCGACATGCCGCCGGTGGAGCGGCGTATGCGGGCAGGCCCCGCCCGCATACGCCGCCAGAACGCTAGCCGATCGCCTGGCATCAGCCGTCAAAGGGCAGCATTTTCTCAGGCAATAAGCAGGAAAAGGGACAAAACGACACCGGTGCTCGCACCCCGCCGAAGGCCGTACGACCTGCAGGGGAGCGGCGGCCCGGGGTCCCTTTCCGGTGCTCAGTCTTCGGAGGCGGTGACCACCAGCCCCGCGCCGGTGGCGTCGTCGAAGGCGTCGTCGACGTACACCGCCGTCCGTCCGGCGCGGGCCAGCAGGGCGGCCGCCAGCGCGGCGCGGTAGCCCGAGGCGCAGTGCACCCACACCGTCCCCTCCGGCACCTCGGCCAGCCGTCCAGGCAGCTCGGGCAGCGGGAGGTGGACGGCGCCCTCGACGTGACCGGCACGCCACTCCCCGCCCAGCCGCACATCGAGCACCAGGTCAGGGGCGGGCAGGCCGTGCGGAACCCGTCCGGCGCGGGCCGCGGCCAGGTCGGCGAACGTGGCGACCGGCAGCCCGGCCAGCCGGGTCCCGTCGCCGCCCGCCCACTCCTCCGGGGCGCCGGAGGCGGCGGCGGCCGGGCGGTCGACGCCGATGCGGGCCAGCTCCCGCTGGGCGGCGGCGACCTGGTCGGCGCTCTCGCCCAGCAGGGTGATGGGCGCCCCCCACGGGGCCAGCCAGCCCAGCCAGGTCGCCATCGGGCCGTCCAGGCCGAGGCTCAGGGTGCCGGCCAGGTGCCGGGTGGCGAAGGCCTTGCGGGAACGCAGGTCCACCACCCACTCGCCGGCCTCGATCCGCTCGCGCAGCCGTTCGGGATCCGCCGTCTCGACCGGGGTCAGGTCGATCGACTCAGGGCCGGCGCTGTTGCGCGCGCCCAGATGGGCGTAGTAGGCCGGGAAGGCGTCCAGGCCCGCCAAGGTACGGGCGACGAAGTCGTCGGCCTCCAGCCGCAGCGCCGCGTTCACGTGCCGCTCGTGGCCGATGGTGGAGGACTCGGCGTCGGACTGCGTCGCGGCGCAGAAGCTGCCGAAGCCGTGAGTGGGCCAGACCTGCGCGCCATCGGGCAGCAGGTCGGCCAGGCGGCGCACCGAGGCGTGCTGGCGGTGGGCCAGCGCGTGGGCGTGCCGCTCGCCCAGCAGGTCGGTGCGGCCGGTGGCGCCGAACAGCAGCGACCCGCCGGTGAAGACGCCCTCCGCGCCCCGGGAGCCGTACAGGACATACGAAAGGTGGTGGAAGGTATGGCCCGGGGTGGCCACCACCGCGACGCGCAGGGCGTCGGAGACGGCGATCTCGTCGCCGTCGGCGACCGGCAGCCGCTCGAAGGCGACGGTGTCGGCGCCCGCGACCAGATAGGCCGCGCCGGTCAGCCTGGCCAGCGCCAGCCCGCCGGAGACGTAGTCGTTGTGCAGGTGCGTCTCGGCCACGTGGGTGACGCGCACGCCGAGCCGGCCGGCCAGGGCCAGGACGCGGTCGATGTCGCGCTGCGGGTCGACCACCAGCGCCACCCGGCCGTCGTGGGCCAGGTAGCTGCGGTCGCCCAGGGAGGAGGTCTCCACCACCTCGACGTGGATCGTGGTCATCGTGCTGCCGCCTTCGCGTGCTCGTATCCGAATGCTGCCGGTGCGGGCCGCCATCGGACGGTCCCCGGAACCAGCGACTGCCCAGGATCACCGGCGGCGCACCCGGACCGGCCGGGCCGGTCAGGTCACCGGCGCCTGCTCCCGGGCCACGTCGGCGAGGACGGCCAGCAGGGCCGTCACGGACGGCAGGCGGAAGGGCGGCGCCATCGACGCCGCGTACAGCCGCCGGGCGGGCAGCGCGGGGACGGTCGGGCGCAGGGCCACGTCGGGGCGCACGGCCCGCCGCGCCAGCGTCGGCACCAGCATGATGGCGGAGCCGCCCGCGACCAGGGCCTGCTTGCCGTTCCAGTCCTCGCAGAAGAACGCCGTCCTCGGGGCCGCGCCCAGCGCCTTGGCCAGCTGGGGGATCGGGCCGAGACAGTCGGGATGGCCGCCTTCGACCCATCGCTCGCCGTGCAGGTCGGACAGCCGCACCCGGCGGTGCCGGGCCAGCGGATGGTCCGCCGGCAGGGCGACCTCGAACTCCTCGTCCAGCAGCGGCGCCAGGTCGAGCGCGGTGAGGGCGTCCGGGTCGAGCGGCGTGGCCGCCGGATCGTGCTTGGCCTCGGCCGGGTCGGCGTACAGGCTCCAGGCGGTGATCAGCGCGAGGTCGACCTTCCCTTCCTTGAGCGCGGTCAGCGGCCCGGTGGGGTCGTCGCGCATGAGGCTGAGGGTGACCCCGGGATGGGCCAGGTCGAAGCGCCGGACCACCTCCGGCGTGAAAAAGGTGTTGGCGCTGGAGAACGCCGACATCCGCAGGTCGCCGGTCTCCATGTCGGTGAAGGCCCCGAGCCGCAGTTCCAGGTCGCGCAGCCGGGCCAGGATGTCCTTCGCCTGCTGGACGACGATCTCGCCGGCGGCGGTCGGTCTGACGCCCCGGGACGTACGCCGGAACAGGCTCACGCGGAGCCTGCGCTCCAGGCCGCTGACCTGCCGGGACACGGCGGGCTGGGTCATGGACAGCGCCTCGGCCGCGGCGGAGAACGACCCGCGCTCCGCCACTTCGGCCGTGACCTGTAAGGTCCACGGATCTATCACGTCTCCATCATAGGAATGCCCTGGGATATGCGTCATGGTCATATAGAGGTCTTGGCCAGGAAAAGGCGGATTTATCCGCCTAAAAGCAGGTAAGCCTATGACGCCATGCGGTGGATGCATGGCCGCCATGAAATATCCATATTTGTACGTATAAGGGCTCCGGCCCGAGACTGGAGGCACTTCCCCGAGCAGAACCCCGGAGGCGGAGCATGCACAGGAACGACGGCGCGCCACGCGACGGCGCCGGCCCGTCCATCGTCGTCATCGGCGGCTACGGCGCCGTCGGCGGCGCGACCGCCACCGCGCTCGGGACGTGGTTCCCGGGCCGCGTCGTGGCCGCGGGACGTGACCCGGCGAAGGCGGCGGACCTGGCCGCGTCCACCGGGGGCGCGGTCCGGGCGGCCCGGGTCGACGCCGGCGACCCGGCGCAGGTGGAGCGGCTGCTCGACGACGCGGCGGTCGTGGTGATGTGCGTGGAGCGCGCCAACGCGGCGGTGGCCCGGGCGTGCCTCGGCCGCGGCGTGCACTACGTCGACATCACCGCGTCCACCCCCTTGATCCGGGCGATCACCGCGCTGGACCCGCTCGCGCGGCGCACGGGCGCGACGGCCGTGCTCAGCGTCGGCGTGGCTCCGGGACTCACCAACCTGCTGGCCCGCCACTGCGCCGAACGCCTGCCCTCGGCCGAGACGGTGGACGTCAGCCTGCTGCTCGGGATGGGCGGCGACCACGGCCCCGATTCGGTGCGCTGGATCGTCGAGCAGCTCACGGCCCCGGACCGGCCGCGCGGCCCCGCCGGGCGGCGCGCACGGGTGCGGCTGGGGGAGCGCGAGGTCCGCACCGTCCACCCGTTCCCCTTCTCCGACCAGTACGAGATCAGCGAGGCGCTGGGGGTGCCGGCCACGACGCGGATCTGTTTCGACTCGGCCCTCGTCACCTCGGCGCTGTTCGGCCTGCGGACCGTCCGGTTCTTCGACCTGGCGCGCCGGCTGCGTGCCGAACCACTGCTCGTCTCCGCTCTCACCCGCGTCCACCTCGGCTCCGACCGGTTCGTCGTGCACGTGGCCGCGTCCGACGCCGGGGGAGGCGACGCCGGGAGAGGCGACGCCGAGAGAGGCGACGCCGGGAGAGGTACGGTGTCGAGCACCGTCACCGGTCGCGACACCTGCCGGGCCACCGCTGTCGTGACGGCGCAGGTGGCCCGGCTCCTGCTCACCGAGCCGGCTCCTCCCGGGGTGGTGCACATCGACCGGCTCCTGCCCGCCGGACCGTTCCTCGACGAGCTGGAACGGCACCGGATGACCGTGACGCACCACGACCACCACGACCACCACGCGGTCCGTCGGCCCTGCCGCGACTCGGCCGGCTGAGTGTCAGGGGGTGTAGCGGTAGCCCATGCCGGGTTCGGTGATCAGGTGCCGGGGGTGGGCGGGGTCGCGTTCGAGCTTCTTGCGCAGCTGGGCCATGTACTGGCGCAGGTAGTGGGTCTCCTTGACGTACTGGCTGCCCCACACCTCGGTCAGCAGGTGGCGCTGGGGGATGAGTTTGCCCGGGTTGCGCAGCAGGATCTCCAGGATGTGCCATTCGGTGGGGGTGAGCCGCAGTCCGCCGGAGACGGTCTTGCGGGTCAGGTCGACGGTGTGCCCGCCGATCTCGATGTTCGCCAGTTCGGTCTCGGGAATGGCGGCGCGGCGGGAGACGGCCCGGATGCGGGCCAGGAGCTCGTCGATGGCGAACGGTTTGGTCACGTAGTCGTCGGCGCCCGCGTCCAGGGCCTCGATCTTGTCGTCGCTGTCGGCGCGGCCGGACAGCACGACGACGGGGGTGCGGGTCCAGCCGCGCAGGCCGTGGATGACGTCCACGCCGTCGAGGTCGGGCAGGCCGAGGTCGAGCACGATCAGGTCGGGGTGCCATTCGGCGGCCTGGCGCAGCGCGGAGGCGCCGTCGGCGGCGACGGCCACCTCGTAGTGGCGGGCGGTCAGGTTGATGCGCAGGGCGCGCAGGATCTGGGGTTCGTCGTCGACGACGAGGATCTTGGTCATGGCGCCGCAGTCCCGGCGTGTACGGGCATGCCGACGATCATCGTGAGGCCTCCTCCTGGGGTCTCCTCGGGGGTGAGGGTGCCGCCCATGGCCTCCCTCGCCGAGCATGGCGTACGTCTTGCTCGGCGAGAGCCGCCGCCCCGAGGCGGACCCGCAGCCGTCCCCGCATGTCAGCCCCGGCCGAGGGCGAGAGGATGCCGAGCAGTCATGACGCCGACCACGTCCTCAACGTACCGGTTGCCATGATCGGAACTCCGGCACCCCCCGGAGCGAATCCCGGCCGGGTCCGCCGTCAGCCTCGCGGCGAGGACGCGGCCGGCGCCGGCGCGTCCGTGTCGCCGGGCAGGCCGGAGACGTCGGCGGTGTCCAGCGGGATCGGCGTGAACATGGGAGGCTCCTCCTCCGGCGTCAGCGCCGTGGGCCCGTAGATCCAGTCGGTGAAGGAGTAGTCGTAGGGGTCGCGGGCCCGCAGCAGCGCGTTGCGCTGGAGGCGGGGCAGGCCGTCCAGGTGCCACAGCTCGCCCCAGGCGCGGGCCGTGGTCAGCACGCGCCGGCAGTGCTCGGGGCGGACGGCCTCGTAGGCCGCGAGCGCGCCCTGCCAGTCGATCGCGCCGTCCCCGGCGCGGCGGGCGGCGGCGTGCCTGGCGAGCACCCAGCCGTCCTCGATGGCCATGATCGCGCCCTGCGCCATGTACTGCAGCGGCGGGTGCGCGGCGTCGCCGAGCAGCGCGACGTTGCCGTGGACCCAGGTCATGAGCGGATCGCGGTCGTACATCCGCCACCAGCGGTCGCGCCACATCAGCGGGATGCCGGAGCGCACGTCCGGGCAGGTCGCGGCGAAGGCGCTGTCGAGCTCGTCGGGGGTGCCCCAGTCCTCCTCGCCGGCGAGGGCCTTGGGCGACTGGAAGACCGCGACCTGGTTGAGCATCTCGCCGCCGCGCAGCCCGTACCGGACGAAGTGGCAGCGTGGTCCGACGTGGACGGAGACCTCGCTGAGGTCGACGTCGCGGCCGGCGTCCTCGATGGGCAGGGCGGCGCGGTAGGCGACGTAGGAGGAGCTGACCGGCTCGTCGTCGATCAGGAGCCGGCGGGCGACGGAGTGCAGGCCGTCGGCGGCGATGACGATCCGCCCCTCGTCGGCGCGGCCGTCCGCCAGCCGCACCCGGGCCCCGGACGAGGTGTTCTCGTAGCCGGTGACGCGGGCGTCCGTGACCAGGTCCACCCCCTCGCGCCGGCAGGCGCGCAGGAAGACGCCGTGCAGGTCGCTGCGGTGGATGACCAGGTACGGGAAGCCGTACACGCGCTCCAGGTCGGCCAGGTCCAGGCGGGTCAGCTCGCCGCCGTCCACGGCGTCGCGCATCACCATGCTCCGCGGCAGCACGCCGAGGCTCTTGACCTCGTCGAGCAGGCCGTAGTCGTGCAGGATCCGGGTGCAGTTGGGCGCGATCTGGAGGCCGGCGCCGACCTCGCCGAACGCGCCGGCCCGCTCCAGCACGCGCACCCGCAGGCCCTCACGGGCCAGGGCGTAGGCGGCGCTCAGGCCGCCGATGCCGCCTCCGACGATCAGGACGTCGACGGGGTTCGCGGACGGGGGTGTCATCTCATGCTCTCCTCGGTGCCGGACACGCTCACAACCACGCCGGCAGGGTCGGAGCGGGGGAGCCGTCGGTCGCGGTCAGATGATGCGGGCGGCCCGCGAGGTACGCCGCGACCTCGGCGAGCGGACCGGAGGCCGCGTTGGGGGCGCCGTCGCCGGGCAGTTCCCAGCGGTCGCCGGTGTCGGTGGCGGTGAGGACCACCGCGGGCCCCGGAGCGGCGCCCCGTTTGCCGGCGACGTCGTCGGCCAGCGCGGTCAGGAACCCGGTGGGCAGGTCGGCGAAGGAGACGCCGGCGGCCAGGTCGACGGCGTGCACGCAGACCTCGCGCGCGCGCAGCCACACGATCTCCGTCGCCGGGACCGTGCGGCCCTGCGCGGTGACCACGTCGGCGTTCCACTGCTGGGCGTTCAGGGCGGCGGCGCCGGCGGCGAGCCGGGCCGCGGACTCCCGCAGCCAGGCCGACAGCTCGCCGGCCGGCCTGGTCGCGCCGGCCTCGATGTCGGCGTCGCGCTGCTCCTTCGAGGCGTACATCGGGGTCCGCTCGCCGGTGGCGGCCCAGCGCACCAGGTTGCCCAGCGCGTCGGCGTTCGCCGCCACGTGCGCCACCAGGTGCTTGCGGGTCCAGCCGGGAAGGCCGCAGGGGGCGAGGTAGCGCTCCTCGTCCCAGCCGGCGACGGTGCCGAGGAACAGCTCGGTGCCGGCCGCGCTCCAGCTCCGGGCGTCCTCGAAGGTGCGGCGCATCAGGACGCCTCCTCCTCGGTCACGGTGTTCTCCAGCCGGCCGACGCCCTGGATCTCGGTGACGACGCGCTCGCCGCCGGTCAGGTAGCGCTTGGGGTCGCGGGCGTGGCCGACCCCTCCGGGAGTGCCGGTGGCGATGAGGTCGCCGGGGTTGAGGCGTACCACCGTCGAGACGTACTCCACCAGGGCGACGGGGTCGAAGAGCAGGTCACCGGTGTCGTCCTGCTGCATGACCTCGCCGTCGACGGTGAGCTTCACCTCCAGCCGGGGGCGGACGCCGCCGGGCAGCTCGTCAGGAGTGACCAGGTACGGGCCGACCGGCGTGGAGGAGTCCCACGTCTTGCCCTGCAGCCACTCCCGGGTGCGGAACTGCCAGTCACGGCAGGTGATGTCGTTGAGCACGGTGAACCCGGCGATCGCGGCCTCGGCCGCGGCGCCCCTGGCGCGGCGGACCGGCGCGCCGATCACCACGGCGAGCTCGACCTCCCAGTCGAGCGCGGTGGTCTCCGGAGGCAGCACGATGTCGTCGGCGGCGCCGATGAGGCTGTCGGCGAACTTCGCGAACAGCGTGGGGTGCCGCGGCAGGTCGCGTCCCATCTCCTGGATGTGGTTGCGGTAGTTGAGCCCCACGCAGACGACCTTCGAGGGGCGCGGCACGACCGGCGCGAAGTCCGCGCCCCGCGCGGGGTACGTCGTCGCGGCGTCCGCGTCGACGGCCGCGGCCTCGGCGGCCCAGTCGTCCCGGGCGAGGAACGCGCCGAGGT
>NZ_JAPNNL010000185.1 GCF_027620315.1 Nonomuraea corallina | reverse complement strand
GGTCATGCGGACCCGCGTGGTCCAGATCTCGCCGTCCGGCAGCGTGAACGGATCGCGGTCCAGCACCACCAGATCGGCGGGGCGGCCCGGCTCGATCACCCCGGCGGGGGAGCGGTTGATCCACGCCGAGCCCGCCGTGTACGCGGTCATCACGGTGGCCAGGTCGATGCGCTGCCCGGGCAGGAACGGCGTCTGGGCCGTCGGGTAGCCGGCGTGCATCGACCCGCCCGGTTCGGTGCGGTTGACGGCCACGTGCATGCCCTGCAGCGGGTCGGCGTTCGACACCGGCCAGTCGCTGCCGGCGCAGAACCGGGTTCCGTGCCGCAGCAGGTCGGCGAACGGATACTGCCAGGAGGAGCGCGGCTCGCCGAGGAAGGGCAGGGTCAGCTCGTCCATCTGCAGGTGGTGGGTGGCCCAGAGCGGCTGCAGGTTGGCCGTCACGCCGAGTTCGGCGAAGCGCGGCACGTCCGAGGGCTCGATGATCTGCAGGTGGGCGATGTGGTGCCGGTTGGCCGGGTCGGTGCCGGCGAAGCCGTCCAGCGCCTCGCGCACCGCCCGCTCGCCGATCGCGTGCACGTGCACCTGGAAGCCGAGCCGGTCGAGCTCGCGGACGTACTCCTTGAGCTTGACCGGGTCGACGTACGACAGGCCCGTGCCGCCGCACCGGCAGTACGGCTCCAGCGTGGCGGCGGTGAAGTTCTCCGTGATGCCGTCCTGCATGATCTTGACGGAGGTGGCGGCGAACCGGTCCAGCCCTTCGGCCGACGCCCGCCGTTCGAGCAGGTCGTCGATCTGGTCCAGGCCCCGGGCCCGGTCCCACCACAGGGCGCCCACCACGCGCGCCCGCAGCCGCCCTGAGCGGGCCGCGGACAGGTAGGCGGGCAACTGGTCCTGGGAGCCCGCGTACGAGCCCACGATCGCGTCCTGCCACCCGGTGATGCCCAGCGTGAACAGGTGCGCCTGGGCGTCCATCAGGGCGGCGTCGAGGTCGGCCGCGGTGGGGCGCGGGGTGAGCAGGCCGACCAGGTCCATGGCGCCCTCGTGCAGCACGCCCGTGGGGGTGCCGTCCGGGTCGCGCTCGATCCGGCCGTCGGCGGGGTCCGGCGTGTCCCGGGTGATCCCGGCCCGTTCGAGCGCGCGGTCGTTGACCCAGGCGGCGTGGTGGTCGCGCTGGATCAGGTAGACCGGCCGGTCCAGGAAGCCGAGCTGCTCGCGCCGGGGCAGCCCGCCGGGGAAGGCGGACATGTCCCAGCCGCCGCCGGTGATCCACTCCTGGTCCGGGTGCGCGTCGGCGTGGGAACGCACCGCGCCGAGGTACTCCTCCAGCCCGTACAGCTCCGCGAGGTCGCACCCGGCGCGTTCCAGGCCGGCCTGGACCGGGTGCATGTGCGCGTCGGTGAACCCGGGCGTCAGCAGCCCGCCGTCCAGGTCGACGGTCTCGTGCCGGGGCGCCTGGGCGGCCAGCTCCCGCTCCGCGCCGACGGCGGCGATCACGCCGTCTCGCACCAGGACGGACTCGGCGAAGCCGCCTTGCGCGGTGAACACGCGCCCGCCGCGGAAGAGGATGTTCATGCGATCTGCTCTCTCGTACAGGTAAATAAGTGGTGAAACACGACGTTAGCGGCAACGTAACAGGTACCAGTCATCCTTCTCATATGGGATTTCTGCGCATCCGTACCACCGTTGACGAGCGTCCGGGACGGCTCGCCTCCCTGGCCTCCGCGCTCGCGGAGCGGGGTGGCAACATTCTCGGCCTGAGCGTCCAGTCCGACACCGACGGGACCGTGGACGAGTTCGTCGCCGACATCCCCGCGAACCCCGAGACCGTCCGCGAGGCGCTCGAAGCGGCCGGCGGGCGCAACGTCCTGGTGGCGCCCGCGACGGCGCACGAGCTGACCGACGAGCCCACCCGCGCGCTGCTGCTGGCCTCCCGCCTGCGCACGGCCCCCTGGCGGCTGCCCGAGCTGCTGGCGGAGCTGCTGCGCGCGGACGACGCCCGGTGGGTCTATGGTGATGCGGTGAGTGACCTGCCTGATCCCACCCTCCTGGTCGTGCCCGTCGCGGCCAAGAGAGCCGTGCGGCTGCGCCGCGCGGAGCTGCCGTTCACGCTGACCGAGGCCGCCAGGGCCGCCTCCTTCGTCCGGCTCGCCCAGCCGCCGGCGGAGCAGGAGTCGGCCGAGAGCGCGGTCAAGCTCTCCGACGGCTCCGAGGTCGTGATCAGGACGCTCACCCCCGTCTACCGCGAGGCGGTGCGCGACCTGCACGACCGGTGCTCGCCCGAGTCGCGGCGCTTCCGCTACTTCACCGCGCTGCCGGCGCTGCCGCCGCGCATGTTCGAGCGGCTCTGCGACCGCCGCCGCGGCCACTCGATCATCGCGGGCAACGACGGCCAGGTGGTCGCGCTGGCCAACCTGGTGTTCACCGCCGACCCGGGCATCGCCGAGCTGGCGTTCCTGGTCGAGGACCGCTGGCAGGGGCGCGGGCTCGGCTCGACCCTGGCCAGGACCCTCGTGCGCCAGGCCCGCGACCTGGGCTACGCCGAGGTCAGGACCTCCATGCTGGCCGACAACGTCCGGATGCGCAGGCTGCTCGTCTCGCTCGGCGCCACGCTGGTCTACACCGACGACCCCGGCGTGGTGGAGGGGCGACTGCCCGTCGGCGTCCTGACGTCAACCTGACCGGCGGTTCTCCGGTCCGGTGCCGAGGTGGCGCTCGATGCGGTCGAGGCTCTCCTGGATCTGCGCGAGCCGCTGGGCCACGGCCGAGCCCGCGGTGAAGTGCGGCTCGCCCGGACGCTCCCTCGGGCCCCGGCTCAGGCGGTCCAGGATCCGCTGCCGCATCGCGGCGAAGTCGACCCCCGCGTCCGCCAGGGCCTGCGCGCCCAGGCCCTGGCCCTCCCGGAGCAGGCCGAGCAGGATGTGCTCGGCGGAGATGTAGGTGTGGCGCAGCTGCAGGGCCTCCCGCAGCGACAGCTCTAGCACCTTCTTGGCCCGGGGCGTGAACGGGCTGTGCCCGCCGGGGCGGCCCTCCCCGGGCCCGACCTCGCGTTCCACGAACTCCCGCACCTGGGCCAGACTCGCGCCGCAGCCGGTCAGCACGTGCGCGGACGCGCCCTCGCCCTCGCGCATGAGGCCGAGCAGCACGTGCTCGGTCCCGATGTAGTTGTGGCCCAAGGCCCTGGCCTCTTCCTGGGCGAGGACGACGACCCTGCGGGCACGGTCGGTGAAGCGCTCGAACACGGGCGGCCTCCGTACGAGTGGGCTGCCTCCACTATGCGCTAGAAACCGGCCATGTGGGGTATCTCATCCTGTGTGGATCTTGACGAAGTGGCGGCCCGGCTGTATGCGCTTCCGCCGGCCGGCTTCACCGCCGCCCGCACCGAGGAGGCGCGGGCGGCCAGGCAGGCGGGGGACGCCGCGCTGGCCCGCGAGATCGGCAAGCTGCGCAAGCCCACCGTCTCCGCCTGGGCGGTGAACAGGGCCGTCCGCGAGCACCCCGGCGAGCTGGACGAGCTGCTGGCCCTCGGCGAGGAACTGCGCGAGGCGTGGGCCGCCCAGGACGCCGACGCGCTGACCGAGGCGACCCGCCGGCGCGGCGAGCTGACCGGCAGGCTGTCCCGGCTGATCAGGCAGGGCGCCGAGCTGACGCCCGCCGTCGTGGCCGAGGTCGGCCAGACGCTCGACGCGGCCGTCGTGGACGCGGACGCCGCCGCCGAGGTGCGGCGCGGACGCCTGGTCAAGCCGCTCAGCTACAGCGGCTTCGCCCCCGCCCCCGTGACCCGCGGTGCGGGCCGGAGAAGGCGGCCGCGCGAGGAGGTGGACGACCGGGCCGCCGAGACCGAGGAGAGGAAGGCGAAGGAGCGGGCCGAGGCCGAGGCGGCGCACCGCGAGTGGACCCAGGCCCTGGCCGAGGCCGAACGGGAGCACGGCGAGCGCGCCGAGAGGGTGGACCGGCTGGAGAAGAAGCTGGCCAAGGCGCGCAAGCGGCTGGAGGACGCCGCCCACCGGCTGGAGGTCGCCCGCCGCGAGGAACGCCACGCCCGCGCCAGGCTGGGAGACTAGGCCGGTTCATCCAAAGTTTCGCGGCGCTTGCGGCGTCAGGCCGCGTTTCACCTGGGGCTGCGAGGCTGGATGCTCCTTCGTTGAATCTGACAAATTGTTGGCAGATTCAGGCGGAAAGCCTACCGGACGCGCTCGGACCGCGCCTAAGGTCGTCCGCATGAGCCTCGACGCCTTCATCGACGCCCTGCCCAAGGTCGAACTGCACGTCCACCTGATCGGCTCCGCCTCGGTGCCCACCGTGCTCGAACTGGCCCGCCGGCACCCCGACCGGGGAGTGCCCACCGACGAGCGGGCGTTACGCGCCTTCTACACCTTCCGCGACTTCCCGCACTTCGCCCAGGTGTACGCCGCCGTCAACGCGCTCGTGCGCGAACCGGAGGACGTCGCCGCCCTCGTCACCGGGCTGGCCCGCGACCTGGCGTCACAGGGCGGGCGCTACGCCGAACTGCAGGTCACCCCGTACGCCCACCACGTCACCGGGATCCCCAGAGCAGAGGTCACCAAGGCCCTGGACCTGGCCGCGCGGGAGTCGCTCGCCGAGCACGGGGTCGAGATCGCGTACATCTTCGACATCCCCGGCGAGTTCGGCGAGGAGGCCGCGAAGATCACGCTCGACCACGCGCTGGAGGAACCTCCCGCCGCGTTGGTAGGTTTCGGCCTGGGCGGGATCGAGCAGCGGCGGCCCGCTTACCGTGACGCCTTCCGCGACGCGTTCACCGCCGCGCGGGCGGCCGGGCTCCACAGCGTCCCGCACGGCGGCGAGATGACCGGCCCCGAGACCATCTGGGAGGTCATCGACGGGCTCGGCGCCGAACGCATCGGCCACGGCATCGCCTGCCTGGACGACCCCCGCCTCGTCGCCCACCTGCGCGAGACCCAGATCCCGCTGGACGTCTGCCCCACCTCCAACGTGTGCACCGGCCAGGTCGCCCGCATCGAGGACCACCCGCTGCCGCGCATGCTGGAGGAGGGCCTGTTCGTCACGCTCAACAGCGACGATCCGCCCATGTTCGCCACCACCCTGGCCGGGGAGTACCGCGTGGCGGCCCGCGCGCTCGGTCTCGGCCGCGTTGAACTGGCGCAGCTGGCCCGCAACGCGGTGACGGCGTCCTACCTGGCCCAGGAGCGCAAGCGGGCGCTCCTGGCCGAGATCGACGCCCTCGTCGCCTGAGAGTTTGTCGGCGGGACACCCTAAGGTCCCGATCATGAGGAACGCCTGGGACGAGATCAGGGCCGCCGTCGCGGCCGAGGACGCCGCCGCCGTCGCCAAGCTGGTGGCCGGGCTCGACGACGAGCAGCGTCGCGAGGTGGCACGTGAGCTGCCGCGACACCTGCCCGAGGCGCAGCAGGCCGGCCGGCGCAGGGACGCCGGGCGCGAGGCACGGCGCATGGCGGCCGTGCAGGAGCTCGCCGCCAGGTCCGGCAGGTCGATCTACGAGTTGCCGGACTACTACGCGCACGACTGGCGGCGGCGCGACTTCTGGATCGAGCCCATGCGGGTCGCCGGCGCCGGCACCATCGCGGGCGCCGCCGCCGTCGCCGCCTGGCTCACCAGGGCCGTCCTGCAGCGCGAGGAGGGCCTGGAAGATCTCGACGACGTGCCGCTCATCCTCGACGTCGTGGCCGCCAGACCCGCCGCCTGGCAGCGCGACCTCGCCACTCGGGTCGCGCTCCGGCTGCGCGGCGCCCGCCCGGTCCCCGATCAGCGCGTCCGGCTGGCCCTGGAGCTGCTGCGCCGCACCGGCGCCGAGCCGCCCGCGCACGACCCGCTCACCCTCGCCTGGATCGCCGCCACCCCGCCCGACCGGCTGGCCGGCGACCCGCTCCTGGACGCGATGGCGCCCAGGCTGTTCGAGGCCGAGGGCGTGGGCCGGCTGCTCCGCGACGACCACGACTGGCCCGACGCCCTCGCCGAGCTCGCCCGTACCGGCAGGATCGCCCGGCAGGCGCTCCTCGACGGCTGCCGCACCCGGTTCCTGTGCGGCGGCGGGGCCGCCGACATGCGCTTCTTCGTCCGCCTGCACGAGCGGCTCGACCCCGCTCCCGAGGAGCTCGCCGGCCGCCTGCCCGACTACCTGGCGCTGCTGCCCGCCGCCGCGACCAACGTCGCCGACCTGGCGCTCCGGCAGGCCCGGCGGCTCGGCCCGGTGCCTCCGGCCGACGCCGGCGAGGCCGTCCAGGGGCTGCTGTTCCGCAAGGAGGGCAAGCTCGTACGGGCCGGTCTGGCCTGGCTCGACCGGCTGCTCAAGGAGGACGGGGGCGACCTCGACGCCTATGCGCCCGCGCTGGCCGTCGCCCTGGTCTGCGAAGCGGCCGACGCCCGCGAGCGGGCGGTGAAGCTGGCCGTCAAGCACGCCGCCCGGTTCGGCCCGGCGGGCGCCGAGACGCTCCGCGAGGCGGTGGCGACGCTCCCTGCCCACCAGGGAGCCACGCTGGCGGCGGCCTTCGGCGGCGACGCGATCGAGCCGGAGCCGGAGACCTTCGTGCCCGGCACGCTCCCGCCCGCGCCGCGGTCCGCCCCGATGCCGCCGCCCATCCGCACCCCTGAGGAGCTGGCGCGGCTCACGCCGCAGGAAGGCGACTGGGTCGGGGAGGAGCGCTGGCTGGACGGCTTCGTCCGGCTCGCCTCGGGCCACGGACGCGACCGCCTGACCGCCGCGCTGGCCGGGCGCGCCATGCCGGACGACGAGTACGCCTGGCGGCCGTGGTGGCACACCGCTCAGTGGATCGGCGCGATGGCCGGAGAGCTGACGGATCCCGGGGCGGAGAGCCGGATGCCGCGCGCCGTCCCGCCGGCGGAGCGGATCCCGGAGATGACGCACGCCGCGGCCTGGAGACTCATGCCGCTCATGCGGTACGCGGAGGTCTACCGGGCCCTGGCCGACCGGCGGCTGCCTCCCTGCCTGCTGGCCACGCCCACCCGGGCCAACGGCCTGCTCGACCCGGAGACGCTGGTGGAGCGGCTCGAAGGGTACGAGCGCGCCGGCGTCGAGGCGCTGCCCCTGGACCTGCGGCAGGCGCTGCTCCGCATGGGGCGCTCCGCCGGGCCGCAGGTGGCGGCGCGGGCGGCGCGGCTCTCCAGCCAGGCGGGACGCCAGGTCGCCCGCTGGCTCACCGACCGGCCCGCCGACCCGGAGGTGACGCTCCGCAGGGAGGAGCACCAGGGCAGGATCCACGTGTTCTCGGACTTCTCCTTAGGGCCCGAGCACCGGGAGGTGGTGGGGGATCTGCTGGTGCACCGCTGGCACGAGGAGTCGCCGGACCGGACGCTCGCCGTCTTCGCCGGGCATCGCGAGCTGGTCGCCGCCCGGTGCGCGTGGTCGTCGTTCGGGTACGCCGGCGCGTTCAGGCGCGTCCCCCTCGACCTGCTGGCCGCCGCCGACGGCCCCGCGGGACCAGGGATGTCGTTGCTGCTGGCGCACTGGCTGGTCAACGACTACGACAGCGAGGCGGCGAGGACGTTCCTGCGGCTGGCCGCCTCGGGCGGGGTGGCGGGGGAGGAGCTGGGCAGGCAGCTCGCCGACGTGCTGCGGCACTCGGAGGAAGGACCGCGGTACGCTCTCGCGGCGCTCAAGGAGGCGGCCGAGCGGGGCGCGCACCGGGAGGTGTGGGACGTCATGACCGGATGGCTGCCCGCCTGCCTGCCGGGGCCGGGGGAGCGGGCCACGACGGCGCACACGCGGGTGGTGACGTTCGCGGCCGACGTGGCGTCCTGGGCCGGCGCGCGGGGCGAACTGCCGGTGATCGCGGAGCTGGCGGCCCGGTCGCGGAGCAGCGAACTGGTCCGCCAGGCCCGCCGCCTGCACGCCCGCCTCACCGCCTGACGCCGTCGTACGACTGATCTTGTCCGCCTTTCCTGACGCTCGCTGGAGTCGACCCCTCTTGTTCCCGGAGGACATCCCGTGCGCCGCTACCGTTTCGGCAGGATCGTCGGAAGGGCGGGGCGCCGGAAGGCGGCCCCGCCCTGATCAGGCGGCGAATCGGTCGCTACCCGGCGTAGGTCTCGAACTCGGCGACCTTCGGCGTGCCGGACGATCCGGTGATCCTGAAGGTGATCTTCTTCAGCGTGGTGGGGGAGAAGGTGATGGCGCCCGCCCCGCTGCCGGAGGCCAGGACGGCGGAGGTGTCGTGGTTGACGACCTGCCAGGACCCGATCGACGAGCCCGACGCCTCACGGATGACGATCCTGGACACCGTGCGGGCGGAATCCCACTTGACCGAGATGTCACCGGTCGAGCCGGCCGGTGACCAGTGGGTGCCCAGGTTGCCGTCCACCACGTTGCCGTAGCTGGTCCCGGAGGCCTTGCTGGAGCCGTCGGCGCCGGCTCCGATGCTGAGGTTGGGGCCGCCCTGGGTGGGGGTGACGGTCGGGGTGACGGTGGGGGTGCTGGTCGGCGTGTTCGTGGGAGTGTTCGTCGGTGACGGCGACTGCGGGGTGCAGCTGCCGTCCGACACCCGCAGGCCCTTGTTGGCGCCCGCCGTCTGACCGACGACGCTCGGCACGCAGGAGGCCCCGTCCATGCTGTAGGAGTACGGGACGCTGACGGAGGTGTTGGACTGGGGGTTCGGCCCGGCCGGGTTGTGGTCGCCGCTGCGGGCGGACCAGGTCACGTTGTCGAAGATGTTGCCGCTGACCTGCCAGTAGCCGGCCTCGTCGGTGTAGAAGGTGCCCAGGACGTCCTTGGAGTTCCTGAAGTGGTTGTTCTCCACCTTGGCCCGGCCGCCGGCCCGGGAGTTGATGCCCGACTCGTTGATGCTCACGTACGCGTTGTTGTAGATGTGCGCGATGCCGCCCCGCAGCAGGGGCGTGCGCGAGTCGATGTTCTCGTACAGGTTGTGGTGGAAGGTGACGTAGCCGTTCGAACGGTCACTCTCGCTCGACCCGATGAGTCCGCCGCGGCCCGAGTTGCGCAGGATGCTGTACGACAGCGTCACATATTGGGTGTCGTCCTTCATGTCGAAGAGGCCGTCGAACCCCTCCGACTCGCCGCCCGAGGCCTCCAGGGTGACGTGGTCGACCCAGACGTTGCGTACGCCGCTCTCCATCCCGATGGCGTCACCGCCGTTCGACGTGGGCGAGCCGGACTTCTTGACGTTCCGGACCGTCACGTTCTGGATGATGATGTTGCGGGCCTCGCGGATGTGGATGCCCAGCTGGTCGAAGACGGCGCCGCTGCCGACTCCGACGATCGTGACGTTACTGATCTGCTTGAGCTCGATCACGCCGGCGGCGGTGTTGCAGCTGTTGCCGGACACCTTGGCGGTGTTGCCGTGGTTGATGGTGCCTTCGACCTGGATGATGATCGGGGTGCTGCTGCTCGCCCGGTTGCACAGGGCCGTGTGGATGGCGGTCCCCGTCGTGGCCCGCACCGTCTGCCCGCCGGCGCCGCCGGTGGTGCCGCCGTTGGCGGTCGCGTAGCCGGTGACGCCGCCGGCGGCCGCCGAGGCCTGCAACGCCGGCGAAGCCAGGCCGACCGCGGCCGCGACGGCCGCCGTGGTCAGCACGGCCGGGAGTCGCCAGGCGACTGATCGTCTCATCCTCGTCCTACCTTCCGTTCGTTGTCGCTGTGCGGGTCGATGCGGAGGGCCGCCGGGACCGTGCTCGGAAACAGTCGCGGCAGTCCTTGGTAAGCGCTTTCCAACCGCTGCCGACTCAAGCACAGCGTGAGCGGCGCGGGAAGCCGGAGAGCTCAACCGCAGCGATCGGGCGGCCTCCTCGGTCACCTCTGGCAGGCCGCCGCGTTTCACGGAAATCCGCAGGCCGGTGGGTTCGGCAACAGGGCGGGGCCGGGTGCTCCCGGCCGGTCCGAGACGGATGAAACTTTCATCCCGACGCCGGTCGGCTCCTCGCCGCCGGCCGTACGGTCGTGATCAGACGACTCCGTACCCGCTGCGCCGGGGGCGGGTGCCGGTCAAGGGCCTGTCTGTCCCCGGTCGAAGGCGCCGGCATGATTCATGATCATGGTGATGAGGCCGGCGGTCGCGATGAACGTCCCTCCGCCCCACACCAGGGCGCCAGACATGGGGATGCCGTTCTCCCTCGCCACGACGAGCGCGATGAGCGCGATCACCAGAGCGAGAAGCATGTCGACGGCTAAGCAGAGCGTGATGCGCAGGGGAGTGTTCACTTTCTCCTCATTTCATGCAAGCGGAGCAAGATCGGAGGAAGTGTGCCGGCGCCCATCCCTGAAGACCCTTTCGCCAGGGCGGGATAACTGTCGCCCTCCTCCGTCGCAGACTCAGATTAGAGGGTTCTGGAAGGCCGGTGCAGATGCAAATGCATGTGCATATCAAAATCTTTGATCGGAGGATGATGATCCCTCCGGAGAAGTGATTCGGTTGCTCTAAGTGGATTTCGACGACATCTGCGGAAAGTTGAACACGCACGGTATCTGCACGTGCAAACGCCGAACGCTTCCGAAGCGAAGACGCCGACGGCCGCCCGCCGGAGATCATCCGGGGGCGGCCGTCTCGTGAAGCGTCAGGGGGAGGCGATGCGGCCGAGGCCGGGCGGGATCTTGCCGGCCGCCGCGCGGTCCAGCAGGAACAGCGTGCGGCGCCGGGCCCGCGCGCCCGCCGCGGGCACCTGCACCGGGCCGGACTCCGACAGGGCCAGCCGGACCGCGCCCGACTTCTCCTCGCCGGCCGCCACCACCCACACCTCGCGCGAGCCCTGGATGGTCGGCAGCGTCAGCGAGATCCGCGTCGGCGGCGGCTTCGGCGCGCCGTGCACCGCCACCACCGGCCGGGTGTCGTAGAGCGCGGGCATCCCCGGGAACAGCGACGCCACGTGCGCGTCTGGCCCCATGCCCAGCAGCATCACGTCGAAGGTCGGCGCCGGGCCGTGGTCCTCCGGCCGGGCGGCCTTGGCCAGCTCGACGGCGTAGGCGTCGGCCGACTCCTCGGCCGACAGACCCGAGTCGGGGCCGGCCATCACGTGCACCCGCGCCGGGTCGACGTCCACGTGGTCGAGCAGCGCCTGCCGGGCCCCGGTCTCGTTGCGCTCCGGGTGGCCCGACGGCAGGAACCGCTCGTCGCCCCACCAGACGTCGAGCCGTCGCCAGTCGACGGCGTCCCTGGCCGGGGTGTCGCGGATCGCGGCCAGCGTGGCGACGCCGACGGTGCCGCCCGTCAGCACGAGCGACGCCGAGCCCTGCGCGGACTGGACGTCGACCAGCCGGGTGATGATCCGCGCGGCCACCGCCTTGGCCAGCACGTCGGCGTCACGGTGCACGACAACAGTGGGAACGCTCACCTCTACCACCTTAGTGGGCGTAGGTACGGGCGAGTCGCTTGACGGCCAGCTCGTAGGTCTCGTCGGAGTCGAGCCGGCGCAGCTCCTCCGCGAGCAGCTCCGACAGGTGCCGGCGGGTCAGCGCGACGTGCCTGTCCGGCTGGCCGGGACGCGACAGCGTGGCCAGCCGGGCGTCCTCGCGCACCACCGCCAGCTCGCCGCCGTCGATCGTGAGACGCACCTCGGTGAGCCCCGGCCCTCCGGACTCGGCGACGTCGACCGGGACGTTCAGCCGTTCCGACAGCCAGGCGGCCAGCAGCGGCGCGCTCGGGTTGCCGGGCGAGCCCGCCACCCGGCCGCCGTACACCTCGCCCACCGGCTGGTCGAACGCGGCCGCCAGCAGGCTGCGCCACGGCGTCAGCCGCGCCCACGCCAGGTCGGTGTCGCCGCCGGCGTAGCCCTTGGCCCGGTCCACCAGCGAGGCGACCCCGTCGGCGGCGGTCTTGGCGTCGGTGAGCCTGCGCTGGGCGAGCATTCCGATCGGGTCCGCCGACGGCACGTCCGGCGCGCGGCTGGGCCACCAGGCGACCACCGGCGTGTCGGGCAGCAGCAGCGGGCTCACCACCGAGTCGGCGTGGTCGGTCAGCTCCCCGTAGAGCCGCAGCACCACCGTCTCGCCCGGCGCGGACTCGCCGATGCGCAGCTCGGCGTCGAGCCGGTTGACCTCGTCGGTCTCCCGGTTGACCACCACGAGGATGCGCGACGGGTGCTCGCGCGCCGCGTCCGTGGCCGCGCGCACCGCGTCGTACTGGTCGCGCTCCTCGCACACCACCACCAGCGTCAGCACCATGCCGACCGCGGGCGCGCCCATTTGGTGGCGCAGCTGCGTGAGCTGACTGGCGATCTTCCCGGCTGTCGTGTCAGCCAGCATGAAGGTGGTCACGAACGCTCCTCCACCGGTCCGGTGACGACAGCGGCGCCGCTCCCGCTTCGCCCGATCACTAGAGCCTCCTCCACGTGCGTCCGTCGCGGGCCATCATCGCGTCGGCCGAAGGCGGCCCCCACGACCCCGACGGGTAGGGCTCCGGCTGGCCCTGGGTGGCCCAGAACTCCTCGATCGGGTCGAGGATCTGCCACGACAGCTCCACCTCGCGCTGGTGCGGGAAGAGCGGCGGGTCGCCGATCATGACATCGAGCAGCAGCCGCTCGTACGCCTCGGGCGAGGACTCCAGGAACGACTCGCCGTAGGCGAAGTCCATGGACACGTCGCGCACCTCCATCGCGGTGCCCGGCACCTTGGAGCCGAACCGCACCGTGATGCCCTCGTCGGGCTGCACCCGGATCACCAGCGCGTTCTGGCCCAGGATCTCGGTGTCGTCCTTGCTGAACGGCAGGTGCGGCGCCCGCTGGAACACCACCGCCACCTCCGTCACCCGGCGGCCCAGCCGCTTGCCGGTGCGCAGGTAGAACGGCACCCCGGCCCAGCGCCGGTTGGCGATCTCCAGCTTCACCGCCGCGTACGTCTCGGTCATCGAGTCGGGCGAGATGCCGTCCTCCTGCAGGTAGCCCGGCACCTTCTCGCCGCCCTGCCAGCCCGCCGCGTACTGGCCGCGGGCGGTGTTGAGCGCCAGGTCGGACGGCAGCCGCACCGCCATCAGCACCTTCTCCTTCTCCCGGCGCAGCGCCTTGGCGTCGAAGGAGGTCGGGTCCTCCATGGCCACCAGCGCCAGCAGTTGCAGCAGGTGGTTCTGGATCACGTCGCGGGCCGCGCCGATGCCGTCGTAGTAGCCGGCCCGGCCGCCGATGCCGATGTCCTCGGCCATGGTGATCTGCACGTGGTCGACGAAGCTGCGGTTCCAGATCGGCTCGTACAGGTTGTTGGCGAACCGCAGCGCCATGATGTTCTGGACGGTCTCCTTGCCCAGGTAGTGGTCGATCCGGAAGATCGAGCTCTCCGGGAAGGCCGACGTGGTGATCTCGTTCAGCTCGTGGGCCGACTTCAGGTCGTGGCCGAACGGCTTCTCGATCACCACCCGCCGCCAGGAGCCGTCGGGCGCCTCGGCCAGCCCGGTGCGCTTGAGCTGCTCCACCACCACGGGGAAGAACTTCGGCGGCACCGACAGGTAGAACGCGTAGTTGCCGCCCGTGCCCCGCAAATCGTCGATCTCCCGCAGCGCCATCGCCAGCGCGTCGAACGCGCCGTCGTCGGAGAACTCGCCCGGCACGAAGTGGATGCCCTCACGGAGCTGCCGCCAGACCTCCTCCCGGAACGGCGTCCTGGCGTGCGTCTTCACCGCGTCGTGCGTCAGCTGGGCGAAGTCCTGGTCCTGCCAGTCGCGCCGGGCGAACCCGACCAGCGAGAACCCGGGCGGCAGCAGCCCTCGGTTGCCCAGGTCGTAGATCGCCGGCAGCAGCTTGCGTTTGGCCAGGTCGCCCGTCACACCGAACAGCACCATCACGCACGGCCCCGCCACCCGCGGCAGCCGTTTGTCACGCGGGTCGCGCAGCGGGTTGGCCGCCGCCACCTCGATCGTGGTCGAGGTGGCGGCGACGGCCGCGGCCACGGCGAGCGCCTCCGCCGGGGGCCCTGCCGGGTCACTCATCTCAAACCTCCTGTACGGGCGCGGGGGGGGGGGGGGGCCCCCCCCCCCCCCCCCCCCCCCCCCGCCCCCGGTGTCGCCCGCCGACGACCCGCACGGGCGCGACCCCGAGGCGGTGCGGCGCTTCGTCGAGCGGTTCACGGCGGTCATGGTGGAGGCGGGAGTGCCGCGGATGGCGTCACGGGTGCTGGCCTGCCTGTTCGCCACCGACTCGGCCAGCCTGACGGCCGCCGACCTGGTACGGCGACTGCAGGTGAGCCCCGCGTCGGTGTCCAAGGCGATCGGCTACCTCGAAGGGCTGGGCATGGTGCGGCGCGAGCGCGACGCCAGGCCGCGCCGGGAGCGCTACGTCATCGAGGACGACGTGTGGTTCGGGGCCTGGTCGGCCAGCTCGCGCAAGGTCGCCGACTGGGCGCAGGCGGCGCATGAGGGCGTCACCCTGCTCGGCCCCGACACGCCCGCCGGCGACCGGATGCGCCAGATGGGCCGGTTCTTCGCCGAGCTCGGGCAGGACATGAGCGGCGCTCTGGGGCCGCAGGCGGCCGACGACGTGCTGACCATGGCCGCCGCCCTGCTCCACGCGGGCCGCCCGCTCACCG
>NZ_JAPNNL010000184.1 GCF_027620315.1 Nonomuraea corallina | reverse complement strand
GGCGCGCGGAGGCGGGGGGTGCGGGTCCGATCTGTTAGGAAAGTTTCCTAAGAGTTGTGGCGATCGTAGCCTTGACACCACGGGCTTACAAGGCCCAATGCGACGCCGCCTCCGGCACCCCGCCACCTGACGGCGGCGGGGTGCGGACGGTTCAGTTCTGCCGCGTGATCCGGACGTCGTCGACCGCGGCCTCGACGAGCGAGGCGGTGGCCGCGTCCGCCGCGTCGATCAGGATGCGCACGGTCTGCCCCGCGAACGGGGTGAGGTCCGCGGTGGCCACGCCCCACGCGGCGTCTCTGTCGGACGCCGCGCCCGCCTGCTGGAAGACGGTCGACGTGGTGTTGCCCACGACCCTGACCCTGAAGTAGTCCGCGCTGGTCGCGTTCGAGCCGTGCGCCAGGTACCAGGACAGCGACAGGGAGAGCGTCCCGCCGGTGGGCAGCGTGATCGGCGGCGACTGGATCGAGGAGACGCCGCCGTCGAGGTCGTACGCGCCGGCCGAAGAGCCGGCCAGCCGGCCGGTCACCAGGTCGTTGCTGCCGCTGACCGTGGTGCCGAGCTGCTTGGCGCCCGAGGAGGAGGTGGCGGCGGGATCACCGCGCTCCCACTGGCCGAGGGTGGCGGTGTCGGTGCCGTTCGGGTTCGCCGTCCAGCCGGTGGCGGACTCGAAGTCGTCGGAGTAGACGGTCGTCGGCGGGGTGCCGGTGCCGCAGTACTGGGACTCCTTCCCGATGATCCGGTAGACGCAGTCGGAGTACTCCAGGAAGCGCAGCACCGCCTCCCTGTTGCGGGTGGTCTGCGGCCCGATCTGCTCGTCCGGCGGGTAGAAGCCCGGGCTGGCGCCGACCGGGTACATCTCGAACGTGTAGCTGAAGATCTTGTAGACGCCCCACAGCCAGTCGTTGATGGTGCCGTCGGTGATGTAGAGGTCGCTGGACTGCTCGGGGGTGTAGCCGTTCGTCGAGGCCATGTTCTGGCCGAGCGTGGCGTGCGCGTTCCGGTCGTCCTGCGTCAGGCCGGGCGCGGTGTCGTTGAAGGTGTAGCCGTACGGCCACAGGATCAGCTCGCTGTAGGTGTGCCAGTCGATGTGCGACTTGAGCTGCTGCACGCCGCCGACGACGCGGCCGCGCACCCAGTTCGCCACCGCCCTGACCTCCGGCGCCGACTCGGCCGACGGGCCCCGGTACGTCTCGCTGGAGGTCGAGCCCGAGGATCCGCCGCAGCAGCCCCACTGGTAGGCCCAGTTGCGGTTCAGGTCGGTGCCGATGGCGGAGCTGCCGCTGTTCGGCTGCCTGTTCTTGCGCCAGGACCGGTAGCTGCCCGTGGCGATGTCGTACTCGCCGCCGTCCGGGTTGAGGTCCGGCATGATCCAGATCTCCCGGGAGTTCACCAGGGAGGTGATCCTGGAGTCGCCGCCGTACCCGTCGGTGAGCAGATCCATGATGTACAGCGCCATCTCGACGGTGAGGTGCTCGCGGGCGTGCTGGTGCGCGGTGAACAGCACCTCCGTCTCGGCCTCGTCCGTGCCGACGTTGTCGCTGATCTTGACGCCGACGAGCTGCCGCCCCTCGTACGAGGTCCCGTACGTGAACTTGCTCGCGATGCCCGGGTGGTCGGCGACCAGGTCGTCGATGAACGCGATCATCTCGGCGTAGTTGTGGTAGGCGGAGTCCGATGGCGGGAAGTCAGCGACCGCGGCATCGGACGTGGATCTCGGGCGCGGGACCTCCGCGACCCGGAAGCCGAGGTTCCTGATGGCGGCGACCTCTGCTTCCGTGGCGGTGACCAGGACCGACTGGTCCGTCACCTCGTCGATGGCCGCGCCGGTGGCCGCGACGGCGCTGCGCTGCTGCGCGGTCGCCGGGCCCTGGACGCGGTACTGCTTGTTCGGGGGCGGCTCGGCGGCGGCCCCGGCCCCGGTGGCTCCGGTCAGGCAGGCCAGGGACAGGGCGGCCAGAAGGATGACTAATCGGCGGTACACCTCGTCCTCCTCAGGCGCGCGGGCTCGGTGTGACGCGCGCCTGACCTGAGAGTGAAGACGCCTCCTGCCTCAGGGAAGGCCCAATCTCGGCGCCCGGGAAGTGGGCGGTAATGTGAGGCGTCACCACAGCGGGACTGGAGCGAGGCGGGATGTTCTTCGGCATCACGGATATCTGGACGTACGTCATCGGCGCCTTCCTGATCATTCTCCTTCCCGGGCCCAACTCGCTGTTCGTGCTCGCCCAGGCCGCGCAGCACGGCGTGCGGCAGGGATACCGCGCGGCCGGCGGGGTCTTCGTCGGCGACACGGTGCTCATGCTGCTCTCCGCCGTCGGCGCCGCCTCGCTGATGCGTTCCACGCCGTTGCTGTTCACCGTCGTGAAGTACGCGGGCGCGCTCTACCTGGCCTGGCTGGGGCTCCAGATGATCCGGGGAGCCTGGCGGGCGTGGCGGAACAAGGACGTCGAGGCCGCCGTGACGACCGGCCCCCACCGGGTGACGCGCGCCCCGCGCCCGTTCGGCAAGGCGCTGGCGATCAGCCTGCTCAACCCCAAGGCGATCCTGTTCTTCGTGTCGTTCTTCGTCCAGTTCGTGGACCCCGGCTACGCCACGCCGGCGCTGTCGTTCCTGATCCTGGGTTCGATCATCCAGGTGTTCAGCGCGCTCTATCTCACGGGGCTGATTTTCTGCGGCTCGTTCCTGGCCGCCCAGTTCCGGGCCCGGCGGCGGCTCAACGCGGGCCTGACCTCGGGAGTCGGGGCCGTTTTCGTGGCATTCGGGGCATCGCTCGCGGCCTCGTCGCTCAGCTGATCGTCCCTCCGCAGCCATTCTGAACGTGTCAAAAGTGGCAGTCGCGGTCTGAGACCTCGGGTACGGTAAGCCACCGGTAAGCGCCCGGCAACCCACCAATGCGACGATCCGACAGTGCCAGGGTGTCCGCGAGGTGACATCGAGCGGTCCTTCCGGCAAGCCTGTCGGCCCGAAGCCGGGGTAGTCCCAGCCCGTCGGCCTATCTGCGGAGCAAGCGTTGAACCACCCTCCCGTCACCCTGCCTCGCCTGAGCGCCCTGGCCCGTCAGGCCGCCCCCCGGCTGCTGGAAGCCGTGGTCGCGCCCCTGGTCGTGTTCTATGCCGCGATGATGCTGCTGGGTCTGCACTGGGCCCTCGTCCTGACCTGCTCGTGGGTCTACGTGGGCGTGGCCTGGCGGCTCATCAAGCGGATCCCGGTGCCCGCCACGATGTACCTCGCGGCCGCCGCGATCACCCTGCGCACGGTCATCGGGCTGTGGACCGGCACCTGGGTGTGGTACTTCATCCAGCCCGAACTCGGCACCATCTGCATCAGCATCGCCTTCCTGGCGTCCGTGCGGCTGAACCGGCCGCTCGTGGAGAAGCTCACGCTCGACTACATCCACCTGCCGAACGCGGTGCTCAAGCACGAGCGGGTGCGCAAGTTCTTCGCCCGGATCACGCTGCTGTGGGCGTTCGTCCTGCTGATGAACTCAGGCCTGAGCATCGCGCTGGCGATCTACGAATCGCTGGCGGGCTCGCTCAGCGGCTACATCGTGCTGCGCACGTCAGTCGTGGCCCTGATAAGCGGCCTGGCGATCACCGTCTCCATCTTCGGCTTCAAGCGGCTGCTGCGCCGGCTGCACGTCGCGCACACCTGACCTCTCCGCCAGCAGGAACGCTCCAGCCATCCCCATCGCCATCCCGGCCAGCAGGCCGCCCAGCTCCAGCAGGCCGGGCAGTGCGGTGGACCCGGCGCCGAGCGGCGCGGCCGTCACCTTGACGATCATCGCGTACAGCCCCCAGGCGAACAGCGACCCCGACCCGAGCCAGGCCACGGCCAGCGGCCGCCAGAACGGCCCCCGCCCGCGCGCCCTCACCAGCACGACCAGCGCCGCGCCCGCCGCCACCGCCAGCACGCCCTTCACCCCCTGCTGGAGCGCGCCGGCCGGGGTCATCGTGTCGGCGACCTGCGGCGGCAGCCCGCCGCCGCCACCGAACGCCCAGAAGAGCCGGACGGCGGCGATGCCCGCCGCCATCAGCGCCGAGCCCCACGCGACCACCCGCTGGAACGGTCTCGTCGCCGACGGGTACGGCAGCCCCACGGCGGTGGTGAGGACGCCGGGCCAGCGGTCGCGGGCGTAGAGCGCGAACGCCGTCATGAGCCCGGCCCCCTGCCCGACGAACCCGCCGTAGACCACGACGTACACCCACGGCTCGATCGGCCCGGCCGCCTCGAACACGGAGGGCCCCTCGATCAGCAGCCCGAGCGGCGTGACCAGCACGATCACGCCGAGCAGGCCGGTGCCCACCCAGAGCGGCAACAGCACCAGCCAGGCGGGCAGCCGCATCCCCCAGCGCATGGTGAACCCCAGGGCCAGGACCAGCGCGACGGCCTCCATGCCGAACGTCATCGCGTTCATGCCGTACATCACCGAGCCCTCCATGAACTCGGGATCGGTGACGCCGAGCGAGTTGCCCGTCAACCAGAGGATCTTGAGCGTGAGGTACGGGAGCATGGCGGCGATGGCCACGACCGCCGCGCCGATCCGGCCGAGGCCGGCTGCCGGTGTCTCGTTCATGCCTTCGAGCCTGTCGCCCCGGGCGGCCGCGCCCCTCGCCCTGCGAGGGGATCCTCCTCCCCCGCGCGAGGGAGCCCGGCCCCCTCACCGGCGGTAGGGCAGGCCCCACCGCCAAGACGGATGCCCGCACCGGTGTGCGGGGCGCGCGAGCGCGCTTGGATCGAGAGGTGTCCGCCGGAGGTCGCGCCGCCGGCCCTGACGAACGTCGGGGCGGCGCGCGCCGATCGGCCGATGTGCCGGGACCTGCGGCGTTCCTGGATTCGCACGGCAAGGCCCTGACCCCGCTCGGGGGAGAGCCCGCGTCCGACCCCGGGACATCCCCGATGTCCGCCGGCACCTCTCACGGTCAGGGTGGGAGGGCGCGCCTACCGATGGGAGTTCACCTGATGTCGCACACCGTCCTGGAGTTCCTCCAGCAGGTGATGTCGTCGCCCTGGCTCTATCTGGCGCTGTTCGCGCTCTCCCTGCTCGACGGGTTCTTCCCCATCGTGCCCGCGGAGACGTCGGTGATCACCGCCGGGGTGTTCGCGGTGACCGGCGAGCCGAACCTCGCCCTGGTGATCCTCGTGGCGGCGATCGGCGCGTTCACCGGCGACCACATCTCCTACCTGCTCGGGCGCAAGGGCGGCCGACGGCTGCGCAAGCGCAGGGCGATGGTGTGGGCGCACGGCGCCCTCGCCGAACGCGGCGGCCTGGTGCTGGTGGTGGCCCGCTACATCCCCGGCGGCCGGACCGCGACCACGCTCACCATGGGCGCCGTCCGCTACCCGCGGCGCTCGTTCGCGTTCTACGACGCGATCGCGGCGATCTCGTGGGGGCTCTACTCGGGGCTGATCGGGTTCTTCGGCGGGATGGCGTTCGAGCGTGACCCCCTCAAGGGCCTGCTGCTCGGGCTGGGCCTCGCGGTCGGCGTCACCGCCGTCGTGGAGGCCGTCCGCTGGCTGCGCAGGCGGAGCGCCATCGGCGTCTCCCCCGCGCGGCTCCCCTCGGACACGTCGGTTTGACCTGTCCGGGCGACCATGCGGCTTGAAAGGAGTGAGGCATGACGGCACCGGCAGCGGTGATCGCCCTGATCGGCTCCCTGTTCTTCGCGCTCGGGGCCGCGCTGCAGCAGTTCGAGGCGGTCGGCGCGGACCGGCCGAAGCTGCTGGAGCTGCTGCGGCGGCCGCGCTGGCTGCTGGGCGGGGCCTCCATCCTGGCCGGCGGCGGGCTGCACATCGTGGCGCTCGGACTCGGCCCGCTGACCGTGGTCCAGCCGATGGGGGTGGCCAGCCTCCTGTTCGCGCTGCCGATCGCGGCCACCCTGCACGGCCGCAGGCCCACCACGTCCGAGCTGGGCGCGGCGGCCGTGGTCGCGGCGGGGCTGATCGGGCTCGTCCTGATGGTGCCCGAGTCGGCCGGGCCGGTGCGGTTCGACCTCGGGGAGCTGTTCACCCTGCTCGGCCTCTCCGGAGCCGCGGCGGCGCTGCTGTGGGCCGGCTCGCGGCCGGCCTCCCCGGCGGGCCGTGCCGCGCTGCTGGCCACGGCCTCCGGAGTCCTGTACGGCGCCACGGCCACGCTGGTGCGGGTGCTGGTGGACAGCGGCTGGAACTGGGCCTATCTGCTGGCGTTGCCCGTCCCCGCGCTGCTGGCGCTGATGATGCTGCAGCGTGCCTACGCCGTCGGCCACTTCGGCGTCTCCTTCGCCGCGTTGCAGATCGCCGACCCCGTCACCGCGGTGGCGTTCGGCGCGCTGTTGCTCGGCGAACCCCTCCCCACCGGCCCGGTCCCGATCGTGGCGGCGGCGCTGGCCGCCGCCGGGACCGTCGCGCTCGCTCGTACGACCCCGCTGGAAAACCGGCCTCCCCGGGCCGGACGCATTCTCGAAAGCTGAGGAGTCACCCCACCATGGCGATGCCCCTGCACCGGACCCGTCCGGACGCCGACCTCTCCCCCGTGCCCGAACGCCCGCGGCGGATCATGATCTCGACCGACACGTACCCGCCCGACGTGAACGGCACGGCCTACTTCACCCACCGGCTCGCCGCCGGACTCGCCGAGCGTGGCAACGAGGTGCACGTGGTGTGCCAGTCGGACCACGGCCCGGCCGCCGCCGACGTGGTCGACGGCGTGATCGTGCACCGGCTGCGGTCGGCGCCGCTGCTCGTCCATCCGACGATGCGGGTCGCGGTCCCCGCGCGGCTGGACCGGCTGATGGCCGCCATCGACCCCGACGTGCTGCACACCCAGGGACACTTCGTGGTCGGGCGGGCCGCCCTGGCCGCCGCCCGCCGCCGGGGCGTCCCGGTGGTGGCCACCAACCACTTCATGCCCGACAACCTCTTCCAGTTCGGCCGCGTCCCCGAGCGGCTGCGCCGGGGCGCGGGCCGGCTGGCCTGGCGCGACTTCGGCCGGGTCTACCGCAAGGCCGACCGCGTCACCACGCCCACTCCGCTGGCCGCCACCCTCCTCGCCGAGCAGGGCTTCGGCCGCGAGGTCGAGGCCGTCTCCTGCGGCATCGACCTGACCCGCTTCCACCCGCACGCCGAACCGAAGGCGTGGGCGCGCAAGCTGCTCGGCCTGCCCGACCGGCCGACCGTGCTGTTCGTCGGCCGGCTCGACGAGGAGAAGCGGCTCGCCGACCTCGTCCGGGCCATGCCGTACGTGCTGAACGACCTCGACGCCCAGCTCGCGCTCGTCGGCCGCGGCAACCGGCGCGAGGAGCTGGAGAGGCTCGCCGACCGGATCGGGGTGGCCGGGAACGTGTCGTTCCTGGGGTTCGTGGCCGACGAGAAGATGCCGCAGGCGTACGCGGCCGCGGACGTGTTCGCGATGCCGAGCGTGGCCGAGCTGCAGAGCATCGCCACCCTGGAGGCGATGGCGACCGGCCTGCCGGTGGTGCTGGCCGACGCGATGGCGCTGCCGCACCTGGTCAACGGCGACAACGGCTACCTGTTCCCGCCCGGTGACGTGACGGCCCTGGCCCGTCACCTGACCGCCGTCCTGGCCGACGGCGACCTGCGCGAGCGGCTCGGCCTCGCCAGCCGCGCGCTCGCGCTCTCCCACGACCACCGGACGTCGCTCGCCCGGTTCGAGCAGATCTATGACGAGGTGACCAGATGACCGTACGGGCCGCCACCGCCGTCTCCGTCACGGCGACGCTGACGTCCGCCTGCGCCCTCGGCTACGCCGAACTGGCGCTGCCCGCCCAGCCGCTGCTCAGCCACTTCGCGCTGGTGCCGGGCGGGCTGGCGCCGACGCTCCTCGGGATGCTCGCGCTGGCCGCGGCGTGCCTGTCCCTCGCGTACGGGCTGGCCGGGTCGGACCCGCGCGGCACGGCGGCGAGCCGGGTGCTGCTGCTGGCCGCGGCGGCCGGACTGATGCTCAGCGGGATCTTCCCGACCGACCCCGCCACGGCCGAGCTGAAGTCGCTGACCGGGGAGATCCACCGCTGGTCGGCGGCCGTGGTCTTCACCACCCTGCCGGTGGCGGGCTGGGCGCTGGCGCGCGGGCGGGCCGGCGCGGCGCGCTGGAGCGCCGTCCGGGCGCTGGCGGTGGCCGCCGCGCTGGTGCTGGCGGCGTACCTGGCCGCGCATCCCGCCTCCTTCACCTCGGGGTGGATCGGCGGGGCGGGCTATTACGGGCTGCTGGAGCGGGCCGTCGTGGTGGCGGACATGGCGCTGCTGGCGGTCATGGCGATCGCGGCGCCGCGGCCCGCAGCCGCGCCCGCCCCCGCCTCGGCCGTGACGGAACGCCCCGAGCGGCTGGCCGCCTGACGACGTTTCGACCGGGGTCGAAGGACTTGCCGCCTAGCGTGGCCGCATGGTCGACATCACCCGTCACGCCGAGGCCCTCGCGGTGCTCGCCGACAGCCGTTACATCCCGCCCCCGGTCAGGCAGGACGCCCCGGAGGGGACGCTCGCCTGGCTGCGCGCCCGCGCCTCCCGGTTCAGCACCGGGCAGGCGCACGCGGGGCGGCGGCGCCTGCTGGAGGACCTGCTCGCCGCCCTCGACCCGGACACGCTCCGGGACGCCGCCAGGGACCTGACGCTGGAACGGGACGGGCGCTGGGAAGGCGTCCCCGTGACGGTGCTCGGCCACGCACTCGGCTTCCGGGACCCCGGCCTGGCCTCGGCCGCGCGCACCGCCGCCCCCGGTTACCTGTCCGGCGAGGAGAAGCCGGAGGCCGACGCGGCGGTCCGGGACCTGTTCGCGGGCCGCGGTACCGCCGAGGACGCGGTGGCCCGCGTCACGCTGCTGCTGCAGGCGCACGACGCCACCGAAGGGCTCATCCGCAACGCGCTGCGGGAGGCCCGGCCGGGTGACGACGTGGCGCGGGCGCTGGAACGGACGCTCCGGCTGGACCCGCCGCTCACCGTGACCCGGCGGCTGGACCGGGAGACCGGAGCCGAGGTGCGGATCGACCTGGTCCGCGCCAACCGCGACGGCGAGCCGCACCTGACGTTCGGGGCAGGCGTGCGCCCCTGCCCCGCCGACCGCCACGCGACGGCACTGGCCACCGGAGTGCTGACGGCGGTCCTGACCCGCTGAGCCCCGCACGGCCGAGGCGAGGCCGGACGGGGGTCTCGGCGGGGTAGCGCGCCGGGCGGGATAATCGGGGCATGCGCTTCGAGATCCTCGGCCCCACCGCGGTGCGGGGTGCCGACGGTGCCGCCATCCCGATCGGCGGTCCCCGGGTCCGCGCGCTGCTCGCGCTGCTGGCACTGGAGCCGGGGCGGGTGATCGACGCCGACCGGCTCGCCACCGGCCTGTACGGGGAGGACCCGCCGGAAGGCGTGGCCAACGCGCTGCAGTCGCAGGTGTCGCGGCTGCGCAGGGCGCTGGGGCGCGACCGGGTCGAGTTCCACCCGGCGGGCTACCGGCTGGTGGCCGATCCGATGGACGTGGACGCGATCCGGTTCGAGCGGCTCGCCGCCGAGGGCCGGCGGGCGCTCGGCTCCGGAGACGCGCGGCGGGCGGCGGCGCTGCTGCGCGAAGGGCTGGCGCTGTGGCGGGGCAGGCCGCTGGCCGACGCGCCGCACGCGGGCGCGGCGGCGGCCCGGCTGTCGGAGCTGCGGCTGACGGCGGTCGAGGACCGCACGCAGGCGGACCTGGAGCTGGGCCGGCACCGTGAGGTGGTCGCCGAGCTGCGCCAGCTCGTCGCCGACCACCCGCTGCGCGAGCGGCCGCGCGCCCAGCTCATGCGCGCCCTGTACGGAAGCGGCCGGCAGGCGGAGGCCCTGGCCGCGTACGCGGAGGGGCGGCGCGTTCTCGGCGACGAGCTGGGCATCGAGCCGGGGCCGGAGCTGACGGCGGCCCACCTGGCGGTCCTGCGCGCCGACCCGGCCCTGGGACCGGCCGCCCCTCCCATCCCCGACCACGCCTCCCGCACGGTGGACGGCGCGACGGGCGGTCCGGTGAGTGGGACGCCGGGAGGGTCCGCCGTGGGTGGAGCCGGTCGTGGGGGTCGTGAGGGGGTCAAGCTGGGGACGCGGGCGCAGCTGACGAGTTTCGTGGGGCGGGGCGAGGAGCTGCGGCAGGTGAGCGCGGAGCTGGCCGCGTCCAGGCTGGTCACCCTGGTCGGACCCGGCGGCGCGGGGAAGACGCGGCTGGCCCTGGAGGTGGCCGAGCGGGCCGAGGGCGACGTGTGCCTGGTGCAGCTCGCCCCCCTGACCGCGGAAGGCGAGGTGACGCCCGCGGTGCTGACCGCGCTCGGAATCCGCGACCGGCACCGGCCGGAGCCGCCCCAGCTGGAGCCGGTCGAGCGCCTGGTCGCCGCGCTGGCCGGCCGTGACCTGCTGCTCATCCTGGACAACAGCGAGCACGTGGTCGAGGCGGTCGCGCGGCTGACCGACACGCTGCTGGGGTCGTGCCCGGGGCTGCGGGTGCTGGCCACCAGCCGGGAAGGGCTGGGCATCACCGGCGAGTCGCTGGTGCCGGTCGCGCCGCTGCGCCTGCCGCCGCCCGACGCGCCGGACCCGCTGGACTATCCGGCGGTACGGCTGTTCGCCGACAGGGCGGCGGCCGTGCGGGCGGGCTTCACGGTCACCCCGGACAACGCCGAGCAGGTGATCCGCATCTGTCACGCCATGGACGGTCTGCCGCTGGCCATCGAGCTGGCGGCGGCCCGGCTGCGCACGCTGTCGGTGGCGGAGGTGGCGGCCAGGCTGGACGACCGGTTCCGGCTGCTGGCGCGCGGCAGCCGGACGGCGCTGCCGCGTCACCAGACGCTCCGCGCCGTGGTGGCGTGGAGCTGGG
Source organism: Nonomuraea corallina (assembly GCF_027620315.1). Classification (GTDB taxonomy): domain Bacteria; phylum Actinomycetota; class Actinomycetes; order Streptosporangiales; family Streptosporangiaceae; genus Nonomuraea; species Nonomuraea corallina. Next base: position 3,749 of record NZ_JAPNNL010000184.1, on the reverse strand, counting down.
ACCTGCTGGACGGGGACGAGCAGCGGATGGCCGGGCGGCTGACGGTGTTCACGGGCGGCGCGACCGCCGAGGCGGCCGAGCGGGTGTGCGGGCTGCCCGAGGAACTGCTGTTCTCGCTCGCGGAGAAGTCCCTGGTGGAGGCCGTCGACGGCCGTTTCCGCATGCTGGAGACGATCCGCGCGTTCTGCGCCGAGCGGCTGGAGGAGGCCGGGGAGGCGGAGGCGGTCCGCGAGGCGCACGCCGCCTACTACCTGAATCTCGCGGTCGAAGCCGACGGCCATCTGCGCCGCGCCGAGCAGCTGGAGTGGCTGGCCCGTCTGGACGCGGAGAGCGACGACCTCAACGCCGCCGTACGCTGGACGACCGAGTCCGGCCGACTGGAGGCGGCGCTGCGGCTGGTGGGCTTCTGCGCCTGCTACTGGTGGATGCGCGGACACCGGACGGTCAGTTCGGCCCTCGGGCGGGAGCTGCTGGACCGCGTCGGCGAGACCCCGCCTGCGGGCCTGGAGGAGGAGTACGCCATGTGCGTGCTCGTGGCGGCCTGGAACGGCGTGAACGGCGCCTGGCTCAACGAGCGGCTCGAAGCGCTGCGCCCCTCCCGGACCACCGACTACATGCCGGCGAGGCTGGAGTTCCTCACCTTGCTGCTCTCCATGTTCACCGGCCCGCCCCCGGACGTGTCCACGGTCGCGGACCTGCGCGAGCTGACCGCGACGATGAACATGTCGCCCTGGTCGACGGCGCTCACCGGCTGCGGGTACGGGTTCCTGCTGCAGTTCGGGGGCCGGCCCGGCAGCGCGCTGGCGGAGTTCGAGCGTTCGCTGGCCGCCTTCCGCGCCATGGGCGAGCGCTGGGGCACCATGCTGGCGCTGTCGGCCCTCGCCGACCTGGCCGGTGATCAGGGGGACCACGCGACCGCGCTGGTCAGGGCGGAGGAGGCGCTGGAGGTGGCGCGGGAGCTGGGCGCGCCGGCCGACGTCGCGGAGGGCCTGTGCCGGCGTGCCGACGCCCTGGCCCGCACCGGCGAGCTGGAGCGGGCGCGGGTGACGTACGAGACGGCCGCGGACCTGTCCCGGCGGATAGGCTCGACCGACATGCTGGCCAGGGCGCACTGCGGGCTGGGCGAGGTGGCGCTCGCGGTGGGCGACGCGGCCGGCGCCCGTACGTGGCTGGAGCTGGCCCGCGAGGAGTGCCCCACGGCCTGGTACAGCGTGAGCGAGCTGAGGGATCGGATCACGGCCGGGCTGACGGCCGCGGCGGAGGCGGTCAGCGGACGGTAGGCCCGCGGTCAGCGGGCACCGCGACCGTGGACGGCATGACGAAGAAATGGTCCTGCCTGGCGATCTGCTGCCTGGCCACCCTCCTCCTGTCCGTGGATCTCACGGTGCTGCATCTGGCCCTGCCGCAGCTGGTCGCCGACCTCGGCGCGTCCTCCACCCAGTTGCTGTGGATCGGCGACATCTACGGGTTCGCGTTGGCGGGCCTGCTCATCACCATGGGCAACCTCGGTGACCGTTTCGGGCGCAAGCGGCTGCTGCTGATCGGCGCGGTCGCGTTCGCCGCGGCCTCCGCGCTCACCGCGTACGCGCCGAACCCGGAGCTGCTCATCGCGGCGCGGGCGCTGCTGGGCGTGGCGGGCGCGACGATCATGCCGTCCACGCTCGCGATCATCAGGAACGCGTTCACCGAACCGGCGGAGCGCACCACCGCCATCGGGATCTGGAGCGGGATGAGCGCCGCCGGGTTCACGCTCGGCCCACTGGTCGGCGGTCTGCTGCTGGACCACTTCTGGTGGGGCTCGGTGTTCCTGATCAACCTGCCGATCATGGCGTTGATCGTCGTCGCCGGTGTCCGGGTGCTGCCGGAGTCGCGCAACCCGTCGCCTGGCCGCGTCGACCTGCTCAGCGTGGCGCTGTCGTTCACCGGGATCGTGGCCGTCGTCTACGCGGTCAAGGAAGTGGCCGACAAGGGCCTGGGGCACGTGGACGTGGTGGCGGCGGGGGTGCTGGGGGCGGCCTGCCTGCTGGTCTTCGTGCTGAGGCAGACGCGGCTGGCGGAGCCGCTGGTCGACGTGCGGCTCTTCAGGCGGCGCGCGTTCTCGGCGTCCATCGGCACCAACCTGCTGGCGATCTTCACGATGATGGCCATGTCGATGTTCTTCGCCTGGTACTTCCAGCTCGTGCTGGGCTGGTCGCCGCTGCAGGCGGGGCTCGCGGGACTGCCCGGCGGGCTGAGCGGGGCGATCGGCGGCGTGCTGGCCGGGCCGCTGGTGAGCCGCATCGGCAGGAACGGCGTCGTGGCGCTCGGCCTGCTGATGAACGCGGGGGCGTTCTTCTACTACTCCACGCTCGGCCTGGAGGTCAGCTACCCCGTCATGGCCTGCGCCATGATGGTGGGCGGCATGGGCATCGGGCTGGCGTTCACCGTCAACAACGACAACGTGCTGGCCACCGCGCCCAGGAAACGCGCGGGGGCCGCGGCGGCGGTCTCGGAGACCTCGTTCGAGCTGGGCGGCGCGCTCGGCATCGCGATCCTCGGCACGGTGCTGAACAGCGCCTACGCCGGACGCCTGGAGGTGCCCGCCGGGGTGCCGGCCGAGGCGGCGCGCGAGTCGATCGCCGGGGCGCTGACCGTCGCCGAGTCGCTGCCCGCCGCGCAGGCCGGTCAGCTCGTGGCGGCGGCGCGGGAGGCCTTCGTCCACGCCGTCAACGTCACGGCGCTGACCACGTCGGTGATGCTCGTGGTGGTGGCGGCGCTCGCCCTGGTGGGGCTGCGCGGCGTGCCCAAGGTCATTCCCGAGGAGGACCTCGCGCGGGCGCACTGACCCCGCCGGGGAGGCGGCGTCACCTCACAGGTGCTCGCGCAGGAACTCCGCCGTCGCCGCGACGGCCTGTGTCACGTACGGTTCGCGGTCGTACAGGTCGGCGTGCCGTCTGGCGTCCAGCCAGACCAGCCGCTTCGGCTCGTCCAGCCGCTTGAACGCCTCCTCGGCGCCTTCGGGCGAGCAGAACCGGTCGGCCACGCCGTGCACGAGGAGCGCCGGCTTGGGCGACAGGAAGTCAGCGCCGATCATGTGGTCCATGGTGATCAGCTCGCGGACGCTCGCGCTGGTCACCCGGTTGACCCAGTGGGCGGAGGCGGAGCGGCCGGTGCCGAAGTAGTCGAGGAGCTCGGCGCCGGGCATGGCGGCCTCCCCCTCCTCGGCCACCGCCGGGACGTAGGCCACGGGACCGCCCAGGTCCTGCCGTTCGAGCACGTCGGTGAGGGCGGCCAGGGCGGCCTGGTAGTCCGTGCCCGTCCGCGTCGTGTACGGGTTGTGGTACGCCCCCGCGATCCCGGCGAACACTTTCACCCGAGGGTCGAAGGCGGCGAACTTGAGCGCGTAGCCGGCGCCCAGGCAGATGCCGGCCACGCCGATCCGCTCCCCGTCGACCTCGGGCCGCGAGCGCAGGAACGACACCGCCGCCCGCAGGTCGTGCAGCTTGCCCTGCGGGTCCTCGTGGCAGCGCGGCTCCCCGCCCGACTCGCCCCAGTTGCGGTGGTCGAAGGCCAGCGTGACGAACCCCTCGGCGGCCAGCAGCTCCGCGTACCGGCCGGTCACCTGGTCGCGCACCCCGCTGAGCGGCCCGGTGAGGACCAGGGCGGGGCGCGGTCGCGTACCGTCGGGCACCCGCAGGTCACCGACCAGCGGCAGGCCGTCCACGGCGAACTCCATCCTCATCCCTCCAGTGTGAGGGACCGGGCCCGCG
>NZ_JAPNNL010000183.1 GCF_027620315.1 Nonomuraea corallina | reverse complement strand
GCCTGATGGGCGCGCCGATGTCGGGGCCGGCGCCGGGGCCCGTCTTCGAGTTCCGGGTGCTGGGGCCGCTCAGGGTGTTCAAGGACGGCGCCGAACTGCCGATGGGCGCCAACAGGGAGCTGGCCATCCTGGCCTGCCTGCTCCTCAACGCCAACCGGGTGATCAGCGTCGAGCGGCTGGTCGAGGCGGTGTGGGCGGGCTCGGCCCCGCGCAGCGCCTGGCGCCAGGTCGCGATCTGCGTGTCCCGGCTGCGCCGCAGGCTCGGCGCCGGCCTGATCGAGACGTCCAGCCCCGGTTACCTGCTGCGGGCGGCCGACGACAGCATCGACTGGCTCAGGTTCACCTCCATGGTGGCGCGGGCCAGGGACCTGGCCGCGAGCGACCGGGAGCGGGCCGTGCTCCTGCTGCGCGAAGCGCTCGCGCTGTGGAGCGGCAGCCCGTTCGAGCATTTCAGCGGGCTGCGGTACGACGTCGCGCGCATGGCCGAGTGGCGGCTGGAGGCGCTGGAGACCTGCCTGGAGCTGGAGATCGAGCTGGGCAGGCACCATCAGGTGATCCCCGAGCTGCTGGCCCTGGTCGCCGAGTCCCCGTTCCGTGAGCGGGTGCGCGCCCAGCTCATGCTGGCCCAGTACCGCGCGGGCCGTCGCGCCGAAGCGCTGCGCACGTACCAGGAGACGCGGCGGTTCCTGCTGGAGCAGATCGGCCTGGAGCCGGGACCGGCGCTGCGGCGGCTGCACGAGCAGATCCTGCGCGACGAGACCGCGCTGATGCCGCGCCCGCCCGCGCCCGCCCCGGTCGTGCCCTGCCAGCTTCCGCCGCAGGTGCTGCCGTTCGTGGGACGGGCGGGGGAGCTGGCCTTCCTGGACGCGGCGCTGCGCCCCGACCCGGAGGTGGCCGTCGCCGGGACGATGGTGGTCAGCGGGCCGCTGGGCGTCGGCAAGACCACGCTGGTGCTGCGCTGGGCGCACGCGCGGATCGACTGGTTCCCCGACGGCCAGCTCTTCGCGGACCTGGCGGGGATCGAGATCGGCGCCGTGCTGGACCGCTTCCTGCGGGCGCTCGGCGAACATGACATCCCCGCGGACCGGGCCGAGAAGCTGGCCCTGTACCGCAGCCGGACCGCCCGCCGCCGGATGCTCGTGGTGCTGGACAACGCCCGCGACGGCGACGAGGTGGCGTCGCTGCTGCCCGGCGGCGCGGGCTGCCGGGTGGTGGTGACCAGCGCCGACCCGCTGGACGAGCTGGTCGCCAGGCAGGGGGCGCACCGCGAGTTCCTGGCGCCGCTGGCCGAGGACGCGGCGCGCGAGCTGGCGGACCTGCTCGTCGGCGCGGCCGGCGCGACGCTGGGCCCGGAGGCGGTGTCCGACCTGGTCGCCACCTCCTGCGGCAACCCGCTCTCGCTCCGCCTCGGCGCGGCCCGGCTCCGCACCCGCATGGCCCGCGTCTGACGCGCGGCCTCGCGTCCCGTACCGCTGGTACGGCTCGTGTCCGACGGCTCGTGTCCGACGGCTCGTGTCCGACGGCTCGTGTCCGACTACGGCTCGTGCGACGACTCGTGTCCGACGGCTCGTTTTCGGCGCGGCCCTGTGACGCCTCAGCCGAGGGCGAGGATGTCGGCCAGAGCCCTGGTCAGGGACTCTCCTCGGGCGCCGGGCCCGCCGGTGGTCCGCCAGCCGACGTGGCCGTCCGGGCGGATCAGGACGGCGCCCGCCTCGCCCACGCCGTACTCCGCCGCCCAGGTCGCGGAGCCGTACGGGCCGGTCGGCGAGATCTCGGCCACCGCCAGGTCGGCCACCCGGCAGGCGGCGCGGGCCCACGCGCGGGACGCCGTCATCAGGGTGAAGCGGGGGCCGAGCAGGTCCAGGGTCGACACGGGACCGCCGTCCCCGGTGAGCCACACGTGCGGGGCGCGGTGTCCGGGCCGGGCCGTGGGGACGTAGGTGCGGTAGGGGTCGTCGGGCTGGGGGGCGGCGGTGCCGTCCGGGACCACCGCGGCGGACTCGTACGCGAGGCCGAGCACCAGCCCTTCGCAGCTGCGCCGGCCCGCCTGCTGGTCGACGGCCTCCTCCATGGACAGCCGGCCCTCCATCATGCGGAAGGTGATCAGGGCGTTGGTCAGGCTCTCGTCCACGGTCCGCACGGCGACCGGGCGCCGCTCGGTCGTGTAGGTGTCCAGCAGCGCCGGCCCGGCGACGCCGCGCAGCACGGCGGCCAGCTTCCAGGCCAGGTTGTGGGCGTCCTGGATGCCGCAGTTCATACCGAATCCGCCCTGTGGCGTCGCCACGTGCGCGGCGTCGCCGGCCAGGAAGACCCGGCTGGACCGGAAGGCGTCGGCGACCCTGGCCTGTTGCAGCCAGGGCATGACGCCCAGGATGGTGACCGGCAGGCCGGGCACCCCGACGGCGGCGCGCACCGCGGCCAGGCACACGTCCTCGGTGAAGTCGGCCGGGCTTCCGCCCTCCTCCGGCTCGTACCCGGTCTGCACCATCCAGCGCCGTTCGTGATCGACCGCCTCCAGCGCGCACGGCGGGTCGCGCAGGAAGGACAGCGCGGCCCGCCGCTCGCGGGGGAGGAAGCCCAGGTCGGCCTCGAACATGATGCTGATCATGTGGCCGAGCACCGGCGGGCCCTCGGTCTTGATGCCGAGCGAGTGGCGCACGCCGCCGCGGCTGCCGTCGGCGGCGACCACGTACCGGCAGCGCACCCGGGTCTCGCCGGCCGGCCCGGACACGACGGCCTCGACGCCGCCGGGGACCTCGCGCATCGACGTCATGGCGGTGCCGAACCTGACGTCCGCCCCGGGCCCCGACTCGGCGCCCCGGCGCAGGATGACCTCCAGCAGGTCCTGGGAGCACAGGAAGGTGTAGGTGGGGCTGTGCGGGGCGTCGCGCCGCAGCGCCGCCGCCGACCGGACGAAGTCGTCCGCGGTGAGCGAGCTGCCGACGCCCACCGCGAGGAACTCCTCGCGCGGCATTCCCACGCTCTCCACCTCGTCCTGGATGTCCCAGGACCGGAAGATCTCCATGGTCCGGGTGGTGATGAGCCGGGCCTTGGGGAAAATCGACGTCCCCGTGTGCTTTTCGACCAGCAGGGTTTCGACCCCGTGACGGGAAAGCTCGATCGCCGCGCTCAATCCGACCGGCCCGCCCCCGATCACCAATACGTCCACCTCAAGCTGGTTCATTGCGCCAGCATCGAATATATCGATTATCTCAGTCAATGCATGGATATCCGCATGATACAGGCGTGATATCCGCCTTTAGTAGCTTAAGTGAGGAAGATCAATGCAAGTCATTCCGCGATTCCCGAATTGCTGGAGACGCCGATGCTGTTCACCCAAGGGTCCGTGGCCCTGGTCACCGGGGGGTCACGCGGGATCGGCCGGGCCGTCGCGCTCGACCTGGCCAGGGAGGGCGCGCACGTCATCGTCAACTACGCCAGGTCGGAGCGGGACGCCAAGGAGGTCGTCGCCCTGATCCAGGAGGAGGGCGGCAGCGCGACGAGCGTGCAGGCGGACGTCACGGACGAGGAGGCGGTCCGTCACGTTTTCCGGCAGATCCGGGCCGAGCACGGCCGGCTCGACGTGCTGGTGACCAGCGCCGGCATCACCCAGGACCGCTACCTCATCACGATGAGCCTGGACCAGTTCCGCGGCCCGCTGGACACCAACCTCATCGGGACCTTCCTGACCTGCCGGGAGGCGCTGAAGCTGATGCGGCACCGGCGCAGCGGGTCGATCGTGACCCTGTCCTCCTCCAGCGGCCTGGACGGCGGCTTCCCCGGCCAGACGAACTACGTGGCGTCCAAGGGCGCGATCATCGCCTTCACGCACGCGCTGTCCAACGAGGCCGCCCCGCACGGCGTCCGGGCCAACGTGGTCGCCCCCGGATTCGTCACCACCGACATGACCCGCAAGGTCCCCACCCCCATCCGGAAGCAGTACGAGTCACGCATCCGCCTCGGCCGGATGGGGCGGCCCGAGGAGATCGCCTCCATCGTCAGCTTCCTCGCCTCCGAAAAGGCGTCGTACATGTCCGGCTCGGTGGTGGTCGCCCACGGCGGCGGCCTCGGGTGAGCCGTCCCACCCCCCGACCCCGCAAGCTCCGAGGCATAGGAGAACACATGACCGTCGACGAACTGCGCGCGAAAGCCGCCGAACGCCGGCAGACCTGCGACCAGATCAAGAAGATGATCGTCTCCCGGCTCGACCTGGAGATCGAGCCCGGCTGGATCACCGACGACCAGCCGCTGTTCGGCCGGGGCCTGGAGCTGGACAGCCTCGACGTGCTCGAACTGTACGTCGCCATCGAGGCGGAGTTCGGGGTCGCGCTCTACGACAGCGAGATGGCCGTCTTCGGCTCGGTGTCGCGCCTCGCGGACGAGGTCGACCCCGCGCTCCGGGCCGGCCGATGACGGTCGCGCAGGCGGACACCGCCGCCCCGCCGGTGGTGTCCGGGCTGACCCACGACCAGATCCGCGCGGTGCTGCCGCACCGCTGGCCGATGCTGCTGCTCGACAAGGTCGGCAAGGTGGAGCCGGGCGTCAAGGGCACGGCCACCAAGAACGTCGCCGGGACCGAGCTGTGGTTCCAGGGCCACTTCCCGGCCGAGTCGGTGCTGCCGGGCGTCGTGATCGTCGAGGCGCTGGCGCAGCTCTCCGGCGTGGTCTTCGCCCTGGCCGGGGCCAGCGAGATCAGCTACCTGGCGGGCGTCCGCTCGATGCGCTTCCGGCGTCCGGTCCTCCCCGGGGACCAGCTCGCGCTGACCGCCGAGCGGACCGGGGGCGGCGGCGGGTTCGCGGAGTTCCGCGTGTCGGCCCGGGTGGCCGGCCAGGTGGCCGCCGAAGGAATTCTCACGATCGCCGATCCGGCGGCGCAACGTACTGGGCGAAAGGTGTGAACCATGGTCAACGTCCTCGCGGCCACGCATCCTGAGGGCACCGTTCACGGCGAGGTCGGCGACACGACCGTGCCGCTGCGCTTCTCGGATTCCCCCGAGGCGCTGTCGGAGGAGTACAAGGCGCTCCGGGAGCGCGCCGCGGCGCTCGATCTCGGCGGCCACGGGCTCATCGAGATCACCGGCCCCGACGCGATCGCGTTCGCGCAGCGGGTGCTCGCCCGCGACGTGGAGTACCTCACCTCCGACCGCTGCATGATGAGCCTCGTCCTGGACGCCGGCGGGTCGATCGTGGACCAGGTGATCGCCTTCGGCCGGGAGGACGGGATCCTCCTGGAGAGCTCCTGCGGCGCCGGGACACGGCTGCTGGAGCATCTGCGCGCGGAGAACGACGAGGGCGTCGAGATCACCGACCGCGCCGACCTGACGCTCATCGGGCTGGAAGGACCCTACGCCTGGGGCGTCGTCGGCCGGCTGATCGACGGGGAGCTGGCCTCGCTGCCGTTCGAGTCCGTGGCCGAGGCGGTCTGGGACGGCGTGGACATCGTCTTCGCCAGGACGGGCTTCACCGGCGAGTACGGCTACCAGATGATCGTGCCCCGGCAGGAGGCGGCCCGCCTGTGGGAGCTGTGCCTGGAACACGCCCGCCCGTCCGGCCAGGAGGCCCTCGAACTGGCGATGCTGGAGGTCCGCCAGCCGATGCCGCGCCACGAGGCGTCCCCGGGCGCCTCGGTGATCGAGATCGGCGCCAACTGGCTGGTCGACATCACCAAGGAGACCTTCGTGGGGCGCGAGGCCGTGCTGGAGGCGTTCGAGTCGGGAACCGGGCGGGCCACCATCGGCTTCACCTGCGTGACCGGCGTGCCCACCCCCGGCACCCGGCTCATGGCCGGTGAGCAGGTCATCGGCGAAGTGGTGCACGCGGTGCACAGCGTCGGCCTCGGCGCGACGCTCGGCCTGGCCCGCGTGGACCGCGACCTGGCCGCGGCCGGCCTCGACCTGTCGGTGGGCGGCGTCGGGGCGACCACGCTGACCAGCCCCTACATCGTGCCCAAGAGCTGGAGCGTGCCGATCATCTGATCGGCCGGACCGCTTCTCGCAAAGGAGACAAGCATGGCGCTGCGGCCCGTCGTCGTCACCGGTCTGGGCATCATCTGCGCGATCGGCCGCGACCCCGCGGAGTTCTGGCTGCGGCTCAGCACCGGCAGCGGCGGCCTCACCGAGCTGCGGGACGAGGCGTACGCGGTCTTCGAGGCCAGGCACGCCGGCCGGGTGCCCGACGCCTGGATCAGCGAGCAGACGCCCTCCGCCGACGCGGACCTCGACCGTACCGCCAGGCTGGCGCTGGTCGCCGCACGCCAGGCGATCAGGCAGGCGGGCGGGGTCACCGCGAGCCCTGCGCGGTTCGGGGTCATCCTCGGCAAGTGCCAGGCGACGCCCGGACCGGCGGGCCGCTACCAGCCCATGCACCGCACCGGCGACGTGGTGGCCGAGCGGCTGGGGCTGGGCGGGCCGCGCATCCTGGTCTCCACCGCGTGCGCCGCCGGCGGGAACGCGGTCGGGCTCGCCAAGGACAAGATCCTCACCGGCGAGGCGGACGCCGTCCTGGCCGGAGGGGTGGACCCGCTGCTGTTCGGCACCTACGCCGGATTCGCCGGGCTGCAGGCGCTCAGCACCGGGCCGTGCCGTCCCTACAGCCACTCCGACGGGCTCAACCTCGGCGAAGGGGCCGCCTTCCTGCTGTTGGAGCCGCTGGACCTGGCCCTGGCGCGGGGGGCCACGCCGCTGGCCGAGGTCGCGGGCTACGGCCTGTCGGCCGACGCCTATCACGCGACGGCGCCCGACCCCACGGGCAGGGGAGGGGCCGCCGCCATGCGCCGCGCGCTCACCGACGCCGGGCTCTCACCGGACGACGTGCACTATGTCAGCGGCCACGGCACCGGCACCCCGGCCAACGACGCCATGGAGGCCAAGGTCATGCGGCTGGTGTTCGGCGAACGCGCCGGACAGGTGCCCACCAGCAGCATCAAGTCGTTCCTCGGCCACACGCTCGGGGCGGCGGGCGCGGTCGAGGCGGTGGCCGCGGTGCTGGCGCTGCGGCACGGCATGGCGCCGCCCACGATCGGCTTCGACCCCGGCGCCGACACCGGCTCCGGCACCGGCTCCGGCACCGGCTCCGGCTCCGGCTCCGACACGGGCTCCGGCGGGGCTCCGGGTCTGGACTTCGTGCCGAACGTGGCCCGGCCCATGGCCATGGAGACCGTCGTGTCCAACAACTACGCCTTCGGCGGCAACAACGTGTCCCTCGTGCTGACGCGCCCGGGTGGGCCTCGCGCGTACGAGGATCTGCCGCCGCGAGAGGCGGTGATCACCGGGCTGGGACCCGTCACCGGCGCGGGCACGGGCATCGCCGAGGTGAGCGCCGCCATCACGGCCGGGCGGCGGGGAGCGGGCCGCACGCCGTCGCTGGACGGGCGGACGTACGCGCCGCGCTCGCTGTGGCGGCACATGAACCAGCTCTCCAGGATGGCCATCGCGGCCTCCCGCCTGGCCTGGGAGGACGCCGGGCTGAAGCTGCCCAGGAAAGCGCTGGACGACGTCGGGCTGATCTTCGCGACCGGCGCCGGGTCGGCCGAGAGCACCGGCGGCTTCGACGAGAGCATCGCCCTCAACCCCAGCAAGCCCGCCGTGCTCAGCTTCTCCAACGTGGTGCTGAACGCCACCGGCGGAGCCGTCTGCCAGACCCTGGGCCTCCGGGGGCCGACCACCACGATCTGCAACGGCGGGGCGTCGGCCTCGATCGCGCTCGACTGCGCCCTTGAGGTGATCCGGACGGGCAAGGCGGAGGTGGTCCTGGTGGTCGCAGCCGACGAACGCCCCGGCGAGAGCCCCGGCGATCTGCCCGTCTCGTACGTGCCGGGGTCGGCGGCGGTGGCTTTCGTGGTCGAGTCGGCCGACCACTGCGCCGGGCGCGGTGGCGGTGCGTACGCGCGGGTGCTCGGCACGTCCCACGCCGCCCACCACGTCACCGGAGACGCCGGGACGGTGGCCCGGAGTCTGGCCGGGTTGCCGGAGGCGGCCGCCGGTGTGGTGGCCGGTGTGGTGGTCTGCGCGGCCGACGGTCTCCCGGAGGACCGGGAGGAGGCGGCGGCGGTCCTGGAGACGCTGGCGGGTGGGACGCTCACCTCGTCCGCCGCCCTGATGGGCGACTGCCAGGCGGCCACCGGGGCCATGAACATCGCCCTCGGCGCGCTGGCCGTCCGTGACGGGATCGTTCCCACGCTCACCGGGCCCGCGAGGCCGGGCGCCGGCCGCGGCCCCGGGGATGAGCCCGCCCCGTCCGCGACGGGACCGGTGGAGCGGGCGGTCGCGCTCACCGCCGCTCCTGGCTCGGTGGCCGGCGCCGTCCTGCTGGGGGCGGTATGAACGTGCCGCCCTTCGACGTGGCCGAGACCGACCGGTTGCTGACGACCACGCGTTCCGTGCGCCGCCGGCTCGACCTGGACCGGCCGGTGCCGCCCGAGGTCGTACGGGAGGCGCTGGAGGTCGCCGTCCAGGCGCCCACGGCCAACAACCACCAGAACTGGCGCTGGCTGGTGATCACCGATCCGGCGGTGAAGGCGAAGCTGGCCGAGATGATCCGCTCGTCCTGGACGTTCCACCGCAACGACATCTGGACCAACGCGGGCCGCCGCCGCAACGACGCCGCGGCCAGACGCACCTACGCCTCGGCGCTGGCGCTCACCGAGACGCTCGAGTCGGTTCCGGTGCTGGTCATCCCGTGCGTGCTGGGCCGCCCGCCGGACATCGCGGCGATCAACGAGGCGTGGCGGGTGCGGATGGCGGACAAGGTCCCGGAGGACCCCGGTCACCTGGTGCGGCACGGCGAGACCAGGGCCAGCATCTTCTACGGCTCGATCTTCCCGGCCATCTGGTCGTTCCAGCTCGCCCTGCGCAGCCGCGGCCTCGGCAGCACCATCACCTGCCTGCACGTCCCGCACGAGCGGGAGGTCGGGCGGCTGCTCGGCATCCCGTCGGGGGTCACGCAGGTGTGCATGATCCCGGTCGCCTACACCGTGGGAACCGACTTTCGCCCGGCCGACCGCTACAGCGCGGAGGAACGCACCTACTGGGAGAGGTGGGGGAGTTGACACACGCGTCCGAGGACCCCGACGTCGTCATCGTCGGAGGCGGCATCGCGGGCGCCTCCGCGGCCTGCAAGCTGGTCGCGGGCGGCCTGTCCGTGGTGCTGCTGGAGAAGCAGGAGACCTACCGGGACCTGGTACGGGGCGAATGGCTGGCGCCGTGGGGCATCAGGGAGGCCCGCCGGCTCGGCGTCGAGGACTGCTTCTGGGCGGGCGGCGGCTGGGAGATCCGCGAATGGATGACGTGGGACGAGGCCGTCGCCGACGACGAGGTCGAGGCCGTGAACATGACTGGTTTCATCCCCGGTTTCGGCGGCCCGATGTCCTTCCCGCACCACACCGTGTGCGCGCTGATGACGGAGCAGGCCGTGGCCGGCGGCGCCCGCCTGGAGATGGCGGCCTCGAAGATCTCGGTGACGCCCGGTCCCCGCCCGGTCGTCGCCTTCGGCACCCCTCGCGGCCCGCGCGAGCTGCGCCCCCGGATCGTGCTCGGCGCGACCGGCCGGGGCTGCACGGTCGGCCGGCAGGTGGGGATCACGATGCGCAACTCCATGCACCACTGGGGCGGCGGCATGATGGTCGAGGGCATGACCGGCTGGCCGCCCGACGTGCAGGCCATGGGCACCGAGGGTGACGTCATGTTCATGGTGTTCCCGCAGGGTGACGGCCGGGCCCGCCTCTATCTCAACTTTCCCACCGTGAACAAGCACCGCTACCGGGGTCCCGGCGGCGTGGCCCGGTTCCTGGCCGCGTACGAGCTGACGTGCCTGCCCGACCGGGGCAAGGCGGTGACCGAGGCGATTCCCGCCGGGCCGCTGTCGGTGTGGCCGTCGGTGTCCAGCGTCCCCGAGGGGCCGCCGCTGACCGAGGGCGTGGTGCTGATCGGCGACGAGGCCGGCAACGCGGACACCGTGCTCGGCACCGGGCTGTCGTGCGCGCTGCGGGACTCCAGGACCGTCTGCGACATCCTGCTCGCCTCCGCCGACTGGTCGCCGGCGGCGTTCGCGCCGTACGTCGAGGAGCGGGAGTTCCGGCTGGAGCGGCTGGACTTCGGCGCCTCCATCATCAGCAGGCTGCACGTCGAGTTCGGCCCGGCGGCCGTCGAACGCAGACGCCGCGTGCGCAGGCTGATGGCCAGGAACTTCGCCGCGCAGGTCACGGGACTGCTCAACATGGTCGCCCCCGAAGAGGTGCCCGAGTTCGGCTTCAGCGAGTTCTTCGCTGAGCGGTTGTTCAGGGAGACGGCATGATGGAGAAGAAGACGGTCCACGTCAACGGCGTCGACCTCGCCTACGTCGACGAGGGCGAGGGCGCCCCTGTCGTGCTGCTGCACGGCTTCCCCGATTCCTCCTACCTGTGGCGCAACCAGATCCCCGCGCTGGCCGAGGGCGGTTTCCGGGTCATCGCGCCCGATCTGCGGGGCTTCGGCGACTCCGGCAAGCCGCAGGAGGTCGAGGCGTACGGGATGCAGACGATCGTCAACGACGTCGTGGCGCTGACGATGAGCCTCGGGATCAAGCGGCCCCACCTCGTCGGTCACGACTGGGGGGCGGCCATCGCCTGGATGTACGCCTTCCTCATGCCACGCAGGCTCGACCATCTGGTGGTCCTGTCGGTCGGGCACCCCGGCGTCTTCGCCGCGCCGTCGATCGAGCAGCGGGCGGCCTCGTGGTACATGCTCTTCTACCAGTTCCCCGGCGTGAGCGAGGAACTGCTGCGCCGCAACGGCTGGCGGCTGTTCCGCGAGATCATGGGCCGTGACGGCGACCACGACCGCTACCTGCGCGACCTGGCCAGGCCGGGCGCGCTGACCGCCGGGCTCAACTGGTACCGGGCCAACCGTTCGCCCGCCTCCGAGCTGGAGACCGGCCGCCGCTTCCCGCCGGTGCTCGCGCCGACCCTGGGCATCTGGGGTGCGGGCGACAAGGCCCTGCTGGAGGAGGGCATGGCCGGGTCCGGCAAGTTCGTCAAGGGGCCGTGGCGCTACGAGCGGATCGAGGACGCCGGTCACTGGCTTCCCCTCGACGCCCCCGACCAGGTCAGCAAGCTGCTGCTCGGCTTCCTCGGCACCGAGCGTCCCGCCCATGAGGAACGCCGGCCGCGACGCCGCCTGTGAGCGGACCCCCACCGCTGATGCGAAAGGGATTCATGTCATGTTGGGCTATCTCTTCCCCGGCCAGGGCACCGTACGGGTCGGCATGGGCGCCTGGCTGCGCCGCAGGCCGGTGGCGCGCGACCGCCTGGACGAGATCGACGCGATGCTGTCGCGGCCGATCTCCCCGCTGTGCGCGAGGGGCCCGCTCGACCGGCTGGTGTCCACCGAGCACGCCCAGGTGGCGGTGACCGCCTGCAACCTCGCGGCCCTGGCCGTGCTGACGGAAGAGGGGTACGAGCCCGCGATCGTGGCCGGGCACAGCGTGGGCGAGCTGACCGCGCTGCACGCGGCGGGCGTGCTGACCCTGGCCGCGACCGTCCGGCTGGTGGAGACCCGCTCCCGCCTGATGGCCGCGGCGGGACGCGGCGAGGGACAGGCCGTCCGGGGCGGCATGCGGGCGGTGATGGGGCTGCCCGTCGAGCGGGTCGAGGAACTGGCCGAGGCGGCGGCCGCGCCCGGTGAGCCCGCCGTGGTCGCGCTGGAGAACGCGCCGGGCCACGTGGTCGTGTCCGGCGCCCTCCCGGCCCTGGACCGGCTGGAGCGGCTCGCCGCCGACGCCACCAAGATCGTGCCGCTCAAGGTCGGGGACGCCTACCATTCGCCCCTCATGGCCGCCGCCGTCCCCGCCTGGGCCGCGGCGGTGGCGGTGGCGGAGATGCGCGAGCCCCGCGTCCCCGTCGTGCCGAACGTCAGCGGCGAGCCCACCACCGACCCCGGCACGCTGCGCCGGGCGCTGGTCGCCCAGCTCACCGGCAGGGTGCGGTGGACCCGTACGGTGGGCGCGGTCGACGCGGTCGCGCCCGGTGTCGAAGTGGGGGACAGCAAGGTCCTGGCCGGGCTGTCGCGCCGGGCGGGGGCCCGCTGCCTGAGCCTGGCCGACCCCGCCACCCTGCGCCGCCTGGCCAGGGAGGTGGCCGCGTGAGGCGATGGGGCGGCGCGGTCGTCGGTCACGGCGGGTTCAGCCGGCCGGGCGAACTGCTCGGCGGCATGCGGCTGGAGGACGTCTACACGCCGGCCGAACGCGTGCGGTCGGCGGGCCGCACGCTGGAGCACTGGGCCGGGCGGCTGGCGGGCAAGCGGGCGGTGGTGCGGCTGCTCGGCCTGCCGCCCGTCGCCCATCATCTCGGCCAGGTCGAGATCCTGCCGCTGCCCGCCCCGGACTGCCGGGCCGGGGCCGCCTGCCTGGACGGCCATCCGCCCGCCGTCCGGCTGACCGGTGATCTGGC
This sequence comes from Nonomuraea corallina, assembly GCF_027620315.1. GTDB lineage: Bacteria > Actinomycetota > Actinomycetes > Streptosporangiales > Streptosporangiaceae > Nonomuraea > Nonomuraea corallina. Next base: position 2,135 of record NZ_JAPNNL010000183.1, on the reverse strand, counting down.
GCGCCGGGCCTGGCCGCACCGCATCCGCGTCTCCATCAGCCACACCGCCACCCACGCCCTGGCCGTCGCGCTCTCCTCCGACCCCCTTCTGGAGGACACCCTGGCCGTGGACGGCGGGCGGGGGGCGGGCCGTGGCTGAGACGGAGCCGCGCGCGGTCGTGGACGCGCATCTGGCGGCCTGGGAGTCGGGCGATCCGGCGGCGGTGGCGGCGTCCGCCGCCTCCTACGCCGACCCCGATTCGGGCGGGGTGCTGACCGGGGACGCGCTGACCGCACACGCGGCCCGGATGCTCGCCTGCTTCCCCGGCCCGCGTTTCCAGGTCGACAGGGTGACCGCCGACGCCGGAGCGGCCACCGTCTCCTGGACGCTCCGGGCCGGACACCGCGCCGCCTACCTGGGCCTGCCCGCGACGAACGGCGCCGTCACCGTGTCCGGCGCCGACCTCGTGACCCTCGACCAGGACGGCGCGCACGTCCGCAGGACCTACGACCGGCTGGCGCTCGCCGAGTCGCTCGGCTACGCGGCCCGGTTCGTGCCCGCCGCCGACGACACCCGGGAGTACGGGCTGAGCGCCAGGGTCCCCATGGACCGCACCGACCGTCCCGGCGCGCTGGTGCTCACCTGGCTGCAGATCCGCGACGACGCCGAGGCCGCCGACGTGGACCTGCTCAGCGTCGAGATCGTCAAGTCGCTGCGGGCCACGCGCGGCTTCCTCGGCGCGACGACGTTCGACGCCGGCGACCGCAAGTTCACGCTGAGCGCCTTCGACCGGCCCGAGTCGCTCCGGGCCGTGCACGCCCGTCCCCACCAGCGGGCCATGCGCCGCTTCTTCAGAAGCGGCCTGTGCGCCCGCGTCCACACCAGCGTCTGGTACGCCGCCTCCGCCCGCGACTACGCCCGCTGCCCCGGCTGCGCCGCGGTCGTCGCGGACGGCGCGGCGTGCGCCTGCGGCTGGACCCCGGAGCAAGCCGCCACCCTGTGACCCCGACTCGCGTGACCCCGACCCGTGCGACCCGACCCCGTGTGACGTGACGACGCAAGTGACTGGAGCATCGATGACGGACTTCACCGCCGAGTACCGGCTCGGCGACGGCGCCGGGCCCGCCGTGGTGTTCATGTCCGCGCTGTTCGCGGGCGGCTGGATCTGGGACCACCCGTACGCCCGGCTGGAACGGCGCGGCCGGTCCGTGCTGCGGACCAACGAGGCGATCTGCGCGCTCGACCGCCGGACCGCCGGCTCGATCGAGCGGCTCGGCGACGCGCTGCTCGACGCCTGCGACGAGGCGGGGGCCGGGGAGATCATCCTGTGCGCCAACTCCCTCGGCGGCCTGGTCGCCATCGACCTGGCGGGCCGCCGGCCCGACCGGGTGCTCGGCATCGTGGTCAGCGGCGCCCCCGGCCTCACCGCCGACCCCGACGTCGGGCTCAGCTTCGACCGGCGGGGCAGCGTACGCCCGTTCGGCGACGAGTTCGGCGAGCGCATGGTGGCCGCGCTGTTCCACGGCGGGCGCAGCCTGTTCTCCGACGAGCGCCTCGCCGAGGTCGGCGACATGCTCCGCCGGCCCGAGTCGATGGTGAGCATGGCCCGCAGTCTCAAGGCCACCCGCCGGTACCAGGTGGAGGCCGCGCTGGACCGGGTCGCCTGCCCGGCCCTGTACGTGTGGGGCAGGCACGACCGGATGACGCCTCCGGAACCCTGGCTGGAGGTGCTGCCCGCCTACCCGGACGCCGAGGTGCTGCTCGTGGAGGACAGCGGCCACATCCCGATGGTCGAGCGCGCCGAGGAGTACACCGCCGCGCTGGAGCTCTTTGTGGCCCGCTGCTCGGGGGTGCCGGCGTGACCGCCGCCGTGCTGGTGGGCGTGGACATCGTCGAGGAGGACCGGATCGTCCGGGCGGCGCGCCGGGGCGGTGAGGTGTTCGCCCGCCGGGTGACCACGCCCGCCGAGCGCGGGCGGGAGCCGGGACCGGCGGCGTTCTCCGTCAAGGAGAGTCTGATCAAGGCCGTGGGCAGCCGCCCGCCGGGGTTCAGCTGGCACGACTTCGAGGCCGAATCCCGGCCGCTGTCGGGCTGGAGCGCCGACCTGCTGGAGGAGGCCGCCGGGGAGCTGGCCGCCTCGACCGGGCTGCCGCTG